>CABUXL010000008.1 GCA_902495525.1 uncultured Collinsella sp.
GCCGACGGCAAGCCCGTGCTGGTCGCCTGCGCCGGTTGCTATCCCACCGCAACGAGCCTTGCCGCTGCGCCTGCCGTGCGCGCCGGCTGGGTTGCCCAGAGCGGTCCCGTGATCGTTGACGCTATCAGCGGTGTAACGGGTGCCGGTAAGTCCTGCAACGCCCGCACGCATTTTTGCAGCGCGGACGAAAACCTGGAGGCCTATGGCGTGGGCAAGCATCGTCACACGCCCGAAATCGAGCAGATCTTGGGCCTAACCGATCGCGTCGTCTTTACCCCGCACCTGGCACCGCTCAAGCGCGGTCTGCTCTCTACGGTGACGATGCCGCTTATGCCGCAGGCTATCGACACCTTGACTCTTGAGGACGTTGTCGACCATTACAAGCAGTTCTACGCCGGCCGCACTTTTGTGCGCGTACTCGATGCCGGCCAGCAGCCCAAGACGGCTTCGGTCGTCGGCACCAACGCCGCCCAGATCGGCCTCGCGCTCAACAAGCGCGCGGGCGTTCTGGTGGCTACGGGCGCCATCGACAATCTGTGCAAGGGCGCAGCAGGCCAGGCGGTCCAGTGCGCCAATATCGTCTTTGGTTTTGACGAGCGACGAGGCTTGCCCACAGTGGCGTGCCCGGTGTAGCACATTCGATTGTTAGCGATTTGGTAGTCGGGCATCGAGTGGGGCGCCACTCTTAAGCTGGTCTCATGATTGTGGCTGGCATGGCGCACCAACCGATGCCCATTTTTTGTTTGATATAAGGAGTCATAAAGACGATGAATGCTGAGCAGTTCGATATCAAAATTCGTGCCGTAGAGGGCGGCGTAACGGCGGCAGCCGGCTTTAAGGCGGCGGGCATCCATGCCGGATTCCGCAAGAATCCCGAGCGCCTGGATTACGCGCTCGTCGTGCCCGATAAACCCTGTCCAGGGGCCGGCGTGTTTACGACTAACCGCTTTTGTGCGGCGCCCGTGCAGGTGAGCCGTGCCAACCTGGGCGGCGCCGACAAGGGCTACGGCGTCATTGCCGGCATTTCGGTCAACTCTGGCAATGCCAACGCCGCCACGGGTGAGACCGGTCTTGCCTGCGCGCGCGAGACCTGCAACATCGCCTCGCAGGTTATCGGCTGCGAGCCCCAGCAGATTCTGGTCGCCTCCACGGGCGTAATTGGTCAGATTCTGCCGATTGACACGTTTGAGACGGCGATTCCTGCCGCCTACGAGGCGCTCTCTGCCCATGGCGGTGCCGATGCGGCCCGTGCCATCATGACGACCGATACACACTCCAAGGAGTATGCCGTTCGCTATCGCAGCGAGGCTGCTGGTCATGCGGGCAACGCTTATACGGTGGGCGGTATGTGCAAGGGCTCGGGCATGATCATGCCCAACATGGCAACCATGATCGCGGTCATCACTGCCGATGCCCCCGTCGAGCCGGAGGCGCTCCATGCCCTGTTGCTCTCCACCGTCAAGCAGACCTTTAATAAGGTAACGGTCGACTCCGACACCTCGACTAACGACACCTGCATCATGCTTGCTTCCGGCGCTGCCGCAGATGCCGAGCCTATTGTCGAGGGCTCTGACGCCTTCGACGAGCTGGCCTTTGCCGTGCATGAAGTGTGCGAGAGCCTGGCGCGCAACATCGCCGCAGATGGCGAGGGCGCATCCAAGCTCGTGACGGTTAACGTCACCGGCGC
The DNA here is from genome assembly GCA_902495525.1 of uncultured Collinsella sp. Lineage (GTDB taxonomy): Bacteria > Actinomycetota > Coriobacteriia > Coriobacteriales > Coriobacteriaceae > Collinsella. The sequence goes on from CABUXL010000008.1 coordinate 1,688, forward strand.
CGTGAACGATGAGGAGGCCGATATCGCTGCTCGTGCTGTCGCCAACTCGCCGCTCGTCAAGACCTGCATTGCCGGCCACGACTGCAACTGGGGTCGCGTTGCCATGGCGCTCGGCAAGTGCGGCGTGCAGTTTAACCAAGAAGATGTGTCCATCGACATGATGGGTATGCCCGTCTGTCGCGATGGCCTGACCGTTCCCTTTGACGAGGACGAGGCGCTGCGTCGCTTTGAGGCGCCCGAGATTGTGATCTCGGCAGACCTGGGCGCAGGGGACGCGGCGACCACCGTGTGGACTTGCGACCTCACGCACGAGTACATCTCCATTAACGGCGACTACCGTTCCTAGACTCCCGATGTGCCGCGCGCCCCGCTGCAATAGCGGGCAACGAGGTACGGCGCGATAGCTACACGAAAGACGAGGCAGACTATGAAGTTCGCACGCGATTGTCGCTCGAGCGAATCCAACGAAGTTACCGCGCAGCTGCTGTTCGAGGCGCTGCCGTGGATTAAGAACCTGACCGGTAAGACGGTCGTTATCAAATATGGCGGAGCCGCCATGGTTGATGAGCAGCTGCGCCGCGACGTGATGAGCGACATCGTCCTACTCAAGATTATCGGCATGCGCCCTGTTATCGTGCACGGTGGCGGCAAGGCCATCAACGAGGCGCTCAGCCACTACGACATCCCCGTCGAGTTTAAGAACGGCCAGCGCGTGACTACGCCTGCCACCATGGATATCGTGCGCGAGGTACTGGGCGGCAAGGTCAATCAGGAGCTGGTCGCGGCGCTCAACCACCACGGCAACCTGGCCGTGGGCGTATCGGGCAGCGATGCCGGCACGCTCATCGCCGAGCCGCTCGACCCCGAGCTCGGACGCGTGGGCAAAGTGACGCACGTCAACACCGACTATATCGAGCGCTTACTCGATAGCGAGTACATCCCCGTCATCGCTACCGTCGCGGCGGGGGAGGACGGCGGTTTCTTCAACAGCAACGCCGATACCGCCGCCGGTGCAGTTGCGGCGGCACTTCATGCGCACAAGGCGATCTTCTTGACCGACGTCGACGGCCTGTACAAGGACTTTAGCGACAAGGATTCGCTCATCTCCAATCTAACGCTCGACGAGGTCAATGAGATGCTCTACGGCGGCGAGGTCGACAAGGGCATGATTCCTAAGCTGCGCGCCGCCGTCGATGCGCTTACCGCTGGCGTGTTCCGAGCCCACATCATCAACGGCACGACGCCGCACTCGCTGCTGCTGGAGCTGTTGACCGATGCCGGCGTCGGTACCGTGATCCACTCCACCGAGACGGCCTACGAGTTTGATACGCACCCGCACCCGCTTTCGACGTTTGCGGCGCGCCTGACCGAGAACCTCGACGAGGTCGAGAAGCTCCAGACGGTCTAGCTGACCCGCAGTCGTCGCGTCCCTGCACCCATAGCCCTGCGCCGTACGGCGCCTAACGAAAGGCATCCCATGTCACTTGCAACTCAACAATCGCTCGAATCCCATTACGTTATGCATACCTTTGGTCGCTCGCCGGTAGAGTTTGTCGAAGGCCACGGTATGAAGCTCACCGGCGATGACGGCCGTGAGTATCTTGACTTTCTTGCTGGTATCGGTGTGTGCAGCCTTGGCCACGGCAACGCTGCAGTACTCTCGGCGCTCGAGGCGCAGACCAAAAAGCTCATGCATGTCTCCAATTACTTCTACATCGAGCAGCGTGGGCAGGTCGCGGCGCTGCTGTCCAAGCTTGCCAACGACGACGTAGATGGTGCGTGCGTTCTGGCCGATGCCATTGCCGCCGGCGATGAGACCACGGCCGCTGCGCTCGGTGCCCCGGCTGCGGACGAGCAGGTGTGGGAGACGTTCTTTGCCAATTCTGGTGCCGAAGCCAACGAGGGCTCGATGAAGCTCGCGCGTCTGTACGCCAAGCGTGCTGGTAACGGTGGCAACACCATCGTATGCATGCGCGGCGGCTTCCACGGCCGTACGCTCGAGACCATTGCCGCCACCATGCAGGATTGGCTACAGGACAGCTTCCGTCCGCTGCCGGGCGGTTTTGTGGCCTGCACGCCCAACGATGTCGATGAGCTGCACGCAATCTTTAAGCAGCTGGGAAGCGAGATCTGCGCCGTGATGCTCGAGCCGATTCAGGGCGAGAGCGGTGTGCACCCCATGACCGAGGAGTTTATGACGGCGGCGCGCGACTTGGCGCACGAGGTGGGCGCCGTTCTTATCGCCGACGAGGTCCAGTGTGGCATCTTCCGATCCGGCAAGCCGTTTGCATTCCAGACCTATGGCGTGGAGCCCGACATCATGAGTCTTGCCAAGGGCATCGCCGACGGCGTTCCCATGGGCGCCGTGGTGGCAAAGAAAGAGATCGCCGACGTGTTTAAGCCGGGCGACCACGGTTCGACCTTTGGCGGTAGCTGCTTGGCTGTCGCGGCGTGCGCCGCGACGCTCTCCGCGCTCGTGCGCGGCGATTATGCCGAGCATGCTGCCGAGGTGGGTGCTTATATGGAGGCAAAACTCACCAAGCTGCCGCATGTGGTCGAGGTGCGCGGTCGCGGCTTAATGCTCGGCTGCGATTTGGATGAGACTGCGGGCGATGCGCATGATATTGTTGCCCGCGCGCTGGCCGCTGGCGCCGTGATTAACGCGACCGGAGCTCATACGCTGCGTTTCCTGCCGCCGCTTATCTGCGAGGAAGCCGACGTGGGCAGCCTGATCGAGATTTTGTCGGACGTTTTGGCCTAATACAGCGAAATAACTCAATTTGGACCGGGTTCCGGACTGCGGACGTGCCATATGCGGCACGATTCAGCGGTCTGGAGCCCGTTTTGTTATCGATTTACCATGGCTGGGATAGGCCGTGTGCAAAAAGTGGCAAATATGAGTACGGACACTAACTTCGTAACATATAAATTAGGCGTTTTTAGATGAGTTGGGCCACATATATCCAGTTTTGCAGTAACTAAATTGGCTTAACTGGACTATCAGTCGTCGTTCTAATGTCGGATTTGCCTTTTATGACTTCGAAAACGCTGCTACCAAAAAGGTAGCAGTACTCATATTTGGCATTTTTTGCACATGGGTATTCGCCAAGGGTCCATTTCGCCGCCCGCTTTCGCTTCGGGCCTCCGCTCCTCGCGTGCTGCGCTGGAAAACGCTTCGCGTTTCCTCAGCTCCGCACCCTGGCGGGTTCGAATCCCATGAAATGGGCCCGAAAAAGAAAAGGCCTCCATCGCTGGAGGCCAAACAATTCAGTGGTGGGCGATGAGGGATTCGAACCCCCAGCCTTGTGCGTGTAAAGCACCTGCGCTAACCGTTGCGCCAATCGCCCGCAGGGATTGAGTATAGCGGAAACCCCGTGCTGTTCACCGCTAATCCATAACGAAACTTACGCGGCGATTTCGGCGCCCTTGTCCTCGTCGATAAAGAAGCGCTTGTACCAGATGAGGAACGTCAGCGTGGTATAGATCTTGCGCTGGTTGAGCGCGCGACCCTCAAAGTGATCGTCAAGCAGTTTCATGAGCGCATCGGTGTCAAAGAAATCGGCAGCCCACGGTGCGGTGAAGTATTCCTTTACGTAGTCGTAGTACTTTTGCTCGCGCAGCCAGAACTTGACCGGTACGGGGAAGCCCACCTTCTTGCGCGTTGCCCACTCGTCGGGCAGCGTACGGTTGGCAGCGTGACGCAGAACGAGCTTGCAGCCTTCTTCGTTAACACGGTAGTTGGCAGGAATGTGCTCGGCAAACTCCATGACCTTCTTGTCCAGGAACGGGACGCGAAGCTCCAGAGAATGCGCCATGCACATCTTGTCTGCCTTGAGCAGGATGTCGCCCGGCAGCCACATGTTCATATCCAGGTATTGCTTCTTAGAAAGCTCACAGCAATCGGGAACCTGCTTGTAGTACTCGGCGCACATCTCGGCGGCGTTCTTGCCGGTGTCATAAGCGGGCTTGAGCACCTCGTCGACCTCGGAGGGATCGAACACCTTTGCCTGACCCACATACCAGCGCTCGGGAACTTCGGCGCACTTGGTCAGGAAGTTGTGACCCTTAAAGTAGGGGAGATGCTGAACGAGCGAGCCCAGGGCACGACGCACGCCGAGTGGCACGCGCTTCTTAAAGGAGCGCATCTCGGGGGTGTCCTCGTACCACTCGTAGCCGGCAAACAGCTCGTCGGCACCCTCGCCCGAAAGGACGACGGTAACTTCCTCAGCGGCCATCTGTGCCAGATAGTACAGCGGCACGCTGGACAGGTTCGATTGCGGCTCGTCCATGTGGTACTGGATATCGGGCAGCGCATCGAAGAACTCGTCGGCGGTAATCATCTTGCGCACGTTCTTAATGCCCAGCTTGTCGGAAAGCTCGGCGGCGTAGTTGGTCTCGTTGAAGTTCTTGTAATCAAAGCCGACAGAATACGTGGTGTCGGGCATGAGACAGGCGGCAATGTAGCTGGAGTCCACGCCGCCAGAAAGGAACGAGCCCACCTTAACATCGGCGATTCGGTGTGCAGCGACGCTTTCGTGCACGACCTTGTCGCACTCGTCCACGTACTCCTCGAAGGTCTTGGAGTTGTCGTCGGTGAAGTCACAGCTCCAGTAACGCTTGATGCCCATGGTGTTGGTCGTCAGGTCATACGTAAAGCAATGCGCCGGGGCAAGCTTGAACACGCCCTTAAAGAAGGTCTCCTCCGTGGCGGGGAATTGCAGCGTCAGGTAGGGGCGCAGCGCGTCGTGGTTGACAGCCTTCTCAAACTTGGGATGGTCCAGGAAGCTCTTGATCTCGGAGCCAAATAGCAGCGAGCCATCGGATGCCTGGTAGTAATAGAACGGCTTGATACCAAAGATGTCGCGAGCGCCAAAGAGTTTGTTCTTGTTCTGGTCGTGAATCACGAACGCGTACATGCCGCGCAGGCGGTTAACCAGGTCCTCGCCCCACTCCTCGTAACCGTGTACCAGGACCTCGGTATCGGCGTTGCAGTGGAAGGCGTAGCCGGCTGCCTCCAGCTCGGCGCGAAGCTCCTGGAAGTTGTAGATCTCTCCGTTGAAGACAATCGTGACCTTGCCGTCGTCGCTCGACATGGGCTGAGCTCCAGCTTCGGAAAGATCGAGAATCGAAAGACGACGGAAGCCAAGGGCAACGTTGTCGACGATATGCTGGCCGCCCATATCGGGACCACGGTGGATGATGCGATTCATCATGGCCGTGAGAACCAGCTCACTCTGTTCATCTGTACCGGTAAAACCGACAAAACCGCACATGCAAGATCCTTTCTGCTGACGGCTCAGGTGTACTGCCGCAAGGATTGCGGCAGCTGATGTCAAATAATCTTTACTATCATGCCAATCTTTTGTTTCGTGATAGGGCATAAGCGCCGAGCGAACCGAAAAAACCACGGCCCGATCTTCAGACGAAGCGGCGGGCCGTGGTTGCGAATGCTATGTATGAGCGGTTAGCGCTTGCTGCGCTCGGCGAGACGGTGCTCCACCTTGGTGACGATGTGGATGAGCGGAATCGTCACGACCAGATAGTAAAGTGCGGCGCAAATGTAGGGCGTAATGTTGCCCGTGGTGGCCGTGAGGTTTTTGGAGAACAGCATGAGCTCCATGACGCCAACGCTCGAAAGCAGTGACGTGTCCTTGTACAGCATAACGAACTCGCTGGTCATAGTCGGTATAACGCAACGTACAGCCTGCGGGATCACGATGCGCGACATAACTTGGGACCAAGTCATGCCAAGCGAGTAGGCGGCTTCCGCTTGACCATGCGGTACGCTCTCGATACCGGCACGGAAAATCTCGGCAAGATAGGCCGAGCAGTTGATGGCGAGCACGCCGACGCCGAGCGGCAGATTGGGCACGTTGAGACCGATCATAGGGAACCCAAAGAACGCAATGTAGATCTGCAGGAAGAGCGGGGTTCCACGCAGGACGTTGATGTATGTTACGGCGATGCCGCGCAGCATACGACTATGACTGATTTTCATAAAGGCAAACAGCAAGCCGATGGGGATGGCGAGCGGAAAACCGATAGCGGTCACGGCAAGTGCTATGCCCCAGCCCTTAAAGAGCGAGGCGATTGAGGTGACGATAATCTGCGGCTTGCAGAACATGCCCAAAAACGGGTTGGAGTTCCACGCGGCAACCCAAGGCTGGGCATCGAGCCAGGCGACGATTTCTTGCACCATGGTGCTCTCCGAGACGCTGATGGTGGGGCTCTCGGGAAGATCTCGCTTGTCGCCGTCGGCGACATAGCTGCCGGTGACGGCATAGGCACCCGCGTTGCTCGGGAATACGACGTCGGGGACAACAACGCGAATCTGCGAGCCGGCAGCGACGAGATCGGCGAACTTGATGACGAGCTTTGAGCCGTTCAGCGAGCACGATGCCTTGACACCCGTTTGGTTCAGTCCGTCGAGCAGCGTGACCTTAACATCGGTGCTTTCAAACGATCCGCCCTCGGGCAGCTCAAGCTCAATTTGCGAAACGTCGCCCTCGTCGCTACCCGTTGTCGCTTCCCAGGTCAGGCGGGTTGCGATGCCGCCGAGCACGCCGCTGCCGCCGTTTTCGTTTGACTTGGCGGTCGCCGAGGTGACGGCGAGTGAAGCGTCCGTCGCGTCGTCTGAGCTCGAGGCATCCTCGTTATCGGACCCGCTCGTGGGTGCCATGCCAAACCATTTCTCGTACAGTTTGTCATAGGCGCCGGAGCTCTTTATCTTGGCAAGGGCATCGTTGATGGCCTGTGTCAGCCCGGGGTTGTCTTTAGAGACGGCAATGCCAAACTGCTCGCCCGTCGGAACCTCTTTGATGATCTCCATATCGGTAAAGGAGTTCGAAACCATCCACTGCTCAACGGGCAGATCGCATACGACCGCCCGGCACTGACCACTCATGACGGCGGTGAAGGCTGCCGTCCAGTCGTCAAAGTTGACGGTGGTTGCCTGCGGCAGGTTCTCGATTGCCCACTCCTCGGACGTGGTGCCCGACTGCACGGCAATTTTGACGCCCGGTGCGTTGAGGCTATCGACCGTGTCGTATCCAGTGTTCTTTGCAACTGCGACGCCCTGATTGGAGTCGATATAGGGGTCGGTGAAGTCGACCTCTTCCTTGCGCTCGTCGGTAATCGTGATGTTACATGCGCCGACATCGGTCTTTACACCCTGTTTGACCATGGGGATAATGCCGTCGAACTTTTGCGCCGGCAAGTAGTTGAGCTCCAGACCGAGCTCGTCTGCGATCATGCCCATGAGTTCATAGGTAAAGCCCTGGTCTTCGCCGGAATCGTTGACGTATTCAAACGGGGGCGTGGCCAAGTCACTTGCGACGGTGAGCTTGCCATTCTCGACGAGTGTGTAGGTGCTCGAGGCGTTCTGGGAGGAAGAACAGCCGCTCGCGCCGATGATGGTGGCAAGGGCCACAACGACCGTCGCGAAGGCGCAGACGATGTGCCGGGTCAACTGGACGCGTGCCGAGCGGCGGCGACGTTCGAAATGTCGTTTCATCTGGAATCCTTTGCTTGGGCATGATGGGTCGGCATTGTGGGTCAATGAGGCACATCAAGACATTTGGATAAAGAATAGCACCCAGATTTCCTTGTTTTTACGTGGGGTGAACACTGTTGCCATTTATTAACCCACGACGCAGTCCATGCAATTTTTTAGAAGGCTGCAGTGCGCGCAAGGTCAGGTGGCATATTAGGATGGTTGATAATACAGAATGTTTCATCGTTTCTGCCGCGGGACGTCTTTTGCCCTTTAAGGCTGAATTTAGCGAGAGAGGTCTTTGTATGTCGAGTCCGACACAAGAGAAGCTAACTCTGATGCGCTATATAGAGTTGCTCGAGGAAGATGATCTTGTTGTTTCCAAACCGAGCGCTTCGTGCGACCAGCGCATTGAGTTTGCGACTGATGACTCGCGCCAGGTGCGCCCGGGCACGTTGTTTGTCTGCAAGGGCCGCGCGTTCAAGCGTGAGTACCTGCTTTCGGCAATCGCCGATGGCGCCGTGGCCTACGTTTCCGAGGTCGATTACGATGTTGATCTTCCCGCGGTGATTGTGAGTGATATTCGTCGCACGCTCGCCGTGGTGGCAGATGCCTATTATGGGCATCCGTCGGGTAAGGTGAAGGTCTGCGCCTTTACAGGCACCAAGGGAAAATCGACCTGTAGCTTTTATCTGCGCGGCATTCTCGCCAACGAGGCCAAGCTTACGGGCTGTCATCGACCCGCTCTTAATACGGGCATTGAGTTCGACGACGGCATCGAGGCAGGCCCTTCCAAGCTGACGACTCCCGAATCCTTTCTGCTGCAGTCTCGCATCGCACATGCTGCGGAGGCGGGTGCCCCGTGGCTGGTTATGGAGGCATCGAGCCAGGGCCTCAAATACGAGCGCACGGGCAAAATCGCCTTTGAAGTCGGCGCCTTTACCAATATCGGCGAGGATCACATTTCGCCGATTGAGCATCCGACGCTCGAGGATTACTTTGCCAGCAAGCTCAAAATCTTCTCGCAGAGCCGTTTTGCCGTGGTCAATCTCGATATGGATAAGGTCGATCGCGTGCTCGAGGCGGCATCTCGTTGCGAACGTACGGTGACGTTCTCCCTGACCGACGAGCGTGCCGACGTGCTTGCGCTGGCGATTCGTAATGGTGACTGCGGCGTGGTGGCAACGGTGCGCACGCCCCGCTTTACGCGCGACATTGTGATTCCCACGCCGGTTAAATTCAATGTGTCCAACGCGCTTGCCGCTATTGCCTGCGCCGAGGCCCTGGGCATTTCCGAAGAGGGTATCGTCCACGGCTTTGAGGGCGTCTTCGTTCCCGGCCGTATGGAGCTCTATCCGTCCGTATCGGGCAAAATCTTGGGCGTCGTCGATTTTGCACATAACGGCATGAGCCTCGAGACACTCCTGCGTGACTTGCGCGAGAACTATCCTGAGCGCGAGCTGGCGGTTGTATTTGGCGCTACCGGCGGTAAGGGTGTCGATCGACGCACCACAATGGGTATCGCCGCTGGCAAGTATGCCGACCGAATCGTGATTACCGAGGATGACCCCGGCCCCGAGGATGTCGAGGATATTTGCGCCGAGATCGCGCGCAACGTTCAAGCGCAGGGAAATGATAACTGGCAAATCGTGACTGATCGCGTTGCCGCTATCGAGACCGCCGTGCGCGAAACTGTCCGTCCTGCCGTGGTCATCGTGACCGGTAAGGGCGAGGAAGAGCGTATGCTGCGCAAGAACGGACCCGAGCCTTGTGAGCGCGACGGTTCGATTCTCAAGCGCACCCTTGCGGCGTACGACGCCTAAGACCAGAAGCCCCTTCTACGTAATGGAGTGACCATGTCCCACAATACCCTGCCGACCGTCGCTGAGCTTTCGGGCGAGATGCGCGAGCGCCTTGCCAAGGTTAAGTACGTCTTTACCGACCTGGACGCCACGATGCTCGCACCCGGCTCGTGCGTGCTGCGCGACAACGACGGCAACCCCTCGACCAAGCTCGTCGAGGCTGTCGTGGCACTTGCCCGCGCCGGCATACAGGTGGTTCCCACCTCGGGCCGCAACCGCACCATGATCCACGAGGATGCGCGCGTGCTCGGCCTCAACTCCTACATCGGCGAGATGGGTGGTCTGGTCATGTACGACCTCAAGGCCAACGATTGGGAGTACCTGACCGGCGATATGCCCTACGACCCCGCCTGCGGCCTCACGCCGCATCAGGTGATCGAGCAGACCGGCGTGTGCGAGAAGATTCTCGCCCGCTGGCCGCATAAGATCGAGTACCACAACGACATGTCGACTGGCTACAAGTACCGCGAGGTCACCGTCGGCATGCGCGGCGATGCGCCCGACGACGAGGTCCAGGCCATTCTTGACGAGGCCGGCTGCGGCCTGGTCTGGGCCTGCAACGGTCACCTGACCCATCTGTCCAAGCCGACGACGCTCGAGCTCGAACGCGTCGAGGATGGCCGCGCGTTTAACATCAATCCCGCCGGCCTCAACAAGGGCGTTGCCATCGCACGTTTCTGTGAGCACCTGGGTATCGAGCGCGAGGAGACGCTGGCGCTCGGCGATTCCGAGTCCGACTTCTACATGGCTGACCACGTGGGCACGTTCTGCCTGGTCGAGAACGGTTTGACCAGCGCCGGCGCGCCTGAGTTCCTGGATACCTGCGATAATGCCTACGTCACGCGAGGCAAGATTGTCGACGGCTGGGCGGCAACGGCAGAGCTGCTCGTCGCGGCTCGTTCGTAGCGCGCCCCTATCGCGCTGAGCCATATCTTTTCGAGAGAGAATCTGGTGAGGTCATGTCCGATATTGAGAATCTGGCTGGTGACACGCGCCCGATCGGTGTGTTCGACTCTGGTCTAGGCGGTCTGACGGTTGCGCGCGCGATTGCGACGGCGTTGCCGCACGAGTCCGTCTACTACTTTGGCGACACCAAGCGCTGCCCCTACGGCACCCGCACCGAGGACGAGGTGCGCACATTTGCACTGCAGGCGGGCCGTTGGCTGTCGAAGCACGACGTCAAGATCATGGTCATCGCCTGCAATACGGCGACCGCTGCGGCCTTGCGCTTGGCCCAGCAGGTACTCGACGTCCCCGTCATCGGTGTGATCGCACCGGGCGCACGCGCGGCAATCAACAGCACCCGCACGCGCCGGGTGGGCGTGCTCGCCACCAACCTCACCATTCGCTCAGGCGCTTATACGCGTGCCATTCAGGATTTGGACGCCGGTGTGGACGTATACGGCTGCCCTGCCTCGAGCTTTGTCGAGGTCGTTGAGCACGAGCTCGCCTCGGGCGCACATCTGCAAGAGCAGTGGCTCGAGAACGAGGACATCTTTGATACGCCTGCCGTACGCGCGCTGGTCGGTGCCACGGTTGAACCGCTGCGCGACCACGGCATCGATACCGTGGTGCTTGGCTGCACGCATTTCCCGCTGCTCGTGGGGCCTATTCGCCATGCGCTGGGTCCCGGAGTGCGCGTGGTGAGCTCCGCCGAGGAGACCACGCGCGAGCTGACCGATATTCTCACGCGCCGCGAGCAGCTGGCGGGCGACGCAGCCGAGCCGCAGCATCGTTTTGCAACGACGGCCGATAACATTGCCGAGTTTGCGGTGGCGGGCAGCTTTATCTTTGGCCAGCCGCTCAAGAGCATTGAGCATATCGATATCGACGAACTCAAATAGATATAAGGTCACCGACCAAAGGCTCACTTTCACCTTTTGCCGAAAGGATTTTTCTATGGAGTATATGCAGGTCAATCGCGCCAACGGCCGCGCCGCCGATGAGCTGCGTCCCATCAAGCTTACCCGCGGCGTCATGAAGCACGCCCACGGTTCGTGCCTGGCCGAGTTTGGCGATACGCGCGTGCTGTGCGCTGCCACCATCGAGGAGGGCGTGCCGGGCTGGCGCAAGGGCGCCAAGGCCGGTTGGGTAACGGCGGAGTACGCCATGCTGCCGGCATCGACCGGCAAGCGCTGCAAGCGCGAGCACGCCAACCGCAAGGGCCGCTCCATGGAGATCGAGCGCCTCATCGGTCGCAGCCTGCGTACCGTCGTCAACATGAAGGCACTCGGCGAGTACACCGTTACCGTCGACTGCGACGTGATTCAGGCAGACGGCGGCACGCGAACGGCGAGCATTACCGGCGCCTGGGTGGCGCTGCACGACGCCCTTGCCATGTGGGTCGAGGCGGGTAAGCTCGAGCGCATTCCGCTCACGGGCCAGGTCGCCGCGATTTCCATGGGCGTTGTCGACGGCAACACCCTGCTCGACCTGGATTATTCCGAGGACAGTCACGCCGAGGTCGACATGAACCTTGTCGCCACCGATACCGGTGAGATGATCGAGCTTCAGGGCACTGGCGAGCAGGCGCCCTTCGACCGCAAGCGCCTCAATGCCCTGCTCGATTTGGGCGACAAGGGCATTGCCGAGCTCATCGAGCTCCAGCGCCAAGCCCTCGCCTAACCTGACAAAAAGGGACAGGTTTATTTTGGCAGGTTTTATCTGCGGAAACGCCGATAGATAAGGTTGATGCCACATGAAAGGGGAGACGCCGACGGACCGGTCCCTTTTACGTGACTTTGCTATACGGACAAGGAGACCACTCATGGCACTTGAGAAGATCGACATCGACACCCTCGACCCGGCGGCGACCATTGTCGTGGCAACGGGCAACGCCCATAAGCTCACCGAGATCGAGGCCATTTTGGGCAAGGTTATGCCCGAGGTGCGCTTTGTGGCGCTCGGCCAGCTGGGTGATTTTGAGGACCCCGAGGAAAACGGCACGACGTTTTTGGAGAACGCCATCATCAAGGCGCAGGCTGCCGTCGAAGAGACGGGGCTCATGGCCATTGCCGACGATTCGGGCTTGGTCGTCGACGCGCTGGACGGTGAGCCCGGTGTGTATAGCGCGCGCTACGCTGGCGTTCACGGCGACGATGCCGCCAACAATGCCAAGCTGCTCGTGAATCTGGAGGGCGTGGCCGACGAGGATCGCACCGCGCGCTTTATGAGCGTCGTCGCGCTCATCGACACGGATGGTTTGGTCACCTATGGCGAGGGCGCCTGCGAGGGCGTTATCGCACACCAGGCCCGCGGCGATCACGGCTTTGGCTACGACCCGCTGTTCCTGCCGGTCGACACGCCGGGCAAGACCATGGCCGAGCTGACGGCGGACGAGAAGAACGCCATCAGCCATCGATTCCATGCGCTCGAGCACCTATCCGCCAAACTGACGGACGAGGAGTAGGCCGTGCGTGCGGTGGTGCAGCGCGTGCTCAACGCCGGCGTGACGGTCGACGACGAGTGCGTGGGCAAAATTGGGCGCGGCTATCTGGTACTGCTGGGCGTGGGTCACGGCGACACGCGCGCCGAGGCCGATAAGCTGTGGGGCAAGCTCCGGGGCTTGCGCATTAACGAGGACGAGAACGGCAAGACCAACCTGGCACTTGCCGATGTCGACGGCGAGGTTCTCGTGGTGTCGCAGTTCACGCTGTTCGCCGATTGCCGTCACGGCCGCCGCCCATCGTTTACGGATGCCGGCGCCCCCGATGTCGCCAACGAGCTCTACGAGTACTTCCTGACGCTTGTTCGTCAAGATGTCGAACACGTAGCACATGGCATCTTCGGCGCCGATATGAAAGTCGACTTGGTCAACGACGGTCCATTCACCATCGTCCTGGACACCGACAACCTTTAGGTTACGCGGTTTTACCAAACCGCGTAACAACTGGTCATGCGAGATTGTCGTCTGGTACGTATTTGGGACGGGGCTTATTTAGCTACTTGCGTATGGCGGCAGCAGGGTGCTATAGTATTAGAGTTTTGTCTATCTTAGGGGTATTATCCCCTTTTTGAATTGCACCTTCTGGAGGCCCTGTTCATGGAAGAGATGGAAGTCAATCACGTCGACGACATCCACGAGAAGCTGACCGATATGGTGGGCGATCGCGTCAAGGTTAAGGCCAACATGGGCCGCACCCGCGTCGTCGAGCGCATGGGCACCATCAAGAGCGTCCACCCCGCCGTCTTTATCGTCGAGGTTGACGAGCGCCGCGGCCGCAAGTCGCGTCAGTCCTACCAGTATATCGATGTCCTCACCGGTCAGGTCGAGCTGTTCGACCCTGAGAGCGGCGAGCATATCTTTACCCCGCTCGGCAATCAGCTCGAGGAGCACTAACGGTGACCGATCGGTCCCTGACTCTTTCCGCGCCGGCAAAGATTAACCTCTACCTGGGGGTTCATACCGAGCGCGATGACCGCGGCTACCACAGGGTCGATTCCCTGATGGCGGCCGTCGGTCTTTCCGATACCGTGACGGTCACGCCGGCGCAGGCGCTGACCGTCCAGACGGTTCCAGCATCAGATTTTCCCATGCAAAAGAATACGGCGTATCGGGCTGCGGTTGCTATGGCCGAGCATTATGGTCGCGAGGCAAACATCCGCGTGACGATTGAGAAGCGCATTCCATTGTGCGCCGGCTTGGGCGGCCCCTCGACGGATGCGGCCGCGGTCATTGTCGCCTTGGCGGAGCTCTGGGGCATTGATCGCACCGACCCAGCGCTCGACGACATTGCGCGGGGCATTGGTGCTGACGTCCCGTTCTTTTTGCACGCGAGTCCTGCGTTCTACGTAGGTGGGGGAGACGTGCTGGCAACTGAGTACCCCGCGCTGCCCGTGACGCCCGTCGTGCTGGTTAAGCCGCGCGAGGCGAGCGTTTCGACAATTGAGGCCTATCGACGTTTTGACGAGGCCCCGGTGCCTGCGGACAAGCCCGGCGCGATAGCTTCTACCTTGCGTGCTGGTGATGCCGAGACGGCATATGCGCTCATCCATAACAACTTGGGTGTCATTTCCGCACAGATGGAGCCGCAGATTCAAACGGTTCTCGATTGGCTGCGTAAACAGGACGGCACCGTTGCTGTAGATGTGTGCGGATCGGGTGCCTGCTCGTTTGCCATTTGCGACACCGTCGACATGGCCGAAAGGCTTGCCGACGCTGCCCAGCAAAACGGCTGGTGGTCCTGCGCGACGGAGCTCATTCCCAACACGGTTCGCGTCGAAGTGCCAAAGAAGTAAAAATTTCTCTAGCACACGACGGAAATCTTTGTTACTATAGTCGAGCTAACGGGTTGTGGCTCAGTTTGGTAGAGCACTGCGTTCGGGACGCAGGGGTCGCTGGTTCAAATCCAGTCAACCCGACCAGAGCATGAGGAGGGACCGCTTCTTGCGGTCCCTTTTTTTAGCTATTGTTGTGATACCGCGATAGCCGCGGTATACTCATTCGAGCTTGTCTCGCTGTATTGTGGAGGTCTACATGTTTGGACTGAGGGCTCCTGAGCTCATCATTATTCTCGTCGTTGTCCTGATTATCTTCGGGCCCAAGAACCTGCCGAAGCTCGGCAAGTCCCTCGGCTCTACCGTCAAGAATATCCGCGAGGGTATGGAGGGCGACGATAAGGCCGAGACCAAGCAGGCCGAGGAGGTCGTGGTCGAGCAGTCCGAGGAGGACAAGGAGATCGCTGAGCTCGAGGCCAAGCTCGCTGCTGCCAAGAAGAAGCAGGCAGAGGACAGCGACGCGGACGCAGAGTAGTCCCATCCCTTTGGGGTGAGCACCTGACCGGCTTGCCCGCAGGCTAGCCGGTCTTTTTCGTTTTGTTGACAGTTGATTGTTTGATCAGAGTTGGGGAGATATCCGTATGGACGCAAGCCAGATCGTACTGACCGCTGAGGGCCGCCAGAAGCTCGTCGAGGAGCTCGCTTGGCGTGAGGGCGATTACGCCAAGGAGATCGTCGAGGACATCAAGGAAGCCCGCGCGTTCGGCGACCTTTCGGAGAACTCCGAGTACGATGCCGCTAAGGACAAGCAGGCCCAGAACGCTGCTCGTATTGCCGAGATCCAGGCCATCCTCGCCAACGCTCAGGTTGCTGCCACCACGGGCGATCTGACCGTCTCCATCGGTTCCACCGTTTCTCTGATTGATCCCAACGGTGAGGTCATGGAAGTCACGCTCGTCGGTACCACCGAGACCAACTCGCTCGAGCACAAGATTTCCAACGAGTCTCCGGTCGGTCACGCCATCATCGGTCACGGCGAGGGCGACTCCGTCGAGGTCGTTACGCCTTCCGGCAAGACTCGCGTCTACACCATCGCCAAGATCGCACGCTAGACCACGGTCCCGCGTAAAGGTATGTTTTCGCTCCCTGGGACCGAATCCTGGGGAGCGTTTTAGTTTGAGGAGCTAACTTATGGCAGAGAACCAGAACGCCGCAGATCAGGCATCGACGCTCAACGACGAGCGCGCCACCCGCCTGGCCAAGCGCGCCGCCCTGTTCGAGGCGGGCCAGAACCCCTATCCCGAGCACTCTGAGCTTGAGGACTACGTCGCCGATATCGAGACTAAGTACGCCGATCTTGCCGATGGTGAGGACACCGAGGATGTCGTGAAGATCGCCGGCCGTGTGGTCGCCAAGCGCGGTCAGGGCAAGATCATGTTCATCGTCGTGCGCGATGCGACTGCCGAGATTCAGCTGTTCTGCCGCATCAACGACATGGACGAGGCCGCCTGGAATACGCTCAAGGCCCTCGACCTGGGCGACATCCTGGGCGTGACCGGCGTGGTCGTGCGCACCCAGCGCGGCCAGCTTTCCGTTGCCCCTAAGAGCGCGACCCTGCTTTCCAAGGCCGTTCGTCCGCTGCCCGAGAAGTTCCACGGTCTTTCCGACAAGGAGACCCGCTATCGCCAGCGCTATGTCGATCTGATCGCCAACGACGACGTTCGTGAGACCTTCCGTAAGCGTTCGCAGATTCTCTCCACCTTCCGTCGCTTTATGGAGTCCGACGGCTACATGGAGGTCGAGACCCCCATCCTGCAGACCATCCAGGGCGGCGCTACGGCTAAGCCGTTCATCACGCACTTCAACGCGCTCGATCAGGAGTGCTACCTGCGTATTGCCACCGAGCTCCATCTCAAGCGCTGCATCGTCGGTGGTTTTGAGCGCGTGTTCGAGATCGGCCGCATCTTCCGTAACGAGGGAATGGACCTTACCCACAACCCCGAGTTCACCACGATGGAGGCCTACCGTGCCTTCTCAGACCTCGAGGGCATGAAGGCGCTCGCCCAGGGTGTCATTAAGGCGGCTAACAAGGCCATCGGCAACCCCGAGGTCATCGAGTACCAGGGCCAGACCATCGACCTTTCTGGTGAGTGGGCCAGCCGTCCCATGACCGACATCGTCTCCGACGTGCTCGGCAAGCAGGTCACCATCGACACGCCGGTCGAGGAGCTTGCTGCCGCCGCGCGCGAGAAGGGCCTGGAGATCAAGCCCGAGTGGACTGCCGGCAAGATCATCGCCGAGATTTACGATGAGCTGGGCGAGGACACCATCGTCAACCCGACCTTCGTGTGCGATTACCCCATCGAGGTCAGCCCGCTCGCTAAGCGTTTTGAGGACGACCCGCGTTTGACTCACCGCTTTGAGCTGGTCATCGCCGGCCACGAGTACGCCAACGCATTCTCCGAGCTCAACGACCCGGTCGACCAGGCTGAGCGCTTTGCTGCCCAGATGGCCGAGAAGGCCGGCGGCGACGATGAGGCTATGGAGTATGACGAGGACTACGTGCGCGCCCTCGAGTACGGTATGCCTCCCGCGGGCGGCATTGGCATTGGTATCGACCGCGTGGTCATGCTGCTTACTAACCAGGCTTCTATCCGCGACGTCCTGCTGTTCCCGCACATGAAGCCCGAGAAGGGTTTCCAGTCCGGTGCCGCTGCCGCCAAGGCTGCAGAGGCCGGCAACGCCGCGAGCCCATTCGTTAAGTCGCTTAAGCCCACGCTCGATTACTCCAAGATCGCCGTTGAGCCGCTGTTTGAGGAGTTCGTCGACTTTGATACCTTCTCCAAGAGCGATTTCCGCGCTGTGAAGGTCAAGGCATGCGAGGCCGTCAAGAAGTCCAAGAAGCTGCTGAACTTTACGCTCGACGACGGTACCGGTACCGACCGCACCATCCTCTCCGGTATTCACGCTTATTACGAGCCCGAGGACCTGGTCGGCAAGACCTTGCTCGCCATCACCAACCTGCCTCCGCGCAAGATGATGGGCATCCCCAGCTGCGGCATGCTCATCAGTGCCATCCACGAGGAGGATGGTGAGGAGCGCCTCAACCTGATCCAGCTCGACGCCTCCATCCCCGCCGGCGCAAAGATGTATTAAGAGTTACGCGGTTCTACGAACCGCGTAACGGCTCGACGCTGCGCGGGCCGCATTTGGACAATCTGACGTTCAACTTCAAGGGCGCGACCTAGGTGGTTACGCGGGTTTACCAACCCGCGTAACCAGTTGACGCTGCGCGCCGCCCAGGGCGACAATTTGTCATTCAAAAGGCAAGGCATGACCAGAAGGTCTATGCCTTGCCTTTTTCATGCCAACTTGTTCGCCCTGGACGTCGCTTGCTGTCCGTCCTCTACCTGCGGCGTTGACTTGGTTGACACTTAGAACATCGATGTAGTCATTGGGGACGTTCTTAAACGACTGCCCAACGGCTGTTGAGCGCATGGTTCGCATGACAGCCATCTCTTTTATGTTTCCTTTAGCCGTTGCTGCCTAGGATGGGGGTTAGTCGGTAGGAAGGGAGCGTCTATATGGACGACGCGAGCGAGCGTTCAATCGAAGAGGACATGCTCGATCAGTTCAATTACTTTGATGATGAGGACGAGGAGCTGATCGACCGTCGCGAGCCAGCGCCGCTTGATTCCTTTGATCTGGTCGATGAAGAGACTGATGAGGTTGAGGACGAATCAACGGAGCCCCCACAGTCTTCGCGCCTTAACTCGCTGCTTTCGAGAGCCCCCATGCACCACGGCGTTCGTGCCGGCGCGCTCCATATGAAAACTGACTGGCACCAGATCGTGACGGCAGGCGATGAGCTTGCCGTCGATGCGCCGCTCACCGATAAATCATCCATCATCTGCCGTACCGGCATGCTTATGCTGGCAAGCGGAACGGGTGCCTGGCGCGTGCGCGATACCATGAATCGTGTTGCCGCCGTACTCGGTGTCACCATCCACGTTGACTTAAGTCTTCTGTCGTTTGAGTGCACCTGCATCGAAGATGGCCACTGCTTTAACGAGGTTGTCAGCCTGCCCACAACGGGAGTCAATACCCATCGCATTTGGATGATGGAGAGCTTCTTAAAGGAAATCGAGACGTATGGGCGCCGGTTTACCGTGCACGAATACCACGAGATGCTCAAGACCGTTGAGAGTTCAAAACCTGATTACGCGCCTTGGCAACAGGGCCTTGCGGCGGCCTGCGCCTGTGGCGCCTTCGTTTTTTTGCTCGGCGGCGGCCCTATCGAGATGGCCTGCGCGTTTGTGGGCGCGGGTGTCGGCAACTTTGCCCGCTCCCATATTCTCAAGCAAGGCCTTGGTCAGTTCAGCGCGCTGACGACCGGCGTTGCGCTCGCTTGCGTTTCGTATCTGCTGGCATTGCTCGGCCTTGGCCAGGTCATACCGGGGGCAATGTCGCACCAAGAAGGCTATATCGGCGCCATGCTCTTTGTGATTCCCGGCTTTCCACTCATTACGGCAGGCCTCGACATCGCTAAGCTCGACATGCGAAGCGGTATCGAGCGCCTTTCATATGCCGTATCGATTATTGTGATGGCGACCCTCGTAGGTTGGATGGTTGCCGAGTGTGTTGGCCTGGCGCCGGACGACTTTGCCCCACTGGGCCTTTCGCCGCTTGCCCTTACGCTCCTGCGCGTGGTGATGAGCTTCGTTGGCGTATTCGGCTTCTCGGTGATGTTCAACAGCCCGGTAAAGATGGCCGCGGCAGCTGGGTTGATCGGCGCCGTGTCCAATACCCTGCGTCTGACCCTTGTCGATGCGCCGACGATGATTCCCTTCCTGGGCCTCAGCACGGGAATGCCTCCCGAGGCAGCAGCGTTTATCGGCGCGCTGGTATCGGGGCTGCTGGCAAGCTTGGCTGAAGTCAAGCTCACCTACCCGCGCATCGCCCTCACGGTGCCTTCGATTGTCATTATGGTGCCGGGCTTGTATCTGTATCGCTCGATGTATTACATGTGCACCTTCGACACAGTCAATATGCTCGGCTGGTTTGTGCGCGCAGTGCTCATCGTAGCGTTTCTGCCCGTTGGACTGGGTGTGGCGCGTACGCTCACCGACCCTCGCTGGCGCCACACCAGCTAATTGGTACAAGGGGGACAGGTTACTTTGCACCAAATGAGTTGCGGTGAAATAGGGACTGAATTGCTGCTTAAAGGGTCAAAACAGTCCGTATTCCACCGCAACTTATGGGGTCGGGGGATTATCGGTGCCCTGCATCTTCATAAACTCAACGCTTACGAAGCGCATGCGTTTCGTGCTAGGCTGGTTCCACCACATAAGTAGTCGCAGACGCGCGTACCACGGGCGGGCGAGATGAAGTTCCAACAGCTCCATCTTGCCCGCCCGTTTTTGTTGCGTGGCGCCGCGGTACAACACAGAGAGGAATCTGCCCTTTATGCCTATCAACAAACGAGAGAGCCTGCTGTTCACCTTTATCATGTGCTTTTGCATGGTGCTCTGGATGAGCATCTACAACGTTGCCCTGCAGCACGGGGCCATCAACGGCGAGGTCGTTGCCACTGCGTGGCTCGGCTTCCCCGTTGCCTACATTTTTGCCATGTGCTGCGACTGGTTCGTCGCCAGCCCGCTCGCCAAGGGTTTCGCCTTTAAGTACTTGGTCACGCCGGGCAAGAGCTCGCCACTTGCCATGACGCTCGCCGTCAGCTCCTGCATGGTCGTTCCCATGGTCATCATCATGTCGCTGTACGGTGCCTGTGAGGGTCTGACGCACATGCCCGGCGGCATCCTTGCGAACCTGTATTCCGTGCCCGCGATCTGGATGATCAACATCCCGCATAATTTTGTGATGGCGCTGCCGTGGAACCTTTTGGTAGCCGGTCCGATTTCCCGCTTCGTCTTCCGTCGCGCCTTCCCTGTGGGGACGGTTTTCGAGGAGGAGCATGCCGAGCTCTTGGAGCAGGCTATGGCTCCTGAGTGCGAGTAGCTCGCTTAGGGATCTGCTGAGCGCGGGCGACTTGCTTGGTTGGAGCCCTAAGCGTGGATAGCTCTCTCGGCGACATCGCGGGCGTGAGCGGTGCGCATGACCGGAGGGCCCGTGCTGCTCCGTTGCCCGACGTGCTAGCGCGCAGAACAATCTGTTGGTGCATTCGGCGGCTGCTGAAGCGTTTCGGCAGCCGCTTTTTATACGGAGTTTAAATACAACAGTCTGTTGTATTACGTAGAGTGGTATATCTCTAGCGGGAAAAATGCGAGAGACGGAGCATTATGGCGTTGCTAGTAGGACTGGACGTAGGGTCGACGACGACCAAAGTTTACGCGATGCACGAGGATATGACCGAGGCGTGGTGGGGATATCGCCGCCACGGGGCGTGTCAGACAGCGAGCGTGCGCGCCATGCTCGGCGAGCTCGCCGAGCGCTTTCCCCATGAGTCACTGCGCGTTGCGGTGACCGGCTCGGGTGCGCGCGATATCGCGACCGCGCTGGGCGCCTCGTACGTTCAGGAGGTGGTCGCCAACGCGCTCGCGATCAGCAGGTTCTATCCGCAGACGCGCTGCGCCATCGAGCTGGGCGGCCAAGACGCCAAGATGATCTTCTTCCGCACCAACGATAAGGGAGACATCGAGGTTGCCGACATGCGCATGAACGGCTCGTGCGCAGGCGGTACCGGTGCATTTATCGACGAGATGGCAAAGCTCATGGGGGTCGGCACCGAATCGGGCGAGTTCGAGCAGCTCGCAAGCCGGGGAACGACCGTCCACGAGGTCTCGGGCCGCTGCGGCGTGTACGCAAAGACCGATATCCAGCCGCTGCTCAACGAGGGCATTCCTACCACCGACCTGGCGCTTTCGGCGCTTCACGCGGTCGCCCGCCAAACGATCGGCGGTCTGGCCCAGGGTATCGGCATCGAGCCGCCGGTAATCTTCGAGGGCGGTACGCTCGCCTACAACCCCACACTGGTCCGCGTGTTCCGGGAGCAACTGAATCTATCGGACGATCAGATTATCGTCCCGCGCGATCCGCAGATCATGGTCGCGCGCGGTGCCGCCCTGTCGCTGACCGACATGTTCGCATCGTCCCAACCGATCGACCTTCCCGACGCTTTTGTCCGGCTGGATAAGCTCGAGACGGTCGCGCCCGCAAGCGGGGAGGGACGTCTTGCCCAGCCCTTTTTTGCCACACCTGCCGAGCAGGCGGATTTTACGGCACGCCATGGCAAAGAGACGCCGGCAAAGGGTCCGGATGCGTATGCGCCCGGAGAGACGGTGCGTGTGGCGCTCGGTATCGATTCGGGGAGCACGACGACCAAGTTCGCCCTGGTCGATGAGGCGGGTGAGCTTGTCGATTCGTTCTACGCGTCTAATAACGGCAGACCGCTCGACGTCGCCCAACAGGGTCTTGTCAGCTTGAAGAACCGCTGGGAGACAGCGGGAGTCACGCTTGCGATCGATGCCGTGGGCACCACGGGATACGGCGAGGAGCTTTTCGCGCGCGCGTTCCACGTCGACTACCATACGGTCGAGACGGTCGCGCACGCCCGCGCCGCGTGCGCATGCGTTCCCGATGCGACCTTCGTGCTCGACATCGGCGGACAGGATATGAAGGCCATCTGGCTCAACCACGGCGTGCTGACCGATATCGTCGTCAACGAGGCGTGCTCTGCGGGCTGCGGCTCGTTCCTCGAGGGTTTTGCCAAAAACCTCGGAATAGCCGTTGAGGATATCGCGACCGAGGCATTTTCGTCCAAAGCCCCCGCCGTTCTCGGCAGCCGCTGCACGGTGTTCATGAACAGCAGCGTCGTTTCCGAGCAGCGGCGCGGTAAGGGTCCGGGCGACATCATGGCCGGTCTCTGCCGTTCGATTATCGAGAACGTGTTCACCAAGGTCATTCGCGTTTCAAATCTCAACCGTCTGGGCGACAAAGTCGTCGTCCAGGGCGGCACGTTCCGAAACGACGCGGTGCTGCGCGCATTCGAGCAGTATCTGGGCAAACCCGTCACGCGTGCGCCCCACCCGGGGCTGATGGGCGCTATCGGTATCGCCCTGCTCGCGCGCGAGGAATGCCGCAAGGGCGACGCCGGCACGTCGTTTATCGGGCTCGATGCCGTGGAGCGCTTCGAGCATCGCGAGTTCGGCGGCGTTACCTGCCGTCGGTGCAACAACCGCTGCCAGCGCGCGGTCGTGGCATTTGGCGACGGCTCGCTTTACGTCACGGGCAATCGCTGCCCGCGCGGCGTCGCCATCTCATGGGATGAGCTCGTGCGCGAGGTTCCCGCGGCGGAGGAGCTGCGTCCGCAGGGTGCTTGCGAGGCACAGGCACCCGGCACGGGGCGCGACCGGACCGCGGCTGCCCCCAATCTCTTTGTCGACCGCGAGAAGCTGCTGTTCGAGTCGTACCCCACGGTTCCCGTCAGCGGGGGGCGCGATGTCACGATCGGCATTCCCCGTGTGCTCGAGTTCTGGGACACCATGCCGTTCTGGTCGACGTTCTTCAGCACGCTCGGCTTTAAGGTGCGCGTCTCGGGACGCAGCACCAAGGCGATGTACGAGCGCGGTCTGGCGCACGTCACATCCGACACCGTGTGCTTCCCGGCCAAGCTCGTCCACGGGCACATCCGCAATCTCGTCGACGCCGGCGTCGACCGCATCTTCATGCCCATCATCACGACGGTGCCCACCGAAAACACCGCCTCTACCAGCGAGTGGATGTGCGCCGTCGTAAAGGGATACCCCTACGTGATGCGCAATTCCGATAACCCGGAGGAGCGTTTCGGCGTTCCGTTCGATACGCCGCTGTTCCACTGGTACGACGAGGGCGACCGAAACCGCCAGCTCAAGGCGTGGTGCAAGGAGACCTTCGATATCGATGCCGACCTGGTTGCCAAGGCGACCGAGCAGGCGGACCGCGCGCAGGAGACGTTTGAGAACCAGCTGCAGCTGCGCGGCAGGCAGGTGCTCGAGAACGTGCACGAGGACGGCGGCTACGCGGTGGTGATCGCTTCGCGCCCGTACCACAACGACCCGCTGGTCAACCACGGGCTGCCCAAGCTCTTCTCTGAGCGCGGCATCCCCGTGCTGACGCCCGATGCGGTGCCGGGGGTCTGCAACGTCGATCTTTCCAACAGCCGCATCGACATCGTGAACAACTACCATGCGCGCATGCTGTCGTGCGCGGTCATCGTCGCATCGACGCCCGAGCTCGAGCTCGTGCAGATGGGCAGCTTCGGCTGCGGCCACGATGCGTATCTCACCGACGAGATCGCGCGCATGATGGGCGAGATGGGCTCCAAGGTTCCGATGATGATCAAGCTCGATGAGAGCGACGTCGCCGGTCCCATGGGCATTCGCGTGCGTTCGTTTATCGAGTCGGTCAACCGTCGTCGCGCGGAGGAGCGTGCCGAGGGCGCCCGGGTGCACGCGGTCCATCCGCTCGACGACCCGTATAAGGTCAAGTACACCAAGCGCGACCGGCACGACAAGATCGCGCTGGTCCCCAACACCTCCCATGCGTTCTGCAGGCTCATGACCGCGGCGATGCGCAATCAGGGCGTGCGCGCCGAGGCCCTTGATATCGGGCGCGAGGATGCCATCCGCCTGGGCAAACGCTATGTGCACAACGACATCTGCTTCCCCGCGCAAATCGTGATCGGCGAGGCGCTCGCGGCACTCGAGAGCGGTAAGTACGACCCGCACGACGTCGCCGTGGTGACTGGCAAGTATATCGGCGACTGCCGCCTGACGCACTACATGCCCCTGCTGCGCCGCGCGCTCGACGACGCGGGATACGACTATGTCCCGGTGCTCACCAACGACGACGTCGATGCCCACAATGCGCATCCGGGCTTCAAGCTCGGCCTTGGCCCGAGCATCCAGATCGCCTACGGTCTTCCCATGATCGATGCCCTCGAGGCCATGCTTAGGCGCATCCGTCCCTACGAGCTCGAGAAGGGCGCGGCGGACGCTGCGTTCGCCCGCGCGCTCGATGAGGTTATCGAGGGCATGGAGCGCTCCGGGCTGAGAGGCCAGGCGACGGGCTTCAAACGCGCGCTTGCGATCATGGACGCCGTTCCGTACGACCGCTCGAACCCGCATCCGACCGTTCTCATCGTGGGCGAGTACCTGCTCAATTTCCATCTCGGCGCCAACCACGAGATCGAGCGCTACCTCGAGGACAACGGGCTCGAGGTCATCGAGGCGCGCATGACCGACGTAATCCGCAAGACCTATTTCTACAAGCATGCGCAGTCGCGCGAGTTCCACGTCGACCTGTCGCTGCCCGAAAAGGCCTGGTACGCCACGGCGGACAACCTGTTCGAGCTCGCGCACGACCGTTGCGACCGCCTGGGCGCGGCGAGCCCGCTCTACGAGCCGCCGACGCGCATGCCCGAGCTCGTGCGCGCGAGCGATAAGATCCTGCACCATACGTTCGATGCGGGCGAGGGCGTGCTGATTCCGGCGGAGATTCTCGAGCACGCCAAGCGCGGCTGCCGCAACTTCGTGATCCTGCAGCCGTTCGGGTGTCTGCCCAACCATGTCGTGGGGCGCGGGCTCATCCATGCGCTCAAGGAGCAGTATCCCACGGCGCAGTTCCTGCCGCTCGACTACGATCCCGACGTGAGCTTCGCCAACGTGGAGAACCGTCTTCAGATGCTCATCATGAACGCCAAGGCGCAGGGGTGCGGTGAGGCGCATGGCGAGACCGCGTAAGGACGCCGATGCGCCCGATGCACGCACCCGTATCATCGAGGCGTTTTGGGAGCTCATCGAGAACAACAGCATCTTCGAGCTGTCGGTTGGCGAGGTGACCCGCGCCGCCCAGTGCAATCGCGGAACGTTTTACTACTATTTTCACGATTTCGATGAACTCGTCGCCATCGCCATAGCCCAGCTGCTGCAGGATAACGAGCTCATCACCGATGCCCTCTGGCATTTTTCGAGCGAGGGCGACCTTTCGGCGTTCGACCGGCGCGACGTCCGCTGCCTGCTGCGGCGCATCGTCATCACCATGAGGGCGGGTGCCGCCGAGCAGGTCGTGCAGGGCATCCATACGATCATCATCGACCGCGTGAGAGAGATCGTCCACCCCGACGGAGAAGAGCTCAAGGCAGATTCGAGCTTTGCGGTGGGCTTTCTGGTCTCGGGCATCATGGGCTTTGTGATGGCGGTCGGCTTTGCCCGGGAGGGCGGCGAGGAGATAGACCTCGAGCAGCCGGGGGACAGCGCGTGCGCGTACCTGAGGGCGGTCGCCATGCAGACGGTGGAAACGGTCGCGCAAGTCGAGGGCGTCGATACATCCGAGCTGCTCGAACGCGTCTCCAAGGAGGCCGATGCCTATCGCGCATCGCGTGCGACGAGTCCCGACGTGGTGAAAGACGTCTAGGGTTTCTCTTGCGGGGCGCCCGTCGCGCATCGCGCGGTGAGTCCCGCGATGCGGTCATAACCTGCATTCATGTGAGCCGGGTTTATAGATATTCCTCCAGCTGTTAACATAGACGACCTGTGGGTAAAGAGACAAAAGCGCCGCCGACGGGCGGGCGTTTTGATTTCGATGAACTCATGTAAGGAAACGAGCATGTTAGATAGATTTACCGATCGAGCGCGCAAGGTCATGTCCATGGCCAAGCAAGAGGCGCTCGATCTACACTCAAATAAGGTGGGCACCGAGCACCTGCTGCTCGCACTCGCCAAGGAGGACGAGGGTATCGCTGCCGAGGCGCTGCGCTCGCTTGATATCTCCTACGACGACATCATGGACACGCTCAAGGAGGTCCAGACCACGGTCCCCGAGCCCAGCGAGGAGACCGAGGCTGCCAAGCTTGCCTTTACGCCGCTCGTCATTAGCGTGATGGAGCGCTCCTTCCGCGTGGCGCGCGAGAACAATCAGACCTACGTGTCGACCGAGCACCTGCTCATCGGTATCGTCGAAGAGGGCAACGGCATGGCCATGGACATCCTCATGCGCCTGGGCGTGTCGTCCGCCTCCATCAAAAAGGCTATCGAGAAACTCACCGCCAAGGACCAGGACAAGAAGCGTCCGCTTGCCGGCGCCGGTGCTGGTCGTCCCGGTGCGGGCCTGCCGTTCTTTAGCGGCTCGGATGCCTCTCAGCAAAAGGGGAGTGGCACCGATACGCTCAAGCAGTTCGCCACCAACCTCACGCAAAAGGCGCGCGACGGCGAGCTCGATCCCGTGATTGGCCGCGAAAAGGAAGTCCAGCGCATGATGGAGATCCTTTCGCGCCGCACCAAGAACAACCCGCTTATCCTGGGCGATCCCGGCGTGGGCAAGACGGCCATCGTCGAGGGCCTGGCGCAGCAGATCGCTACCGGCAACGTGCCCGAGAACCTCATGAACCAGAACATCTGGACGCTCGACCTGCCGGGCCTCGTTGCGGGCGCCAAGTATCGCGGTGAGTTTGAGGAGCGCCTCAAGAACGTGATCCAGGAGGCCACCGAGGCTGACGACGTCATCCTGTTTATTGACGAGATGCACACCATCATCGGTGCCGGTTCTGCCGAGGGCTCCATCGACGCGAGCTCCATGCTCAAGCCCGTGCTTGCGCGCGGTGCCTTCCAGATTATCGGCGCCACCACGGCCGAGGAGTTCCGTAAGTACCTCACCAAGGATCCGGCCTTTGAGCGTCGCTTCCAGACCATCGATGTCGAGGAGCCGAGCGTCGAGGACACGGTTAAGATCCTGACCGCGCTCAAGCCGCGCTACGAGGAGCACCACCATGTGCGCTATACGCAGGGTGCTATCGAGGCCGCCGCGAACCTCTCCAACCGCTACATCCAGGATCGCTTCCTGCCCGATAAGGCCATCGACCTCATTGACGAGGCCGGCGCCCGCGCCCGCATCGCCGCCAACCGCGCGCCCGAGCCGGTGCGCGAGGCCGAGCATCGCGTGGAGGAGCTTAAGGCCGCCGCGCAGGAGGCCACCGAGAGCGACGACATGAACAAGGCCGCCGAGATCACCGAGCAGCAGAAGGCTGCCGAGATTGAGCTCGCCGAGGCCAAGGCTGCCTGGACGGCCGAGCTCGACGCCAGCCCGCTCACCATCGATGTCTCCCAGATTGCCGACATCGTGTCCGTGACCTCTGGCGTGCCGGTTTCCTCGCTCACCGAGAGCGAGAGCCGCCGCCTGCTGCAGGCCGAAAGCGTGCTCAAGACGCGCATCATCGGTCAGGACGAGGCCGTCGAGGCCGTTGCCAAGGCCGTGCGCCGCAGCCGCTCGCCGCTCAAGGACCCGCGTCGCCCCGGCGGCAGCTTTATCTTCCTGGGCCCCACCGGCACGGGCAAAACCGAGCTCGCCAAGACGCTCGCCGAGTATCTCTTTGGCAGCAAGGACGCGCTCATCAGCTTCGATATGTCGGAGTTCGGCAGTGAGTTCGAGGTCTCCAAGCTCATCGGTAGCCCCCCGGGCTATGTGGGCCACGACGAGGGCGGCCAGCTCACCAAGGCTGTTCGCCGTCACCCGTACTCGGTCGTGCTGTTCGACGAGATCGAGAAGGCGCACCCCGACATCTTCAATATCCTGCTGCAGGTGTTGGAGGAGGGCCGTCTGACCGATAGCCAGGGCAAGACGGTCGACTTCCGCAATACGGTGATCATCATGACGTCAAACGTGGGCGCCCGCGAGATCGCGCAGGATGCGAGCGTTGGCTTTGGCACCACCGGCGAGCAGGGTCTCACGTCGAGCGAGATCAAGGGCCGCGCGATGGGCGAGCTCAAGCGCCTGTTCCGCCCCGAGTTGCTCAACCGTATCGACGACATTGTGGTGTTCCAGAAGCTCTCGGGCGAGAACCTGACCAAGATTGCTCACCTGCTGGTGGACGATTTGCGCCAACGCCTGATCGCAAACGGCATGAACATCAAGCTTACCGATGCGGCCTACGACAAGATTGTGGCGGAGGGTACCGACCTCACCAACGGCGCGCGTCCGCTGCGTCGTGCCATCCAAAAGCTCATCGAGGATCCGCTGTCCGAGGAACTGCTGGCTGGCGAGTGGGGCGAGGGCGATACCGTCCTGTGCGACGTGGCCGATGGCAAGTTTGTCTTTAGCCACGGCACGGGCGAGATTCCGGCACCGCGTCCGGCGGGCACGCTCGGTGGTGATACCGCCCCGGCGGCACCGCACACCGGCAACGCCGCGCCCGTGAGCGGCGGCGTGACCTCGGGCCCCGGCGGCATGATGCAAGCCGGTTCCGGCGCGCTGTAGGGCGTGGCGACAATTTGATACGCGCAATCGAGGCGCTCCGGAAAGGGCGCCTCGATTTGTAGAGCTGCGGAAGTTGTGACCGTTACGCTATGCGGTCCACCGTTAGCCGATGATGCGAGGGCGCTCGGCGTTTTCGACTGGTTTATGCACGTAAAGTCTGGGAATATACAAGGCGCATGTCTTATTGTCTAACCAGTTGCGCCAAGGAGGCACCATGGACTACAAGATTACCGGCTACGAGCCCGCCCAGCTGTTCCATTTCTTTGAGGAGGTCAGCGCGATCCCCCGTGGGTCTGGCAACGAGAAGGGCATCAGCGATTTCCTGGTCGCGTTTGCCAAGGAGCGCGGTCTCGATGTGTATCAGGACGAGGTCTACAACGTCATCATTCGCAAGCCCGCATCTGCCGGCGCCGAGAATGCCCCGACCGTGATGCTGCAGGGCCACATCGACATGGTGTGCGACAAGCTGGGCTCCGTTGAGCACGACTTTACGACTGATGGTATCGACCTGGTCGTCAAGGACGGCGTCCTCACCGCTAACGGCACCACTCTGGGCGCCGACAACGGTATTGCCGTCGCTCTGATGCTCACTGTGCTCAACGACGATTTGATTACTCATCCGGCCCTCGAGTGCGTGTTCACCACCGACGAGGAGACTGGCCTGGTTGGCGCCGAGACGCTCGACAAGTCCCAGATTAGCGCCCGCACCATGATTAACCTTGACTCCGAGGAAGAGGGCGTTGCCACCGTCAGCTGCGCCGGCGGCGTCGTCGTTACCTACACCTGCCCGATCGCGCGCGAGCACAAGACCGGTAGCACCCTCACGCTCGACATCTCCGGCCTGCTGGGCGGCCACTCCGGCAGCGATATCCACCTGGAGCGCGGCAACGGCAACCTCATCATGGCCCGCATCATCGACCGCCTGATGGTCGCCGGCGAGCCCGCCATCGTTAGCTTTAACGGCGGCACCAAGGACAACGCCATCAACCGTGAGTGCAAAGCTGTTCTGGTCTACGCCGACCACGCTGCCGCCGAGGCCGCGGCCCAGATCGCAAAGGGCATCATCGCCGACGTTACTGCCGAGCTCGAGGTCTTTGACCCCGGCTTTACCTGCACCGTCGAGATTGCCGACGACGCCGAGGTCGAGGCCATGGACGAGAAGTCCGCGCTTGCCCTCATCCGTGCCCTGCGTCTTGCCCCTAACGGCGTGATTCGCCGCAACGTCGCCACCGACGGCTCCGTCGAGGTTTCCTCCAACATCGGTGTGGTTGCCACCTCTGACGACCAGGTCAAGATCATGCTGTCCCCGCGCTCCTCGATCACCTCGCTGCAGAACGAGTTCAAGGACCGCCTGCAGACGCTTGCCGATGTCCTGGGCTTCGACGCCAAGTTTGAGTTCGAGTATCCCGGCTGGAGCTATGCCGAGCATTCGCCGGTCCGCGACATCTTTGTCGAGAGCTATCGCGAGCTCTTTGGCTCCGAGCTGCGCATCGAGTCCATTCACGCCGGCCTTGAGTGCGGCCTGTTTGCCGAGGCCCTGCACGGCCTGGACGCCATCGCCGTGGGTCCGACGCTCTCCGATGTCCACACCCCGGACGAGAGCATGGAGCTCGCTTCTGCCGAGCGCTTCTACGAGCTGCTCATCGACGTGCTCAAGCGCCTCGCTGCGTAAAGGTTGCGCTAGCAGCAGTCCGAGCCACGTGCTGGTGGATTGCAAATGACATTATGAGAGGGGGCACCCGAGCTTTTGCGACGGGTGCCCCCTCTCTTCTTTTGGGAAATGGGAGATTACGGACACCTAGCCCATATCCGCCTTGATGAGGTCGAGGGTGCGCTGACAGTTTTCGCAGACGGGGCCGAGCATATGCTCGCGCAGGTCCGCCATGCCGGGCAGGTCGGCGTATTCGTCCATGACCTCTTCCATGCAAATGGGCACCTCGTAGGCGAGGTCCATCATGGTCGCAAAGCAAAACTTCTCGGATAGCCCGGCATCGGTGAGCGTCGCCTCCAGCGCGGGGTCTCCCATACCGTGGTATCGGCGGATAGCACCTGGACCGATGCGCCCCACACGATTTTCGCCGCCAACGCTCATGGCGAGGCGCGCTTTTCGCCGCATACGTTCGTATGCTAAGCCCGATGCGACATCGTACATGGGTGCGAGCGCCGCGTTTGTGCCTTTGCCTAGGATGAGCGAGTAGTTTTTAGCGTGTGCGTCAGGCGCTCCGATAATGGCGTTATAGAACAACATATAGGTAAAAAGCACAAGATTCATGTGGTGGGGGACTGTGTTAATCAGTCGTTCTTGGATGTCTCGTGTAGTTGGTCCTCCGTCGGCGGTGTATTTCTGGGTTGGCAATACACCGAGTGCCTGGCAAAAGTCCTCCTGATGCAGCCTTTCGATATTTCCGCTGCTATTGACCATTCTGTCGTACCGTTCAACGACGAGCGCAGCTTCGTCTTCAAATGTGCAATAGGAGACGTTGGCAGTTGGAATGCCAACACGCCGAGCTGTTTTCATGCAGACGAATTCGTTTAAGGCCTGATGTTTGAACCCAACGACACCATTTTTGAAGATATGGGTAGTGGGGGATGACCCTAGACATTCGCACCATTGTCCATCATGCCAAGCTAGTGCAAATTTGCCTTGGTTGCCGCCCAGGGACCAGCTTTCGTTGGAGCCCATCCATGTCTCTCTTTCGTCATCGCGAATTGCTTTGAGCTTGTGAGCGATTTGAGAATTGGTAAGCGGGCGGTATGCTGAGACCCTGCCGTGGGCGGCATCTAATTGATCGGCTCGACAAAACTGAACGGCCCCCGCGCAGTCAAGACCGATATGGCACAAGAGGGCGACGGGGTTGTTGGATGCAACGTCATGCTCGGCGGCAATAGCGCGACGCTGCTCTTGGCTGTCGGGCAAAAGGCCAAATAGGAACGGACGGACGATGTTATGGCCATATGTGCGATTGGAAAGCGGCATTGTTAACGATAGCGGTGCTCCGCGATAGGTTGGGGCGTATACAAAGCTGCAGAGTCCATGCTCGTCTTGCCGGAGAGTGCCGGCGATTTCGCCACAAATGAGGGTCGCAAGCTCCATTTCTGCCATTTATTTCACAACCTTACAGCCAAAGGAGAGGTCTGAAGTGCCGGAAAGGCCTTGCTCGGCTGCGATTTGGGCCAGCAAGGCACCATAGAAAGCTGGCGTTCCTTGTCGAGCGGGTCGTCTGCCTACGCTTGGCTTTGGCAGGGCATTCGAGTTCGCGATAAGGAGGTCCGCTATCGTCATCGGATGTTCGGAGGGCGATGCGATGGAGTCGTTATCGCTTTGCGCAAAGAGACCTATGCCGAGTGCGTTAAAGACGGTCAACAGCTTGTCGAGCCGAATGCCCGTGGCATCTCCCAGCTCGAGCGATGCGAGCAGGCGCTCCGAAACACCGGCTTTTTTAGCGAGGGTCGCACGGGTGATCCCCTGTGACTCGCGTGCCTGGCGCACATAGATACCAGCTTGGCGCGGTGTGGTGATGGGAAGGGTATCCACGGCGATCTCCTAACGTGCAGACTTTTGCATATCAGTATGACATGCAAAAGTCTGCATGAAAAGGCCTTATGCAAAACTCTGCATGAGGCCTTGCACGGACGTTTAGTTTTGAAGGGTGTTTTACAGCGCCAAAAACCCTAAGTGTTCCAGCAGAATCTTGAGGCCGATAAGGATAAGCACAACGCCGCCCACGATGGTGGCGGGCTTTTCGTAGCGCGCGCCAAAGGTGTGGCCGATCGCTACGCCGGCGACGGAGAAGATAAACGTTGTGACGCCGATAAGCGATACAGCGGGAACGATATCGACCGAGAGCGCCGCAAACGAGATGCCTACGGCCAGGGCGTCAATCGAGGTGGCAATGGCGAGAATCAGGTACTCGACCAGGTCAATCTTTTCGGCATCCTTGCCGTCGCCTTCATCCTCGTCTTCGGTAAAGGCTTCCCACAGCATCTTGCCGCCAATAAAGGCCAAAAGGATAAAGGCAATCCAGTGGTCGATGGGGCCGATGATGCCCATAAACTGGCTGCCAAGCGCCCATCCGATCACGGGCATGCCGGCCTGGAAGCCGCCAAAGAACAGGCCGAGCACCACGGCGACGTTAAGGTTGATCTTCTTCATGCCAAGGCCCTTGCAGATGGATACGGCAAAGGCGTCCATCGAAAGGCCAACGGCGAGCAACACGAGCTCTGCGAGTCCCATAGTCTGGCTCCCTCTCTGCGGGCGGGCCCGCGTGTACCTCTTGAGGGAGTAATAAAAAAGACCCGTGGCGTACGCGTTGCGCGCACAGCCACGAGTCTCGTTCATTAAGGCAAGCCAGGCCGCATCGGCCAGTGTGTTGACTTACCGCGCCACCGGAGGCGAATCCGGTCACGCGACTACTCCCTCATTTATGCGAATCCCGATGCTACCACATGAACAGCTGATTTGGGTTGGGCTCTCAGCTGTGTTCGCTCATTCTGTAAGCATCGGATTTCGCAAGCGCCGCAGGGACAAACCGTGAGAAACTATTTAGCGTTTATGGAGCGTATACGATGGGAGCGATGCCTTGGATAAGAACGAGCTGCAAAAGCGTATGGAACAGGCCATCCGCCTGACGGCACCTGGTCAGCCGATTCGCACCGCCCTCGACATGATCATCGCCGGTCACCTGGGCGCCCTTATCTGCGTCGGCGACACCGAAAACGTGCTCGCTGCCGGTAACGACGGCTTCCCGCTCAACATTTCGTTTACCTCGAACCGCCTGTTCGAGCTCTCCAAGATGGACGGTGCCATCGTCATCGACGGCGACCTCACCCAGATCCTGCGCGCCAACTTCCACCTCAATCCCGATCCCTCGCTTGCCACGAGTGAGACGGGCATGCGTCACCGTACTGCCGCTCGCATGTCGGTGCTCACCGATGCCATCGTGATCTCGGTTTCGGCTCGTCGCGCCGTTGTCAACGTGTACGTCCACGGCAAGAGCTATGAGATCCAGCCCGTCACCACCATCATGAGCTCGGTCAACCAGCTCGTCGCCACGCTCCAGACTACCCGTCAGTCGCTCGATCGCTCCCTGCTGCGCCTGACGGCCCTCGAGCTCGACGACTACGTCACGCTCGCCGACATTACCGGTATTTTCTCGAGCTTCGAGATCATGCAGCAGGCAAAGACCGAGCTTAAGGATTGCATTGTCAAGTTGGGCAACCAGGGCAAGCTCGTGCAGATGCAGCTCGAGCAGCTCGCCGGCTCCAGCATGGATACCGAGTACGACCTGATGATTCGCGACTACGCGAGCGATTCCTCCGAGGCAAACGCCGAGAAGATTCGTGCAGAGCTCGCTCGCATGACGCCTAAAGACCTGTCCGACCCGCAGCACGTGGCGGCAGTTCTGGGCTATGACGACCTGGACGAGGACTCCGTCATGACGCCGCTGGGCCTGCGCACGCTTTCGCGTGTGTCCGTCGTGCGCGACGGCGTGGCCGAGAAGATCGTCGACGAGTACGGCTCGCTGCAGGAGCTCATGGACGACATCAGCGAGGACCCGGAGCGCCTAGGCGACTTTGGCGTCAACAACCCTGCCATTCTTGCGGACTCGCTGTACCGCATGAAGGGCACCAAACAGGGGAACGCATAATGGCGCCCGTATGCGCCGTGGTCGTTGCCGGTGGCAGCGGCCAGCGCTTTGGAAATCCCGGCGGCAAGCAGCTCGTTAACGTGGCGGGCCGTCCGCTCATGAGCTGGTCCATCCGCGCGTTCGATCGTAGCGATAAGGTCGGCCACATCGTCGTGGTTTGTCCTGCCGAGCGCCGTGCCGAGATGCGCCGCCTGGCCATCGACCCGTTTGACTATGACACGCCCATCAGCTTTGCCGATGCCGGCGATACCCGTCAGGATTCCACCCGTGCCGGCGTGCATGCGGTTCCGGCGGGCTTTGAATACGTCGCCATTCACGATGGCGCTCGTCCGCTCATTACGACCGAGGCCATCGACCACGCTATCGACGTGCTCGTGAGCGACCGTGCTCTCGACGGTGTCGTGTGTGGTCAGCCCGCGATCGACACGCTCAAGATCGTCGATGGCGACAACATCGTCGAGACGCCGCCGCGTGAGCTCTACTGGGCAGCGCAGACGCCACAGATCTTTAGCGTCGATGCTATGAAGCGCGCCCACGCTGCAGCCATTGCCGAGGGCTTTATCGGCACCGATGATTCGTCGCTGGTCGAGCGCATGGGTGGGCGCGTCCGCTGCGTCCAGAGCCCGCGCGATAACCTTAAGGTGACGGTGCCCGAGGACCTGCGTCCCGTAACCGCGATTCTGCTTGGCCGCATGGCCGAGGGAGAGGACCTTCCCCATGTTCAGTAACCTGCGCATTGGCCATGGCTACGACGTTCACCGTCTGGTGGAGGGGCGTCGATGTATCATCGGCGGTGTCGACATTCCCTACGAGCGCGGCCTGCTGGGCCACTCGGATGCCGATGTGCTCGCGCACGCCTTGGCCGACGCCATTCTGGGCGCCTGCCGCGGGGGAGACATCGGCAAGCTGTTCCCCGATACCGACCCCGCCTATGAGGGTGCTGATTCGATGGTGCTGCTTGCCCGCGTGATGGACTATGCGCGTGAGCTGGGCTTTGAGTTTGTCGATGCCGATTGCACCATTGCCTGTCAGCAACCCAAGATCACCCCGCACCGCGATGCCATGCGCGCCAACCTTGCCCATGCCCT
The DNA here is from genome assembly GCA_902495525.1 of uncultured Collinsella sp. Classification (GTDB taxonomy): domain Bacteria; phylum Actinomycetota; class Coriobacteriia; order Coriobacteriales; family Coriobacteriaceae; genus Collinsella. The sequence continues at coordinate 37,239 of CABUXL010000008.1, forward strand.
GGGCGTTGACGTCGAAAACGTGGGCGTCGCCGCCACTACGACCGAAAAGCTCGGTTGGGAAGGCCAGGGCGAGGGAATCGGCGCCTGGGCCGTCTGCCTGCTACAGAAAACCGTTAAGGAGTAACGAATGCGTATCTACAACAGCGCTACCCATAAAAAAGAAGAGTTCCAGCCCATCGAGTCCGGCAAGGTCCGCATGTACGTGTGCGGCCCCACGGTCTACGACAACATCCACATCGGCAATGCCCGCACGTTCATCAGCTTTGACGTGATTCGTCGCTGGCTCATCGCGAGCGGCTACGAGGTCACGTTCGCCCAGAACCTCACCGATGTCGACGACAAGATCATCAAGCGCGCCAACGAGCAGGGCCGTACGGCCGCCGAGGTCGCGACGGAGTTCTCCGACAAGTTCATCGGCGTCATGCGCGCCGCCAACGTGCTCGATCCCGATGTGCGCCCCCGCGCCACCAAGGAGATCGGCCCCATGATCGCCATGATCAAAACGCTTATCGAGCAGGGCCACGCTTACGCAGCCGATAACGGCGATGTGTACTTTGCCGTGCGCAGCGATCCCAACTATGGTCAGGTCTCGGGCCGCAACATCGACGACCTTATGGTTGGCGCGCGCATCGAGGAGAACGAGGACAAGAACGATCCGCTCGACTTTGCCCTGTGGAAGGCCGCCAAGCCCGGCGAGCCCAGCTGGCCGAGCCCCTGGGGCGAGGGCCGTCCCGGTTGGCACACCGAGTGCGCCGCCATGGTGCATCGCTACCTGGGCACTCCGATCGACATCCACGGCGGCGGCTCCGACCTTGCCTTCCCGCATCACGAGAACGAGTGCGCCCAGGCCACCTGCGCCTGGCACCAGGGCTTCTCCAACACCTGGATGCACACGGGCATGCTGCTGGTAGACGGCGAGAAGATGTCCAAGTCGCTCGGCAATTTCTTTACGCTGGCCGAGGTCCTCGAGCAGCACTCCGCTGCCGCCCTGCGCCTGCTGATGCTGCAGACGAGCTATCGCTCGCCGCTCGACTTTTCTTGGGAGCGCCTGGAGGGTGCCGAGAACTCGCTCACGCGTATCGCCGGTACGGTCGAGAACCTGCGCTGGGCCGCGAACCACGCGACGGCCGATGCCGATGCGGCTGCCGCCGAGGCGTTTGCCGCCAAGGCCGCTGAGACCCGCGCCGCCTTTAAGGAGTGCATGGACGACGACTTTAACACTGCTGGTGCCATGGGTGCCGTCTTTGGCTTTGTGACCGAGTGCAACCAGTACTTGGAGCAGGCGGGCGACGCTGCCGACAAGGCCGCAGCGCTTGCCGCCGCCGACACGCTGGCCGAGCTGCTCGATACGTTTGGCGTTGAGCTCCCCGAGCCCAAGGTCGAGCTGCCGCTGGGTCTGCTAGGCGTTGCCGCCGGCCTGGTCGCCTACACGGGCGACGACGTGGACGAGGCCGCTGCCAAGATTCTCGAGGCCCGCGCCGAGGCCCGTGCCGCCAAGAACTGGGATCTGGCCGACGCCATCCGCGACCAGCTCAAGGACCTGGGCCTCACCATTGAGGATACGGCCGCGGGCACTCGTATTAAGAGTCTCTAGTATTTGTCGACCGTTCGAGGTGCGGCAGATTGCCTTGAAAGAGGAGGGCATAGACCTGGTGGTCATGCCCGACGATTGAAAGGCAAGGTGCCGTGGCTCGGACGGTCGATTCTTGCTCGTTATCTATTTAAGGAGGCCGTCCTATGGCCGACAATCGCAAGCGTGCGCCTCGTGGCGGCAAGCAGGCCGCTTCTGGCTCGCGTCCGATTCACCGCAACGACCGCGCTGCCACTCCCAAGGGCCAGCGCGAGCGCTCCCAGGCCCAGGCTGCGCGTCCGCAGCGCGATCGCAACCGCGACAACGTTCAGGCTCCCAAGGGCGAGTTTATCGAAGGTCGCCGTGCTGCCGCCGAGGCGCTGCGCACCGGTTTTCCAGTCAAGTGTGCGCTCATCGCCGAGGGCGGGGAGCGCGATGCCGCCCTGTCGCGTCTAGTCGATGACCTCAACGCCGCGGGTGTCCGCATTAAGTATGTGCCGCGCGCGCAGCTCGATGCGCTGTCGAGCCATGGCGCTCACCAGGGCATCGCGCTCGAGGTTGGCAACTTCCCCTATGCCGATGTCGCCGATATTCTCGACCGCGCAGGCGAGGGCCCGGCACTTGTCGTGGTGCTCGACCACGTGACTGACGACGGCAACTTTGGCGCCATCGTGCGCTCCGCCGAGGTTGTGGGCGCGGCGGGCGTCGTCATTGCCAATAAGCGTGCCGCCGGCGTGACCGTGGGCAGCTATAAGACCTCAGCCGGTGCCGTCATGCATCTGCCTATCGCGCAGGTTCCCAATATCGCCCGTGCGCTCGACGATTTTAAGGCCGCTGGTTTTTGGGTGGGCGGTGCTTCCGAGCACGCCGAAGGCAGTTGCTGGGATGCTCCCTTCGAAGGTCGCGTGGCGCTCGTCATGGGCTCCGAGGGCGACGGCATCTCGCGCCTGGTACTCGAGAAATGCGACTTTTTGACCAAGCTTCCCCAGCGCGGCATGACCGAGAGCCTCAATGTTGCCCAGGCGACCACGGCGTTGTGCTTTGAGTGGCTGCGCCGCAACGCCGGCGAGCTCATGGGGGAGGAGTAGCGCATGTCCAAAAAGAACCGTGCCAAGTCCAAGGCCAAGCGCTTTGGCGAGGGTTCGGCCAAGCCGATTGTTTCGGCCGCGACCTACGGCGTGGGCGGCAATGCGTTTGCGCAGGCTATCGCCGACCCGGTCTCGACGGTGCACTCCAACAAGCCCGAGCTGCTGGTGGTCGACGGCTACAACGTGATCCACTGCACGCCACGCTACGAAAAGCTCGTCTACGACCATTCCGACGATCCGTATTCCAGCGACGTTCACGATATGGCGCGCACCGCCCTCATCAACGACGTTGCCGCGTTTGCCCAAGGCCGCTACGAGGCTGTGATCGTCTTTGACGGCGCGGGAAACATCTCCAGCGAGCGCCCCAACCTGCCTGCTCGCGGCGTGCGCATCGAGTTCTCGCCGACGGGCGTATCGGCCGATACCGTGGTGCAGAAGCTCTGCATCGAGGCACGCGAGGAAGGCCGCGCGTGCTCCGTGGTGTCGAGTGACGGCACGATCCAGGCCGTCGTCATGGGCAAGGGCGTTACACGCATCTCGAGCCGTATGCTGGTGGACGAGATCAAACAGATCGATAACGACGTGCATGAGGCCGAGGAAGCACCCCAGATCAAGATGACCCTGGGCAGCCGCCTGAGCCCCGAGGCCCTGGCAAAGCTCAAGGCCCTGCGCGGGCGGTAAGGGAGTTGGCGGGGCAATGCTGCCTCGCTAACTCCATTCAGCGATGTCGATCATTCTTTCGAGGCGCCACGTTAGCGCCTCTTTTAGATAAGGCAGTCTCGCTGCTAGGGCATCGTTTTTAGACAGAATCTCGATCGCCTCGTCGACAAAGCCCTCGAGTTTGTCGCCGTCAAACCAGCCCATGTCCTCGACGAGCAACATTTGTTTGGCGGGACTTGAATGAAATTGTGCGCTGGTAAAACTGTGCTCTCCCGCCCTAAGCTCCTCTAGCGATATGTTGCACCAGAGTGATGAGCCCGAATCGAAGATGGGGGCAGGTCTGCAGGCTTGCGTGTTGACGTTTCGCACAAGGCCAAAGTTACGCCAATGGCGGTCATAGTTGGCGATGATGTCGTCGCATACGATCATGCGGTCAAGGGCATCCTTGACGCCTGTCACCCCGAGCTCCTCGCAGTTTGCTACATATCGCTCGTAGTCGGTTAGCCGTTCATCTGCGTTCGCGTACTGGTTTACATAGAACGCAGGGACATACTCTTCTTCATCAGTTAAGAAGACATCGCATATGCTCAGGGCGGAAGTGCCCGTGCCCTCGAGCGAGTAAGGCACATAATCGCAGGCGTTTAGGATGCGACGGTGAAGTGCAGTCGCCACCAGCTCGTTATAAGGTTCCTGGTCCAGGTGCGCTCCTGCCTTATGCAGAATTCGACGCTCGCCCTCGCACGTCCAGTACTTTTGAAGATTGCCGTCCGAGGTGTTATCGGGCTTTGCAGCAGCCGCTTTTCCCTCTGGGGCAAAGGGCGCAATGGACAGTGAGACGTCATCAAAGGCGTTATTGAAGAAGTTGATATCCTCCCAGGTGAGACCGGAGTCTTGGGGCCTAATCCAATACTGGTCGGATAAGGAGAGGCCAAGATTTCGCTGTACGAGTTCATCGGGAACATCGACTGCGGCTTCTGCAAGCAGGGAGGCTAGCCCAATGCGTGTGAGCGGGATACCGCGGCCGCGCCACCAAATGCGGAAAGAGTCGAGCGACACGGGACTATTGGGGCCAAGTACTCCAATAGGCGCGTGGGTGTAATCGATGTCGGCGCCGATATGGGTAAAGTCTTTTCGCGATGTGCTGTAGACCAGCTGAGCGACTTCGTACGTGCGGTTCATGAGGGTGAACGCGATCTCGCTCTTACCGTGGCCGCGGCGGGGACGTCCCCCCGTTTTGGTCACGGAGCGGAGTCGCGTGTCGACGCTGTCTTTGTCGATGAGCCATACACCAGAAGCCTTGCGGGCCTCAAGTGCTTCGTTTTTTATGAGCTCCTGCACCCTGCGCGGAGTGATGCCGAGCAGTTCGGCTGCTTCCTTGGTAGTAAGCATCGCGAAACCCTTCGTCAGAACGAATAGTTTTATATATAGCAATTGTAATTAAAACTATTCGTTCTGACGAATGGTTTTGAGATGTGGTCGGGTGAAGGGCCTGTTGCGCCTCATCGGCAATTCCTTTATTCTTAACTGGCTTCGCGTGAAAGCGCCAAGTGTGCCAGTGTGGCGCAACGGTAGCGCAACTGATTTGTAATCAGTGGGTTGCAGGTTCGATTCCTGTCACTGGCTCCATGAGAGTTTCGGGCTCTGTCTCCAATTGGGACAGGGCCCGTTTCTATTTATGTCGACATGTAAGCGGGTTTGACTCCCACCAAGCTTCAGGTTTGTCTCGATCTGTAACACGGGTGGGCTGAAAACCCTCCTTATAGTTACAGATTGAGACAATGCCAAGGGTTGGCCGATAATATCTCGATCTGTAACACGAAGAGGCTGAAACCGTTCTTACTGTTACAGAATGAGACGTAAGCTGGTGTCTCTGCGTAATATCTCGATCTGTAACAGATGGGGGAGGAATAACCCTCTTACTGTTACAGATCGAGACAAAGGCCGGACCGGTCCCAGTCATCCTGGTCGAGTGAGGATTTCCGGACATACGAGGGTGGATAATCTCCCACTTTGGACTCGAAGCCACGCCAAAAGTGGGAGATTATCCACGCTCGTTCTGTCTGGGAAGCCCCGATCTCGACCTATATATAGGTGCAAATAAGCCATTATCGAAGTTCGATCCTGAAGGTGTACTCCACTACACCAAAGTGTTACCTCGGGAAACGTCACCTCAGTATCCAAAACCACCGTCCTTCATATCCAAACTCAACAAAACCGCAGGTCACAGCTATATAGATACGCCCGGTACCGTGTATATAGAGGTTTTCGTTGACAGGCCCCAAGGTCACATCGTATTATCTTTTTCGTTCGCGGGGGCGGCGGTCCAAAAGACCAAAGGACCTGCGGATACTTGAACGATTGGGAGTTTGCCCGAGTGGTTAATGGGGACGGGCTGTAAACCCGTTGGCTCTGCCTACATAGGTTCGAATCCTATAGCTCCCACCCGTCAAGTGCCTGTATAGCTCAGTCGGTAGAGCACTTCGTTGGTAACGAAGAGGTCACCAGTTCAAGTCTGGTTGCAGGCTCCATCCGGCGGTGTAGCTCAGTTGGTTAGAGCACACGGTTCATACCCGTGGCGTCACTGGTTCGAATCCAGTCACCGCTACCATAGGTAACACGGTGGCTTCTCAATAGTATGTTGAGAGGCCACTATGGTATAAAGGCAAAGTCCCGTCCGGGGACGACCTGTTTAGAGGAGGGCTTTATGGCCAAAGAGAAGTTTGAGCGCACTAAGCCGCATGTTAACATCGGCACCATTGGTCACGTCGACCACGGCAAGACCACGCTGACCGCCGCCATCACCAAGGTTCTCTCTGAGACCGAGGGCTGCAAGGCTGACTTCACTGCGTTCGAGAACATCGACAAGGCTCCCGAGGAGCGCGAGCGCGGCATTACGATCTCCGTCTCCCACGTCGAGTACGAGACTGCTGCCCGTCACTACGCTCACGTTGACTGCCCGGGCCACGCTGACTACGTCAAGAACATGATCTCCGGCGCTGCTCAGATGGACGGCGCTATCTTGGTCATCGCCGCTACCGACGGCCCCATGGCTCAGACTCGCGAGCACATCCTGCTCGCCCGTCAGGTCGGCGTTCCCTACATCGTCGTCTTCCTGAACAAGTGCGACATGGTCGACGATGACGAGCTCATCGACCTCGTCGAGATGGAGACCCGTGAGCTCCTCTCCGAGTACGATTTCCCCGGCGACGATATCCCCGTCATCCGTGGTTCCGCTCTGGGCGCTCTCGAGGGCGACGCCAAGTGGATGGACGCCATTCGCGAGCTCATGAAGGCCGTCGACGAGTACATCCCGACGCCTGCTCGTAACAACGACCTCCCGTTCCTGATGGCCGTTGAGGACGTTATGACCATCTCCGGCCGTGGTACCGTTGCTACCGGCCGTGTTGAGCGCGGTGAGCTCAAGCTCAACGAGCCCGTCGAGATCGTCGGCATCAAGGATACCCAGAACACCGTCGTTACCGGTATCGAGATGTTCCGTAAGTCCATGGACTTCTGCGAGGCTGGCGACAACGTCGGTCTGCTTCTCCGCGGCATCAAGCGTGAGGACATCGAGCGCGGCCAGGTTCTCTGCAAGCCCGGTTCGGTTACCCCGCACACCAAGTTCACCGGCGAGATCTACGTTCTGACCAAGGAGGAGGGCGGCCGTCACACCCCGTTCTTCGATGGTTATCGTCCTCAGTTCTACTTCCGTACCACCGACGTTACCGGTACGGTCAAGCTCCCCGAGGGCACCGAGATGGCTATGCCTGGTGACCACATCACCATCGAGGGCGACCTCATTCACCCGATCGCCATGGAGGAGGGCCTGCGCTTCGCTATCCGCGAGGGTGGCCACACCGTCGGTTCGGGCATCGTCTCCACGATCATTGAGTAAATTAGCTCTTTGATATAGCTGACTTAGAGAGAACCCGGCACTTATAGGGTGCCGGGTTCTTTTCTACGCGGGGCTTGTTCCCTGACGATTGCGATTCGCTCGCTCTTAAGCCGAGCGTGAGGGATCGATTAGATCTCGCTGGCTTCATTGATGTGTTCCAAATATGAATGGATCCAGCGAGAACCAATTGATTCGAGGTTTTCATTGACAGCACTTACGTAGAGCTGATAAAGTACCAACTCGTGCCCGTACGGGGCGGAAATGAAAGGTTCAGGATAAATGCGTACTCTAGTTACTCTTGCGTGCACTGAGTGCAAGCGCCGCAACTATACGACCACCAAGAACAAGTCGACCATGCCTGATCGTATGGAGATCAAGAAGTATTGCCCCTGGTGCCGTCACCACACGCTGCACAAAGAGACTCGCTAGTCTCTAGTCACATACGCCAGTAGTTCAATTGGTAGAGCATCGGTCTCCAAAACCGAGTGTTGAGGGTTCGAGTCCTTCCTGGCGTGCCAGTCATTATTCCGTAAGCTCCCACTTGGGGGCTTACGGTTTACTCATGTATAAGCGCATTGCGCGGAGGTAACCCAAATGGCCAACAAGAAGAACAAGAAGAAGGCTCAGCAGCCGGCACCTGCCAACAAAGCTGCCGCCAACTCCAAGGTTGAGGCCAAGAAGGCCGTTGCCAAGAAGAACGAGAAGGCTGCGAAGTCCAAGAAGAACGAGAAGCCTGGTTTCTTCGCCCGCACCAAGAAGTATTTCGCTTCGGTCAAGTCCGAGATGAAGCGTGTCACGTGGCCCGATAAGAAGGAGCTCGTGAACTACTCGGTTGTCGTTTGCGCTTCTCTGATCGTCGTCGGCGTCGTCATCGCTCTGCTCGATGCTGGCTTTGGCGAGGCTCTTGCTCTGTTCTCTGGATTGAGGGGCTAAACCATGTCTAAGCGTTGGTACGTCGTTCACACTTACTCTGGATACGAGAACCGCGTTAAGTCCGATCTCGAGCATCGCATCGAGACTATGGGCATGCAGGACCGTATCTTTGATATCGAGATTCCTATGGAGCGCGTCACCGAGATTAAAGAGGGTGGCAAGCGTGAGACCAAGGATTCCAAGATCTTCCCGGGTTATGTCCTGGTCCGCATGGAGATGGATGACGATGCTTGGACGTGTGTTCGTAACACGCCTGGCGTCACCGGTTTCCTAGGCGGCAACGGCAAGCCCGCTCCGCTTTCCCGCGACGAGTACAACAAGATGACTCGTCGTCCCGGTAAGGGCGATTCGCCCAAGCGCACCTCGGTTGATATTGAGGTCGGTACGTCCGTCCGCGTCACCGATGGCCCGCTTACCGACTTTGATGGCAAGGTCTCCGAGGTTAACACCGAGGCTGGCAAGCTCAAGGTCACGCTGATGATCTTTGGCCGCGAGACGCCGGTCGAGCTCGACTTTAACCAGGTCGCTGTCATCGCTTAAGTTTTCGTCCGTTCGCGCGAGCGTGCTTCTTCTGTGACTGCTCATCTCAGGAGTGCTTCTAACACGTGCGTGCTTACGATATAGCAAGTACTTCACACTCGTGATTCGAAAGGAATGACCATGGCTGAGAAGAAGGTTGCCAACGTCATTAAGCTCCAGATTCCTGCTGGTGCAGCAAACCCCGCTCCTCCCGTCGGCCCCGCCCTGGGCGCTGCTGGCGTGAACATCATGCAGTTCTGCCAGGCCTTTAACGCCGAGACGCAGGACAAGAAGGGCGACATCATCCCCGTTGAGATCTCTGTCTACGAGGATAAGTCCTTCTCCTTCATCACCAAGACCCCGCCGGCGGCTCACCTCATCAAGAAGGAGCTGAACCTCAAGTCTGGTTCCGCTAAGCCCCAGGCCGACAAGGTTGGTCAGCTCTCCCAGGAGCAGCTCACCAAGATCGCCGAGATCAAGATGCCGGACCTCAATGCCAACGACATTGACGCCGCCAAGAAGATCATCGCCGGTACCGCCCGTTCCATGGGCGTCACCATCGCTGAGTAGCGATTTCTTATGGTAACGACGGGTGCTCCGACCGGGGCGCCCGTTAAATGTGTGCAATAGGGCACACGATACGATGTGGGAGGGCTCACGCCCGTTTAACCACAGGAGGTAATGCACATGGCTAAGCATGGTAAGAGCTATAACGCCGCTGCCGAGAAGATCGACCGCGCCACGCTCTACACCCCCCTTCAGGCTGCCAAGCTCATCAAGGAGCTCGACACCGCCAAGTTCGACGAGACCGTCGAGGCCCACTTCCGTCTGGGCATCGATACTCGTAAGGCTGACCAGAACATCCGTGGTTCCATCTCCCTGCCCCACGGCACCGGCAAGACCGTTCGTGTTGCCGTCTTCGCCGAGGGCGAGAAGGCCCGCGAGGCCGAGGCTGCCGGCGCCGACATCATCGGTTCCGACGATCTCGTCGCCCAGATCCAGAAGGGCGAGATCAACTTCGACGCCGCTATCGCTACGCCGAACATGATGGCCAAGGTTGGCCGCATCGGTAAGATCCTTGGTCCCCGTGGCCTCATGCCGAACCCTAAGCTCGGTACCGTGACCATGGACGTCGCCAAGATGGTCTCCGAGCTCAAGGCCGGCCGCGTTGAGTATCGTGCCGACCGCTACGGCATCTGCCACGTGCCCCTGGGCAAGAAGTCCTTCTCTGAGCAGCAGCTCGTCGAGAACTACGCTGCCCTGTACACCGAGATCCTGCGCGTCAAGCCCTCTTCTGCTAAGGGCAAGTACGTCAAGTCCATCTCCGTGTCTTCCACCATGGGCCCTGGCGTCAAGGTCGATCCCGCTGTCCAGCGTGACTTCCTGGCTGAGTAACTGCTAGTTACTGCCTGAGCAAAGCAAGCATTGCTAAAGAAACCCGGTTCCGCCTCGTGTGGGACCGGGTTTCTTGCTATCGCGTGCCAAAACCACCTCAAAGGGGACAGCGTCCCCTTTGAGGTGGTTACCAGGGTGTTCTGGCTGTTGAGGACTCAATGGCCTCGTGGCGCTTGAGCTCGCGGCGCATGGTTTGCGAATTGAGCCAGGCTGCCTGCCAGCCACGGATGGGGTAGCGCGTCTGGTCGAGCTCAAACTGCGTATAGCCGCAGGCGTTGATGATCGTCGTTCCACACACATGCTGCCGCTCGCGCTGAAAATCGTAACCGTAGCTTTGGTGTACATGCCCATGCACCATGTAGTCGGCCCCCCAGGACTCAAGCGCCGTGTTAAAGCACTCAAACCCTCGATGCGGTAGATCGTCCAGATCACCCATACCGGCGGCGGGCGCATGGGTAAGCAGAATGTCGCACCCGCCGACCATCCTAACCTTACGCGACAGCTTACGCATGCGCTTGGACATCTCGCGTTCGGTGTACATGTTGGCGCCGTCGCGATAACGCATGGACCCGCCAAGGCCCGCAATGCGAATCCCTCGGTACGTGTACACGCTGTCTTCTACGCAGATGCATCCGCCCGGTGCATGACGTGCGTAGCGGTCATCGTGATTGCCACGCACGTAGATGAGCGGTTTGTTGATGACCGTAACCAAAAACTCAAGATAGTCCGGGTCCAGATCGCCGGCGGACAAAATCAGGTCGACTCCCTCAAAGCGTTCCTTGCGAAAGCACTCCCAAAGGCATCGTTCTTCGGTATCGGCTATGGCAAGGATTTTCATAGGGCGGTAACTCCCGGCTCATCGTCGAGCTGCGGAATGGTGCCTACCACGTTGTCCGCCAGCCAATTCATCTCGACAATCTGCGTGCTCGGCAGCGGAGGGAAGCCTTCGATCTGTACCACGCCGCTCTGGCTGTGGAGCTCGCCGCCAAAGGGGTTGATGGAACCCTCGACAATGCCGTTGCGGAGCAACTGCACGAGTTTGCGCGTCTGGTAGGGTAGGCCCGGAGCGTAACGGATATCGATAACGCCCGAGCTCATGCCGTACCAGTAGTTGACGGCGCGAACCTGGTTGTCGTCACTGGTCTCGTCCCACGTGCCGTGCAGAAGGCTGCGAACGATGAGCTCGTAGTAACGGCCCCAGTTCCATACCGGCATGGCGATGCCGGAAACCTTGCCATCGACCAGGCGGTGGAGTCCGTAGGCCGTGGGGTCTTCGAGCGACTTTGACATGTCAGCGCCGGTCATGACGCTCACGCCTTCGCGGCACATGGCCTCGGTAAGACCGCCGGCGGGCACATCGCCCCAGGTGAGGATAATTTGCGCGCGGGGGTCGAGCAGCGAGGCGCCGATGGCAAAGGCATTGATCTCGCTGAGCGCGCCGGACGCGAAGACCGACGCGTGGTAGCCGATGCGATGGTTGTCCGCCATGCTGGCGGCAAGGGCGCCCAGGAGGAACTTGGCCTCGTACATCTTGCCAAAGTACGAACGAACGCTTTGGTGGGGAAGGCCGATAGAGCAGTTGAGGAACCGAACCCGGGGATACTCAACGGCGGCCCTGAGCGTATATTCCATCAGGCGGTGTGAAGTCGAGAAGATGACGTTCGCCCCGTGCTTGACGGCGGTCTCCACGGCGGCGTAGAACGCGTCCGGATCGTGGCGGTCCTCGAACGCCTCGGTGCGCACGATACCGTCAAAGTGCTCATCGAGATACTGACGTCCTTGGTCGTGCAGACTGTCCCAGCTCGACGCCGCACAGGGGAACTCATGGATAAAGGCGATACGCAGGGGGTTGGCCGCCGAATAGACAGTCTTGCCCATAAAGAAGTTGAGCACGCCGGAGGTGGACTTGGCGGGCGACTCCTCCTCATCGACGCTCGGCGCTTCGACAAGATCGACCTTGTCCTCGTCATTTTTGCCGGCAATGACCAGCTCGCGCCAAATCTTGCACAGGCGGTTTACGACGATATCCGTCGGCGTATCCAGTAGGCGGTCCTGGTTGTACACATTGAGGTAGACGAGCATGGCGTCGGCGGGCGTAATGTCCAGGTGGTCGCCGCCTGCGCGAAGGTAGGCGCGCTTAAAGAGCAGGAAGGTGTGGCGCAGGTAGTCGACCTTTTTCTGCGGCCATTTTTCGATAAGGTTCTGACCGAGCATCTTGGCGAGCGTCTCGTAGCTTCCCTCACGCGAGAACTCGATCTCGTATAGGGGGCAGACGCGCCAAAACGCGCAGAATTCACCGTACAGGCGGCTTTCGACGGAATCCCATGTGCCGGGGTAGAGACGGGTGACCCTGGCCGAAACCGTTGGAGCGTCCAGGAATTTGAGGACACTGACGCGTTTGTTGCCTTCCTGGACATAGAACCGATGCATGAACTCGGTGACGATGATGGGGTCGCGATAGCCCTCGGTTACCTGGATGTCGTAGAGGTTGGACCACTTGCGGGCGAACTCGGTGTTAAACGGCAGCAGGGGCATAAAGTTGCATGAAAAGGCGGACTGACGGCCTTTGGTGACCGTGCCGACGACCATTTCGAGCGGAATATCCCGCAGGCCGACGCTCACTCGCTGACCTAAGGGGAGCTGAGCAACCAAGCTATCGAGGTCCGTAAGGTATGGATGCTCGCTTTGGCTAATGGCGCGACGGCGTCCCTGCTCGCCGCGCTTGCGTGCTTGACGATAGGCCTCTTCCATGGTGTCTACTCCCTTAGTCGTTTAAACAACGATATGAACCATGGTACCACGAATGAAAACCACTACAAAGATGCCTGTCCCCTTTGCGGTGGTTTAGGCGATGATGGGGGCGATGGCGCGGATGCAGGCGTCGGCTGCCGTGAAAGTAGTGCTGTCGTCGCTGACGATAAAGATGATCTTTCCTTTGATGCCAAAGTCGCCGATTTCGCTAAAGAGTACGTAGGGCTCCTTGTCAAAGCCCGAGATGGGCGAGACGGCCGTTTTGGTTGCGCTCGTGAGCTCGTCTGCCAGCACGTCAAGGGAAGCCCACTTAGACGTGTCCTTTACGGCAACGGGCACGGCCACGCGCCCAAAGGGCATCAAATGCACGAGCGTGTTCTTGGAGATGTTGGAATTGGGCACAATGATGGTCTGTCCACAGGCATCCTCAATCGTTGTATGGCGCCAAGTGATGTCTTGGACCACGCCCGACACGCCGCCGACCTCGATATTGTCGCCGGGTTTGATGATGCCCATAAAGGTCACCTGCATGCCGCCGATAAGGTTTGATAACGTGTCCTGAAAGCCGAGCGAGATGGCGATGCCGCCGACGCCAAGAGCGGCGACAAGCGCGTTTGCGTTAATGCCAAAACAGTTGTCGAGGATAAAGCTGCCGCCAATCATCCAGATGACGGCGCGCGCGATGTTGATGAAGATACTCGATGCCGGAAGCGGGTTATCGTCTCGGTTAAGCAGATGGTTCAGGGTCTTGGATACGACCTTGGCGGCGACGGCGGTGCCTATCGCCAAGATGACGGCCCAGATGATGTTGTGGACCCACCGTTGCTCAAAGAAATGAAGAATCGGCTCAAACAATTCCATGTAGGGAAAACCTCCTAATGATCGTTCAACCATGATACCCACCAAGAAGCCCGTCCGATCAAATTCGGACGGGCCGATAACTTGAGATGGGGTGGCCGCGGTGGCGTAAGCTGGGGCGCCGGCGAGCACGCCGGCAAGGAGTGCGGCGGTCAAGGCGAGACGGGGAAGAGAGCTTCTCGTGGCAGTTTCCTTAGTCCTTAACCAGTAGTTCCTGCTGACGCTGGATTATCGACATAATATGCGAAAACCGCCGCAAGGGCGCCTGTCCCTTAGCGGCGGTTTTGACGTTTGCGCAGATAAAACCTGCCAAAATAAACCTGTCCCTTTTTGGTAGGTTTAGCTCAGCAGCATGCGGTCGTTGGCGAGCTCGCCGCCTGAGACCTCCTCGAACTTCTGCAGCAGGTCGGCTACGGTGAGCGACTTCTTCTCATCGCCCGCCACGTCGTAGATCACGTGGCCTTCGTGCATCATGATCAGACGGTTGCCCAGACGGATGGCGTCGTTCATGTTATGCGTGACCATGAGCGTGGTCAGGTGGTTCTCGTCGACGATCTCCTCGGTCAGGTTGAGCACCTTAGAGGCCGTCTTGGGGTCGAGGGCCGCCGTGTGCTCGTCGAGCAGCAGCAGGCGCGGCCTGGTGAGCGTGGCCATCAACAGGGTGAGTGCCTGGCGCTGGCCGCCCGAGAGCAGGCCGACCTTGGCGTTGAGACGCGTGTCCAGACCAAGGTCCAGGCGCTTGAGTAGCTCAACGTACTCATCTTTCTCGGCCTTGGTGACGCCCCACGAAAGGCCGCGACGCTGGCCGCGACGCTTGGCGAGGGCCAGGTTCTCGGCGATTTGCATGTCGGCAGCGGTACCGCGCATGGGGTCCTGAAACACGCGGCCCAGGTACTTGGCGCGCTGCGACTCGCTCAGGCGCGAGATGTCGGTGCCGTCGAGCTCAATAACGCCCGAATCGAGCGGGTACACGCCGGCGATCATGTTGAGCAGCGTGGACTTGCCGGCGCCGTTGCCGCCGATCACGGTTACAAAGTCGCCGTCATTCAGGGTGAGGTCGACGCCGGTGAGCGCGCGCTTCTCGGTGACGGTGCCCTTGTTAAAGGTCTTCTTGACGTGCGAGAGCTTAAGCATCTGCCTCATCCCCCTTCGTGTAGGAGCTGCGGAGCTTATAGCGCTCCCAAACCACGGGCACGCACAGGGCCACGGCGACGATCACGGCGGAGAGCAACTTCATGTCGTTGGCGTCCATGCCCAACTGCAGCACGATGGCGCGGATAAGGAAGTACACCACGGAGCCAAAGACGGCGGAGGCAAGACGGACGCCAAACTGCGTGAGGCCGCCGGGCAGCAGACGGCCGAGCACCTCACCGATAACAATGGCGGCAAGACCGATAACGATGGCACCGGTGCCCATACCAATGTCGGCATACTTCTGGCTCTGGCAGATGAGCGCGCCCGAAAGGCCGATGAGGGCGTTGGAGAGCACGAGGGCGATCATCTTGGTGGAGTTGGTGTTGACGCCCAGAGCGCGGATCATGTACTCGTTGTTGCCGGTGGCGCGCAGCGCCGAGCCGATCTCGGTGCCAAAGAACCAATACAGGATGGCAACGATAGCCACGGCGAGCAGGATGCCCAAGATGATGGCAACGGTGGACTGCGGCAGACCGGTCATATTGCTGACGGCCGAGAATACGGTGCCCTTGGCAAGAATGGGCGTATTGGACTTCCCCATGATGCGCAGGTTGATGGACCACAGGCTGATCTGGGTGAGGATTCCGGCGAGAATCGCGGGAATCTCGAAGACGGTGGTCAAAATGCCCGTGACGGCACCCGCGATGGCGCCGGCGCACATACCGGCCAGCACGGCGAGCAGCGGGTCGACGTTGTTATTGACGATGAGCACAGCGCAGACGCAGCCGCCGAGGGCAAAGCTGCCGTCGCAGGTCATATCGGGAATGTCGAGCAGGCGGAACGTGATAAACACGCCAAGCACCATAATGCCCCAGAGGACGCCCTGCGAAACGGCGCCCTGCAATGCAATGAGCATGCTTCATACCTCCTAGGATAGGGTGGACACGTGATTCACCATAATAACGGTAACAATGCATAGAAGAGCTGCGGACAGACGTTTTGTTTTACCTGAAACAAGCAGGGCGGACGCCGGTCTACAGCGCCCGCCCCTGTGGCTCAGATATTGAATAACGCGGCTAAAGCGCGAGCACGGGCTCTAGACGCATGCCGCGTATAGCATTACGCGTCCAGAGCGGAAAGGTCGATGCCCAGGGCCTCGGCCATCTCGTCGTTCTTGACGACGACCAGGTCTTTGCTCGAGAGGTGCTTGATCGGCATGTCTTCGGGTTTGGCCTCGCCCTTCAGGATCTTGACGGCCATCTCGCCCGCGGCGTAGCCCAGGTCCTCATAGTTGATGGAGAGGGTGAACAGGCCGCCGGCCTTACACATGCCCTCCTCGCCAGTCACGAAGGGAAGCTTGTTCTCCTTGCAGATCTGGCCGACCTGCGAGGCGCCCGCGGCGATGGTGTTGTCAGTGGGGGAGTACAGCGCGTCGACCTTGCCCACGGCAGACTCGACGACGGACTGAATCTCGTTGGAGCTCGAGACGGTGAAGTCAGTGTACTCGAGGCCCAGCTTGTCGAGCTCCTTCTTGGCGGCCTTGATCTGGACGTCGGAGTTGGACTCGGCGGTGCAGTAGAGCAGGCCGACCTTTTTAACGTCGGGCAGGACCTTCTGCATCATCTCGAGCTGCTCGGCGACCGGGGTGAGGTCGGAAGCGCCCGTGACGTTGGTGCCGGGCTTGTCGTTGTCCTGGACCAGGCCGGAGGCGGCGTAGTCGGTGATGGCGCAGCCCACGATGGGGATATCGGCCGTGGCGCCGGCGGCAGCCTGCGCGGCGGGCGTGGCGATGGCATAAATCAGGTTGACGTTGTCGCCCACAAACTTGTCGGCAATGGACTTACACGTGGACTGGTCGTTCTGGGCGTTCTTCTGGTCGATCTTGACCTTAAGGCCGCTCTTCTTGATGGCCTTGACGAAGCCGGCGTTGGCGGCATCGAGCGCGGAGTGCTCGGTGAGCTGCAGAACGCCGATGGTGTAGTCGGAACCGGCGGCAGCGGAGCCGGAACCAGAGTTGCCGCCGCATCCGGCGAGCGGGGCGAGCGCGAGCAGGCCGGCGGAGACCAGAAGGCTCCTGCGGCTGATGGTGATGTCCTTCATATCATTACCCCCAGTATAAAAATGGCTGGAAACACTGCACTGGGACAAAGTGCAAGTGGAACTATAGTAGCGCTGATGTCCATTTTTACAACAGCCTGGCGGGTTTTTTAATACAGAATCGGATGGGCGGTACGGGTAGTCGAATGGGCGGCGGAGGGTCTTATGCGGCGGAGGAGGCGTCGTCCTCGTCTAGGGCGGCGAAGAGCTTCTTGCCGTCGAGGAGACGTGTGGTGACGTTTCTCATTCGGCCAATCTCTACGGTACGCAACGTGTCATCGGCGCCTCGGGCGTCGTAGACCGTTCCCAGCAGATACGAGATGCCATCGCGCTGCCTGATGGCAAAGGGACGGAGTGTCATTCGTGCTGCTTCGGTTTCGCCACGCGTCGTGACGCTCGAAATATCAAAACTCACCGTGGTTCCGTGGTCGATGGCCTGCTCGACGAGCTCGCACGTGTCGATGCGCTTGATGGGCGTGCGTGTTGCCTTGGTGGCCTTGCTGCCTGCGCCTGGAACGGGTTCGGGTATATCGAGGTAGCCGCGAACGTCGGCACTCGCCATGGCAACTAAGTGCTGCGCCATGCTCTTGCGGATAGCGATAGGCGTGGAGCGGTTGCGCATGACCATACCGTGGAGCCTGATGATCTCTTCGTCGGTGAGCGGACGGGTAAGAAGTTTGTATCCCACGCCGCGTTTGTACTCAATTTCGTATCCGGCATGGCGAAGCGCGGAGATGGCGGTGTAGATGCTGCGCCGCGCCGCCGAGATGGGCATGCGGGCGGGGTCGTCAGGATGGGCGAGGCGCCGGATCAGCTCATCGGAAAGCATAGCCTTGTCTTCGCCGGTGTTTTCGCTCAAGAGCTGCAGGATGCGAACGGCGCGATAGGCTGCCATCGAGGCGGCGCCCCTCGTCGTGGTGTCGTAGGTTTCAACAGTGGCTTCGGTCATCGTGCCCACGTCCTTTCCGTTTTGGGTGGCGACGGTATGGAGCCTAGGACGCGGGGCTTTCCCAGGGGCGCAGGGCGCTCTGGGCGGTCGGTAGTCGTCGGCAAACGGCGGGTTGAGTTTTCAACAGCCCTGCTCAACTGACCAAAAACTTGCCAAAAGCTTGACGGATGCTGTTGAAAAAGCGCCTCTCGACCGATGTCGAGAGGCGCTTGTGAGATGAGTGTTGGCGTGTGGCGACGCGAGCTAGCGTCCGACGATTAGAAGTCGGCGTTGCCCACGGTGCGCGGGTGCGGCAGGACGTCGCGGATGTTGCCCACGCCGGTCAGATACATGACCAAGCGCTCGAAGCCCAGACCGTAGCCGGCGTGCTTGCAGGAACCGTAGCGGCGCAGGTCAAGGTAGTACTTGTACTGCTCGGGATTCATGCCCAGGTCCTTGATGCGGGCCTCGAGCAGATCCAGGCGCTCCTCGCGCTGGGAGCCGCCGATAATCTCGCCGATACCGGGAACCAGGCAGTCGGCGGCGGCGACGGTCTTGCCGTCCTCGTTCATGCGCATGTAGAACGCCTTGATCTCGGCCGGGTAGTCGGTCACGAAGGTCGGGCGCTTAAAGTGCTCCTCGGTCAGGAAGCGCTCGTGCTCGGTTTGCAGGTCGATGCCCCAGCTCACGGGATAGTCAAACTGGTGGCCAGCAGCGACTGCCTGCTCCAGGATCTCGACGGCCTCGGTGTAGGTAACGCGGGCAAAGTCGGAGTTGGCGACATGGTCCAGGCGCTCGAGCAGACCCTTGTCCACAAACTTGTTGAGCATATTGAGCTCGTCGGGGCAGGTGGCCATAACGTCCTTAAGGACGTACTTGAGCATGGCCTCGGCGTTGTCCATGTAGTCGTTGAGGTCGGCGAAGGCCATCTCGGGCTCGATCATCCAAAACTCGGCGGCGTGGCGCGTGGTGTTGGAGTTCTCGGCACGGAAGGTGGGGCCAAAGGTGTACACGTCGCCAAAGGCCATGGCAAAGTTCTCGGCATTGAGCTGGCCGGACACGGTGAGGCTTGCATGCTTGCCAAAGAAGTCCTGGCTCCAGTCGACCTCGCCGGACTCGGTGAGGGGCGGATTATTGGGGTCGAGCGTGGTCACGCGGAACATCTCGCCGGCGCCCTCGCAGTCACTCGTGGTGATGATGGGGGTGTTGACGTAGACAAAGCCCTGCTCCTGGAAGAAGCGGTGGATGGCGGCAGCCGCGACAGAGCGGATGCGGAACACGGCGCGGAACAGGTTGGTGCGCGGACGCAGGTGCTGCTGGGTGCGCAGGAACTCGACGGTTGCGCGCTTCTTCTGCAGCGGGTAATCCGGGGCGCTCGTGCCCTCGACCTCGATGGAGGTGGCAGAAAGCTCGAAAGGCTGGGGCGCATCGGGGGTCAGCTTGACGGTGCCGGTGCAAATGAGTGCGGCCGAGACGTTTTGATGGGCGATCTCGTCGTAGTTGTCGAGTGCCTCGCGGTTCATGACGACCTGCAGGTCGCGGAAGCAGCTGCCGTCGTTGAGCGTAACAAAGCCAAAGTTCTTCATGTCGCGGACGGACTTGACCCAGCCGGCGACGGTGACGGTCTGGCCGCCAAGCGACTCGGCATCGGCATAGAGCTGCGCGATTTTGGTGCGGTTCACGTATCCTCCCATAACGGTTGAATGATAGTTATCCATACAGTTCGATATTCTAGCAGCTCGGCTCATTTGGGCTATACGGATAAGGCATTGGCGGGATGGTTTTTCAAACGAAAAGCGCCTGCGGCCAAATGGTCGCGGGCGCTTGACGAGGTGCCTTTTGGCTGTGTGGCGCGGGGCCTGGCTACTTGGTCTTGGCTACCAGCAGCGGGTCGCCCAGCTTGACGAGCGGGTTGCCGCCGATAAGCGTGCCGGACTCGCCGACATGGTCGATGCTCTTAAGACGATCGAGCTCGGAGACGATGACGGTCACGATGTCCTCGTGACCGGCGGCCTTGATGGCCTCGCGGTCGAAACTGATGAGCGGCTGGCCTGCCTTGACCGTGTCACCCATCTCGACAAAGCGGGCAAAACCTTTGCCGTTCATTTCCACGGTGCCCAGGCCAACATGGATGAACACGCGAAGACCGTCCTCGGTGATCATGCCGATGGAGTGGTTGGTGACGGTGGTGGCGCCGATGCGGCCGTTGGCGGGCGCATAGATGGTGCCGGTAATGGGCTCGATGCCGTAGCCCTGACCGAGCATACCCGAGGCGATGGTCTCATCGGGAACCTCATCGAGGTTGACGAGCACGCCGTTGACGGGGGCGTAGATGACGCCTTCGCGGGTGGCGAAGCTTGCTGCGGGCGGAACGGATGCCTCGCCCGTCGAGGTGAAGGTGGACTTAAGCGAATCGAGCAGACCCATAGTTGCCTCCAACTTAAATAGGCGCATATCGCGCGCTTGGTTTGCCGGAAACGTTTCATATGTGTTTCGCGGCTTGGTCAACGCCCCTATTTTACGCTGCTCAACGATACCTCTGAACTGGGATTATGTGATATATCAGTTGAAGGGAAACTTATTGCTGGAGTGTTTCTTCGCCACGGGCTCAAGTGGGGTACGCTTAGACGCGAAAAACAAGGGCGCATAATCTGCGCGAAGGGAGCACATATGATTGTCGAGAACCATGCGCTGTGGGGCGAGGAGCCGACCGAGGAGTATCCGGCGACGTTTACGTATTTGGGTGCCGAGCCGCTGCCCGATAAGCCGAATGGCCGCCGCCCTGCCGTGATTATCTGCGGCGGAGGTGCGTTTACGCATATCGCTCCGCATGAGCAGGATCCCGTGGCGTTTGCGTTTTTGGACCGCGGCTACCAGGCCTTTGTGCTCAACTATGTGACAAGTGGCACGGGCGACGTGAGCTTTCCTCACCCGCAGGCAGACCTTGCCAAGATGGTCGCCACGGTTCGCGCCAACGCCGACGAGTGGCATGTCGATCCCAAGCGCGTGTGCGTCGTGGGCTTCTCGGCAGGCGGCATGATCTGCGCTTCGCTGGCAACGCAATGGAAGACTGGTCCCTTCGCGGCGCTTGCCGGGTCGCGTCCGGACGACATTCGTCCCGATGCCGTGGTGCTGGGCTATCCGCTGCTCGACTTTGCCTATGTGCGCGACATGCAGACGCGCGACCCGCGCATCGACCTGCGCGTTCCCAAGACGGGTGGCAAGACGGGGCGCGATTTGCTCAACGACTATCTGTCGATGGTGACGGGCGGTGAGGCGACCGACGAGCACCTGGCCGACATCTGCCCCACCACGCATGTTTCGCGTCAGATGCCGCCGACCTTTGTGTGGGGCGTGTCCGACGACAAGACGGCGCCGATCGCGCAGGTCTATCCGTTTGCGCAGCGCATGGCCGAGGAGGGCGTCGCTTGCGAGATGCACGTCTTTGACCAAGGTGGTCACGGGCTTTCGCTCGGCAACGCCAACACCGCGGTCGATAACGAGGACAAGCAGGTGGCGGTCCGTCCTTGGATCCGCCTGGCCTTCCGTTTCCTGGAGCGCCATATGTAAAAGTAGACTACTTGCCCGTTTCAAAAAGTCTGCTTAGAGGAGGAGCCATGCTTGAGGGTACGTATGTGGTTTCGGCCCAGACGCCGGTGGGGAGTAAACGCGGCGAGGTGGCGTTTTCACATGGGGTGGACGGCGCGCTCAGGGCAGTACTAAACGTCAGGGGTCTCAATATCGCTCTCTCGAGTGCCCGCGCTGAGGGCGATTTCTTTGAGCTCTCGGGTACCATCTCCCACGTCTTGATGGGCAAGGCTCCCTTTACATGCACGGGATCGGTCGAGGGTGATCGACTCACCGCTACTGCGCGGTCGGGTTCCGTTTCGATCTCTCTGAGCGGTATGCGCAAAGAGCTTTCGGGGCGCACCGCATAAAGTTTGTGCAGGTAAACATCGGTATTTGACTTTATAAAACAGTTCAGAGCGTTATCATTTGTCGTTACGAGTTGGTTAGCCCCGGTAAACGGTTAACCGCGTCTAACGAAAGGATGAGCGCGTGAGACTCGATACGCTCGAGATTGGAAAGGACGCCGTTGTCGCATCGGTGACATCGGATGACCAAGCACTCCGACAGCATATTTTGGACATGGGCTTAACACCGGGCACCGAAGTCACCATGATGAAGCACGCCCCCATGGGCGACCCGCTCGAGATTCGCCTGCGTGGCTACGAGTTGACGCTGCGCAAGGACGATGCCGCCCGCATTGAGCTCGTAGATGTCCATGACACAGATACGGGTCCGCGCGCTAACGCCGCAATCGGCACGACGGAGCACCCGGCACTCGGCGAGGGGACGTATTCGCCCCGCGCGGCAAAGACGGCCGTGCCCGAGGGCGCGCTGCTGCATTTTGCCCTCGCCGGCAACCAAAACTGCGGTAAGACCACGCTGTTCAACCAGCTTACGGGCTCCAACCAGCACGTCGGTAACTTTCCCGGCGTGACGGTCGACCGCAAGGACGGCACTATCCGTAACCATCCCGAGGCGAGCGTTACCGACCTGCCAGGCATTTACTCCCTGTCGCCGTACACGGGCGAAGAGATCGTAAGCCGCCAGTTTATCCTGGATGAACATCCCGACGCCATCATCGACATCATCGACGCTACCAACATCGAGCGCAATCTGTACCTAACGCTGCAGCTTATGGAGCTCGATCGCCCCATGGTCATCGCGCTCAACATGATGGACGAGGTGACGACCAACGGTGGCGCCATTGACGTCAACCTGCTCGAGAGTCTGTTGGGCGTGCCGGTTGTCCCCATTAGCGCTGCCCGCAACGAGGGTATTGGCGAGTTGGTGGATCATGCCTTGCACGTGGCGCGGTTCCGCGAGCGCCCCGGTCGCCTGGACTTCTGCGCGCCCGATGGTCCAGACGGCGGCGCACTGCATCGCTGCATTCACGGCATCGCCAACCTTATCGAGGACCATGCCGCGACGGCGCACATTCCCGTGCGTTTTGCGGCGACCAAGCTGGTTGAGGGCGACGAGCTGGTGACCGAGGCGCTTCATCTGGACCGTAACGAACTTGACGCCATCGAGCACATTATTACTCAGATGGAGGGCGAGGCCGGCACCGACCGCCTGTCCGCGCTGGCCGATATGCGCTTTAGCTTTATCGGCGACGTGTGTGGGCGTTGCGTCGTCAAGCCGCACGAGAGCCGCGAGCACGTGCGCTCCGTCAAGATCGACCGCATCCTGACAGGTCGTTACACAGCCATTCCGGCGTTCCTGGTGATCATGGGCCTCGTCTTTTGGCTGACGTTTGGCGTGATCGGCGCGGCGTTGCAGGGACTCATGGAGGACGGCATCGCTGCCGTCATCGCCTCGGCCGATGCGGGCCTCAAGGCGTTCGGCACCAACGACGTGGTGCGCTCGCTGGCTGTCGACGGCGTGCTTACGGGTGTGGGCAGCGTGCTGACCTTCCTGCCGATTATCGTCGTGCTCTTCTTGTTCCTCTCCATTCTGGAGGACTCGGGCTACATGGCGCGCGTCGCCTTTGTCATGGATAAGGTGTTGCGTCGCCTTGGCCTGTCGGGCCGCAGCTTTGTGCCCATGCTCGTCGGTTTTGGCTGCACCGTGCCGGCTATCATGTCGACCCGTACGCTCCCATCCGAGCACGACCGCAAGATGACGGTCATGCTCACGCCGTTCATGAGCTGTTCGGCCAAGTTGCCGGTCTACGGCCTGCTGTGCGGGGCGTTTTTCCCGCAGGCGACGGTTCCCGCCATGGTCTCGCTCTATCTGATTGGCATTGCGGTCGGTTGCATCGCGGCTTTGGTGCTCAACCGCACGGCATTTAAGGGCGACCCGGTGCCGTTTATCATGGAGCTTCCCAACTACCGCCTGCCGAGCGTCAAGACGACAGTGATGCTGGCATGGGATAAGGCCAAGGACTTTATTACCAAGGCCTTTACCATTATCTTTGCCGCTACCGTGGTCATCTGGTTCCTTCAGACGTTCGACATTCGCTTTAATGTGGTCGCCGATCAGTCGCAAAGCCTGCTTGCGGGCCTCGGCAGCATCATCGCGCCGGCGCTGGCGCCGCTTGGGTTTGGCGACTGGCGTGCGTCCACGGCGCTCGTCACCGGACTTATCGCCAAGGAGAGCGTCATATCGACGCTCACGGTGCTTTTGGGCGCGACCTCGCCCGCGGCACTGTCGACCATGTTTTCGCCGTTTACTGCCTATGTGTTTCTGGTCTTTACGCTGCTGTATCCGCCCTGCGTGGCTGCCATCGGCGCCGTCAAGAGCGAGCTGGGCGCGCGCTACGCCGTTGCCGTGTTCGCGTTTCAGGTGGCAGTCGCCTGGATCGTGGCGTTTGTCGTGCATTCGGCGGGCATGTTGCTGGGGTTGGCTTAGTTATGTATTGACGGCGCAACCTCTGTGTATCGAATTGTTTTCGGCCCTGCATCTGTTGCTGACGGATGCGGGGCCGTTGCTATATAATCGCCTCCGCTCAAAATGATTGGAGACGTTATATATGAGTCAGGCAAGGCAAGACGGCATCACGCTCAAGCAGTGGCTCCCACTCCTCGGGCTCACCTGCTGCGCGTTCGTGTTCAACACGTCGGAGTTCATGCCCATCGGCCTTCTGACTGATATTGCCGCGTCGTTCTCGCTCACCGAGGCCCAAGCTGGCATCATGATCTCGGTCTATGCCTGGGGCGTCATGCTGCTGTCGTTGCCGCTCATGGTGTTCGCTTCGCGTTTCGAGTTCAAGCGGATGCTGCTGGGCGTGCTTGCCGTGTTCTCGCTGGGCCAGTTCCTGTCCGCCTTGGCACCGACCTATCCCATCTTAGTCTGCGCGCGCCTGGTGGTTGCCTGCGCGCACGCCGTGTTCTGGTCGGTCGCTTCGATTATGGCGTCGCGCCTGGTTGACACACGCCACGGGGCGCTCGCCATCAGCATGATCGCCACGGGCTCTTCCATCGCACAGATCTTCGGCCTGCCGCTCGGCCGCGCCATTGGCCTGGCCGTGGGCTGGCGTATGACGTTTGCCGTGGTCGGGGCGCTGTCTGCTGTCGCGGTCGTCTACCAGGCCACGGTGTTCCCCACCATGCCGGCGGGCGAGCGTTTTACGCTCAAGCAGCTGCCCGAGCTGCTCAAGAACCCGTTCCTCATCGCGCTCTATGTGGTCACGGTGTTCATGGCGACCGGCTATTACGCAAGCTACAGCTATATCGAGCCCTTCCTGGCGCAGGTCGCGCACGTCGATGCGGGCGCCATCACCATGACGCTGACGGCGTTTGGCTGCTCTGGTCTGCTCGGAAGCTGGCTGTTTGGCCGCCTGTTCGACGGGCATCGCTTCCCGTTCTTGGCTATTACGCTCTCCGGCGTGCCGGTGGCTCTGCTGCTTATGGCCCCCGCAGCCTCGGCGCTCGTGTTGGTGCTTGCCGTCTGCGCACTGTGGGGTTGCTGCGCCACGGCCTTTAACGTGGCGTTTCAGGCCGAGCTCATCAAGTACACGCCCGCGGATTCGTCGGCTGTCGCCATGTCGATCTTCTCGGGTCTGTTCAATCTGGGTATCGGCACGGGCACCGCAATCGGCGGCGCCGTGGTTTCGGGTCCCGGTATCGCTTGGATCGGCTTCGCGGGCGGGGCGATCGCTGTCGTGGGCGTCATCCTCGCCATCACGGTGATGTTCCCGGCCATACGCCGCGCCAAGCCCGTCGCCTAATCACGTCCCCTCATCAGTTGCGGTGGAATAGTTCCTGTTTAAGGCCTCTGAAGGCCCAGGCAGGAACTATTCCACCGCAACTTATTTTGGGGAAGAGGATACAAGCTGGGCATACAATGGATGTCGTTGTGTTGAGCTTACCGGGAGGTTGCTATGTGGGCATACGAGACGACGTTCTATCAGATCTATCCGCTGGGCTTTTGCGGAGCTCCGCGCGAAAACGCCGCCCCCGTTGCCGAGGATGAGCTCGCCCAGGCTGCCAACGCCACAGCTAGCTCCGATGCCCCCATTATGAAAATCGCCCAATGGGCCGACTACCTGCAGGAACTCGGTATTGGAGCTGTGCTCATTAACCCGCCGCTCGAATCCGACAGCCATGGCTACGACGCGCGCAGCCTGCGCCATATAGACCGTCGCCTGGGCGGGGATGCCGACTTTGCCGCCGTATGCGACACGCTGCACGCCCATGGCATCCGCGTGGTGCTCGATGCCGTCTTCAACCACGTCGGTCGCGGCTTTTGGGCCTTCCGCGATGTGCAGGAGCGCAAGTGGGATTCGCCCTACAAGGACTGGTTCCACATCAGCTTCGACGGCGACTCGTGCTACGGCGACGGCTTTTGGTACGAGGGCTGGGAGGGCCATTTTGAGCTTGTGAAGCTCAACCTGCAAAACCCCGCCGTGGTCGATTATCTGCTCGAGTCCGTGCGCCGCTGGGCCGAGGTCTTTGGCGTCGACGGCCTGCGCCTGGACGTTGCCTATATGCTCGACCGCGACTTTATGCGCCGCCTGCACGTCTTTACCCGTGAGCTCAAGCCCGACTTTGTGCTGATCGGCGAGACGCTCCACGGCGACTACAACCAAATCGTCAACGACGAGATGCTCGACTCCTGCACCAACTACGAGTGCTACAAGGGCCTGTACTCCAGCTTTAACTCGGTCAACATGTTCGAGATCGCCCATTCGCTGCACCGCCAGTTTGGCGGCGATCCGTGGTGCATCTACCGCGGCAAACATCTGCTGTCGTTTGTCGACAACCACGATGTGCCGCGCCTGGCAAGTATCCTCACCGACAAGTCGTGTCTGCGTCCCGCCTATGGCATGCTCTTTGGCATGCCGGGCATCCCGTGCGTCTACTATGGCAGCGAGTGGGGAATTGCCGGCGAAAAGGGTGGCCCCGATGGCGACTGGGCGCTGCGACCTGCGCTCAATGAGCCTGCGCCCAACGAGCTGACGGCGTTCATCACGCAGCTTGCGCACCTTCGCTCGGCCGACGACGCGGCTGCCCGTGCTCTCAACTACGGTGCCTATCGCAACGTGGTGATCCAGAACAAGCAGCTGCTGTTCGAGCGCGCCTGCGACGACGCGATGGTGCTCGTGGCGGTCAATGCCGTGAACGAGCCCTACACCTTTGGAGCCGGCGAACTCAACGGCTCCTTCGTCGACCTGCTTGCCGACGACGTGCCCACGGTCGAGCTGCTGGGCTCCCTTGAGCTTGCACCCTACGAGGTGCGCTATCTGCTGAGGGCATAGCTCGTGGCCGCGCCGGACGAGGGCTATCAACATATTGAGCATGGGTTTGAGCCCGTGTTTGACGAGCACTCGCGCGTTTTGGTGCTGGGGTCGTTTCCCTCGGTGCTCTCGCGCGCCAATGCCTTCTACTACGGCAATCCGCAGAACCGCTTTTGGCGCGTGATGGCCGCGTGCCTCGGTGTGCCCGTGCCGCCCAACGAGGGAGACTCTTTGGCGAGCGGCGAGCTCGCGACGCTCGATGCCTCGATTGCCGCCAAGCGGGTTATGCTGCTCAACGGCGGTGTGGCCCTGTGGGATGTAATCGAGAGCTGCGACATCAAGGGTTCAAGCGACGCGAGCATCAAAAACGTCGTTCCGGCGCATGCCGAGCGTATTACCGGCGCAGCTCCTATCGAGGTCGTTGTCTGTAACGGCGGCACGGCAGGTCGGCTCTACAAGCGCTATCTACAAGAACGCACCGGGCTGCCGGCCATCGTTCTGCCGTCGACAAGTCCCGCCAATGCGGCATGGCGCCTGGAACGCCTTGTCGAGCGCTGGCGCGAGGCCGTTGACTGGGCTGTAATTTAATTTAGATTTTTGTTTGAGCGTGGGCGCCCAGACGTTTCAGAACGCCTCGCCAGATCGGCGCGGGCACGGCTGGCTCGGCGCAAACCATGCCGTCGGTGTCGACGTTGGCGGCATTGCCGCCGCCAAGTCGCTGTGCATGCTCGACGGAGCAGCCCATGCGCACAGCGCCCACAAGCTTATCTATCGCTTCCGAAAATGGTCGGCGCAAGAGGCCCATGCGTGGGGAATGGCGAAGCGCTGCGATGCCGCTGCCGGCGCAGATGGCAACGCCGCCACACCACAATTGGTCATGGCGCTCACATGCCTTGTGCAGGCGAACGGCGGTCCCACGCGCCTGCTCAGTGCTCTCTTGTGCGGCTCGAATCGCGGCATAGACGCGCGTTCCCGTACCGCCAAAGCGCTCAAGCGCCTGCTCGATGGCTGTCAACGTCTCATCGTCAGCCACATCTTCAATGGCCAGCACGATGCCATCGGCAACGCTGCCGGCGTCATTTGCCTTCAAGTCGACCGGGCGGGGGAGTGCGGTGCCGGAAAGCTGTGCATAGGCGGCGATGGCATCCTGCAGGTCCCAGAGCAAAAACTCAAGATCGGCACTATTGGGAATGCTGATATACGCAATGGTTTGCAGCGTTTTTGGTACATCGCTGCGCGCGGTCGGCTCCATGCTGCCTCCTTTCCGGTTGGTTTCCGGTTAGGTTACACCGTCCGGCGGCGCCCC
>CABUXL010000009.1 GCA_902495525.1 uncultured Collinsella sp.
CCTGCGCCCGGCCCCTCGGTTCCCGCTTACGAGAGCGACGTTCTCAGCAACTCGTTGAAGAGTTTCGGGTTACCCTTGCCGCGGCTCGCCTTCATGCACTGGCCCACCAAAAAGCCGATGACCTTCTGGTTGCCGTCACGATACTGCTGCGCCTGATCGGCACAGTTTGCCAGCACTTCGTCCACGATCGGCTGCAGCGCGCCGGCATCGCTCACCTGACGCATACCACGCTCGTCGACGATCTTGTTGGGGTCATCGCCGGTCTGAGCCATGGCCTCAAAGACCTCGTGAGCCTGGTTGGAGCTGATGGCATCGGTCGCCAGCAGCTTGGCAAGAGCCGCCACTTGAGCCGGCGCGATACCGGACTCTGTCAGCGAGACGCCCGCACTCTTAAGATAGGCGATCATCTCGTTCACCAGCAGGTTCGCGACCGTCTGGGCCTCCTTGCCAGCCATACCGGCAGCGACGGCCTCAAAAAACTCGGCAAACTCGGGGTCGCCGGCAATCTGCTCGGCATCGGCCGCCTTAATGCCAAAATCGGCCTCAAAACGAGCGCGCTTGGCATCGGGCAGCTCGGGGATCTCGCCACGGCAGCGGTCGATGAACTCATCGTCCAGATCGAACGGCGCCAAATCGGGGTCGGGGAACAGACGATAGTCGTCGGCCGTCTCCTTGACCCGCATGACAACGGTGCGCTTGCGGCTGGGCTCCCAGTGGCGGGTCTCCTGGTAGATGATGCCGCCCTCCTCGAGCACCTCGGCCTGACGGCAGATCTCGTAGGCTAGACCGTCGTGCAGGCTCTTAAACGAGTTGAGGTTCTTGAGCTCGGTCTTGGTGCCCAGCTTGGTCTCGCCGCGGCGGCGCAGCGACACGTTGCCGTCGCAGCGCATGGAACCCTTTTCCATGGAGCAGTCCGAAATGCCCAGCGTCACAAAGATGCGACGGAGCTTTTCCATAAACAGGCGAGCCTCCTCGGGCGTACGCAAGTCGGGCTCAGTCACGAGCTCAATCAAAGGCGTGCCGCAGCGGTTGTAGTCGACAAGCGACTCGGCAGCGGCGGTAATGCGGCCCTCGGCGCCGCCCACGTGGACCATCTTGGCGGCGTCCTCCTCCATATGGATGCGCAGGATGCGGATAGGCACCGTGTAGGAACCGTCCTCGCGGCGCTCGGGCATCTGCAAGTTAGAAGCATCGTAGCTGGCCAGGTGGCCGGCGCGCTGGTTGCCCTCGCGCATGGTCGACGTCATAGACGTGGACAGGCCCTCGGCGTTGGCCGAAGCGCTCGCCAGGCTCTGGGCCTCGGCCTCGCCAAACGCGCAGTCGGGGCGCTCGGCGGCACCGCGACCGGTCACGTCCAGGTCCAGGTGACCGTACATGGCAAAGGCGACCGGACCCTGCGTGGTCTGGAAGTTCTTGGCCATATCGGGATAGAAGTAGTGCTTGCGGTAGAACATCGAGTGGCGCTGGATCTCGCAGTTGGTGGCGAGACCGGCCTTGACGATGCTCTCGATGGCGCGCTTGTTGGGCACCGGCAGCGCACCGGGCAGGCCCAGGCACACCGGGCACACGTTGGCGTTGGGCTCGTCATCGTGGCTGAGCTTGCAGTTGCAGAACATCTTGGTATCGAGTGCGGTGAGCTCGGTATGGATCTCCAGGCCGATCACGGCCTCCCAATCCTGCAGGACCTCGGAAAGCTCCTTCATTACAGCTCGCCTCCCTTCCCGGCAAAATCGGGCGCGACGGAAAGCGCGGGCGCACCCGTGGCGGCATCGGCAAAGCCGCGCTCCAGGGCGCGGGCAAATGTGAGCAGCTGACGGTCCTTAAAGGCCGGACCAACCAGCTGGGCAGAAACGGGCAGCTTGCTGTCCTCGCCCAGGCCCAGCGGCACCGAGATACCGCCGTTGCCGCAAATGTTGAGCGAGATAGTGTACAAGTCGGAGAGGTACATCTGCGTGGGGTCGCTGATCTCGCCAAACTTAAAGGCCGTGCGCGGCGAGGCGGGCATGAGGATGGTGTCCACCTTGGCATACGCGGCGTCGTAGTCCTGCGTGATGAGCGTGCGGGCCTTTTGCGCAGCGTAGTAGTACTTGTCGTACACGCCCGAGCTCAGCAGGTAGGCGCCGAGCATCTGACGGCGCTTGGCCTCGGCACCAAAGCCGTGGGCGCGCGACAGCGAGCTCTGGTCGGACAGGTTGGCGCAGCCCTCCTCCTGATAGCCGTAGCGAATGCCGTCGAAGCGGGCCAGGTTGGAGAACGCCTCGGCCGGGCCGATGACGTAGTAGGCGGCGATGGCGGCGTCCAGGTGCGGAAGGTCGACCTCGACCAGCTCGGCGCCTTGGTTCTGCAGCTCCTGCGCGGCGCGCTGAACAGCGGCCTTGACCTCGGGCGTTAGGCCCTCGGCCTCCATAAACGCAGGGATGATGCCCACGCGCTTGCCCTCGATGCTGTCGTTGAGATGCTCGGTAAAGTCGACGGCGCAATCCTGGCTGGTGCAGTCGTACGGATCGTGGCCCGCGCCGGTAAGCGCGTTCATGGCCAGCGCGACATCCTCGACCGTGCGGCCAAAGGGACCCACCTGGTCGAGCGACGAGCCAAAGGCAACCACGCCGTAACGGCTCACGGCGCCATACGTGGGCTTAAAGCCCACCACGCCGCACAGCGACGCCGGCTGGCGAATGGAGCCACCGGTGTCCGAGCCCAGCGAGAGCGCGACCTCGCCCGCGGCAACGGCGGCAGCGGAGCCGCCCGAAGAGCCGCCGGGCACGCGCTCGGTATCCCAGGGGTTGTTGGTGCGGTGGAACGCCGAGCTCTCGGTGGAGCTGCCGAAGGCGAACTCGTCCATGTTGGCCTTGCCCATGGGCAGGCAACCGGCATCGAGCATGCGCTGGACGCAGGTGGCGGTGTAGACGCTCTGGTAGTTCTCGAGCATGCGGGAAGCGCAGGTGGTGCGCGTGCCCACGAGGTTCATGTTGTCCTTAATGGCCAGCGGCACGCCCGCAAGCGGGGGCAGCGGCTTGCCTGCGGCACGGTCAGCATCCACGCGCGCGGCGGCCTCGAGCGCGAGCTCGGGCGCCACCTGCAGGAATGCCTGGACCCCGCCCTCGCGCGCCTCGATGGCGGCAAGGGAGGCCTGGGCCACCTCGGTAGCGGTAAAGTCGCCGGCGGCAACGCCTGCGGCGATCTGGGCGGCGGTAAGGGAATCGAAGCTTAGCGCCATTACTCGCTCTCCCCCTCTCCCAAAATGGACGGCACGCGGAAGTAGCGGTCGCGCGCGCTGCCGGCGTTTTCGAGCGCAACATCGAGCGGCAGGTCGCGCTCGGGCTCGCGCAGGTCATCGCCCATCACGTTGGACAGGCTTCCGATGGGATGGAACGTGGGCTCCACGTCGGGCAAGTCATATTGCAAGACGGGCTCGAGCATCTGGACGGCGTCGTTCATGTAGGACGTCATCTGGGTGAGCTCGTCATCGGTCAGTGCGATCTTTGCGTACTCGGCGATGCCGCGCACGTCTTTCTCGCTGAGTGCCATAGGCGCTCCCTTCCGCATAACAGTTAAACCGCTCTAGTATACAAGGCAACGCCGGCTTGGAGCAGGCGCTTTACCCAAATGCAGCGAAAACGTAACGAGGGCGGCGGGCTGGCAGGCGGCGAGCCGGCGGTTCTGCAGCGAAACTGCACCGTCCATAGCGAAAACCGTCTCGCCCACAACGAAAACCGCGCCGCCCACAACGAAAACCATCACAACATTCGACGCTTTTCGCCAAAATCGCAATTTCCATCGAATGTTGTGATGGTTTGGAAGCCCCAACCACCACAAAGGTGCCTATCCCCATTGTGGTGGTTCTGAACGAGCCTTATGCCGAGGCCTTGCCCTTGCGGCGCTTGCGGACCGCGTGGATCACGATGTCCAGCAGCAACAGCACAATGGCTACGACCACGATGAGCACGGCAAACTCGCGCTTGCCCCAGTGGCGGCCGGCCAGCGACTTTTGCTTGTCGACGTCCTTCTTGTTGTACTTGGTGCGCACGCAATGCACCAGCAGGCGATGGTCGTTCACGCCGTAGGGCGTGCAGGTGACGAGCGTCACCTTGTCGGCGCCGGGCTCGATGGTCAGCGACTCCATCTCCTCGGGCAGCACGACCTCGGAGTCAACCATCTTGTAGGCGAGCGTCTTGTTCATGGTGTGCAGCAGCACCAGGTCGCCGGGCTCCAGCGAGTGGATATCGTCGAACATGCTCAGGTTGCGCATACCCGAGTGCGCGGTGAGCACGCAATGCGTCGAGGTGCCGCCCACCGGCAGGCTCGTGCCCTCCAGGTGGCCGACGCCCGCCATAAGGACTTCTTCGCTCGTGCCGTGGTAGATGGGCATGCTCACGTCGATGGAGGGGATCTCGACCCAGCTCATCATGGGATCGCGGTCAAAGATGAGCTGCTGGGCGTAGGGCTCGATCTGGTCGGCGGGAAGCTCGGTGGCCTCGCCCGCCAGCTGCTCGTTAAAGGAGCGCGCCTGGAGCAGGATGCGCTCGCGCTCCTCGGCAGATAGCGCGTCCACGGTGCTGGACACCGTGCTGATCTGGTTGAACACGCCCGAGGCCTCGAGCCGGTCCAAGATCCACGGCCAGGTCATAAGGCCCACGCCAATAAGGATAATGACGATGGTGATGAGCCGGTCGGCCCAGCGCGGCAGTCGCTTGCGGCGGCGCTTGGGCTTTGGTTGAGGTTTGGGCTGAGGGCTTGAGCCACCGCCGGCCGCGGCGTTATTGCTCTTCATATGTTTGGCGCCCTGCACCATCGCCGGTCACTCCTCTACAACTCAAGTTGTCTAAACAAATAATAGCCGATTCGCGAGCTTCCGCGCCGGACAACGCAGCTAGACTGCACCGTCCGGGCCACGTAACCACACTCAACCAATCAAGCCATATGTTGCTTTCATCGTCTCAAGCAACTGCGCCATCGTTGCGCCCGCAACCCCGATCTGTTTCAGATTGACGTCGCCCACCTCACAATCTTTAACAAACGCAATCATATCGTCCTTCAGTTCTCCGCGCAGGTCGACACCTTCCGACTCGCCAAGCAGCTGAGCAAGCCTCAGCGCATCGCGTTTATGCTTTTTTACCTTCTTCGAATCAACGTTCTCCCCCGCTTCCCTTCTAGCTTTTAGGTCGAGATACGCCTTCGCTTTGAACGGGACAATGTATTCCGTACCCAGGACCGAAACGCCGCCTACGGTCCGAATTCCCTGAAGGAACAAGCTGTAGTAAGCATCGTCCAACAAAATTGCCGAAAGACTGCTTATGTTTTCATCAACGTGAATTGGCGCCACATCAATCCCCTCACGACCCTTTAGAAAGTCGGGGCACTTCGCGAAGAGTTCGATCATATGGGGGTAACCCGGCCTCTTAGGCTCTGTGAACCGATAAAAACATGAGCCTTTGCCTTCGCCCCAGCCGCAGCGGTAACCGCCATCACGCACCAAAGTCCATATGGCTTCTGCCGTCTGAGGCAACCGGTCATCGGCGACAATTACCACATCAAAATCGTGAGTCGCCCTAAACGGAAGTCCCGCCTCCGCGAGCAAAATGTCGCATGCCGTGCCGCCGATAAGGGCATACGATCCTGCAGCTTCTTGCATATGCTGCTGAAATTCTTGGAGGCCTTCTACAGCGCTTCTTGCCATGGATATTCCCTTTCAAACATTCGATCGACTTCGAGCTGAATTCGCTCATCGTCAATTGCCGCCAAAGATAGCGCAAGCGAAATGTTGTCGACACGGGAGGAGTCGGCAAACACGGGCGCATAGCGCCACACTTGGATCATCGCCGTCTCGTTATCCGGCAACTCCCCGTCTGCGACTTCGAGGTCGCTCAGTTGACGCCATGCACTTCTTAAGACGGCCTTTTGTTCCATGCCCGGCGCAGCGAGCATCGAACGCGCGGCGAGCGCCGTCTCCCCGGCGTCAACAAGACAGTCGATCTGCGGCGTCTTCCTTGCAAAAAAGACCTTCGAGACAGGCGAGGAGAGCTCTGCCATGTGCTCACTGAGCAAAAGATCAACAGCAACAGGGAACACGACGACACGTCGCTCGCGACGCTCGCGCCTCGCGAGCCCCCTGTCAACAAGCTCGGTTATGGCCTCACTCGCGCGGCTTGCCGAAATCCCAAGCGCACGACAAAGGTCATAGGGACGATATGGCTCCTGGGCTACTCCCCAGATTGCGGCAGCCTGTGCGTTGGGTGACATCTTGGTCGCGCGATTGCGAAACCGGGCACCGCCCCTCTCCGTGCAGGCTGTGCCCATAAATGGAAGAAAAGCCTGTCTACCTGGGCAGACAAAGGGAATCCCTTGTGCGATCAATGCTTTGCGCTGACGTGCATCGGCATCAGGAAACGAAACGACAACAGGAGTCTCCGCGCGTAAGGCTAGCTGACTATAGACTCTCTTAGCCTCGGGAAGCCCGACGCCAGCAGGCAAACTTGCAAGCAAAAACGAAAAACCGTTTGCGTCAACAGCGCGGACCTCAACCGCCCGCAGATGCAGCGGCAAGCGTGTGGATCCAGGCCAAGTTTTGGCCTTGGCGGAGAGGCCTAGTGCTTCTTGTAAGTAGATTAGCGCTTCGTTCATTTCCATCATTTTCGTTTGATTCCAGTTTATATTGGAATTATACATAATTTTCGGAATTGACGAGATTCCTTTCGTGCATAAGCCCGCATTTGAGTTTTCAGAATGTCCCGGATCGGCGGGGCGATTCGGGATACAATGTCAATAGAAAACGACGCATCCCGCGTAAGTGTACGAGAGCGCGGGCGGCCTAGTTTTCAGCTTTTGTTAAATGCCCGGGATCCGACCCCCGGGCATTCTTATTTGCGCTTGTTGCGGCGCAAATGCCTTCTACCGTCCGCACCGCGCGTGCGCCTACGGACCTTAAACCGAACCTCATACGAGTCAAGAAACGCGATGACGAACGTGCCCACCGCCGCGAGGGCGGCGAGCGCGTTAAGGAATTTCAGCATTTGGGGACCTCCGATCGAGTCGTCGGCCGCCCGCGCACGGGATGCGTCGCAAGGCCATTTTACTGCGAGCGTATGCACCCGCAGCTGGTAAACGCAATAATTGCAAACATCTGTTCGATATTCATACGCTTGATCCATCGAGCAATGGAGCCTGGCTGCGTTGTCCCAAAAAAACGGGGCAAACTCCAGTGCGGAGTTTGCCCCGAAAAGAGAATGGCAAAGCAAGAGCGTAGATGGACGAGAAAAGTGTCCGCAAGTCTCATGGCCATCACATCCCACCTGCCAAAGTGATGGGTGAGCGAGCGTTACTCGTGCTCGGACTCCTCAGCCTGCTTACGGCTGCGGATGAGGTGTGCCACGCCGATGCACAGCACTGCGCTGCCAGCGATCCAAGTGAAGGTCACGCCGTTAAGACCGGTCAGCGGGAGGCCGGAGCCTTTCTTGTTCTTGACGGTAAGGGTAACGGTGCCGCCACCAGAAGAGGAATTGGTGACGAGACCAGAACCATTCTTGGATGTGGTCACCGTCAACGTATTCTCGCCCTCATTCTGATTAAGACCCGTGGCAGTAATGGTGAACGTGAATTTGGGCACGGTGTTATAGCCGGGGAGCGTATGGGTCTCCTCGACCGTGTAAGCGCCAGCATCGAGGCCCTTGACGCTGATTTCGCCCTTATCATCAGTCGTAAAATCATAAGCAGTATTGCCCAAAGAACCGTTCACTTAGACATACTGGGCGCCGGCGCCCTCGTCGGTTCCCTTGGAAGAGGTGCCGGGCGGAGAGCGGAGCATGGCCACCGGACCCACCGAAACACATCTCCACCGTTCCTTCAACTGGGAAAATGCCGCCCCGGAGCCCGGGAGGGACCCCGGGGGCTTTCGGCTAACTGCGGGAACGGCCTATCCGCTCAGTATGTTCAGCTGAGATCAGAAATCAACCGGAGAAATCGACCCTCCTAAAAGGAGGCCGTATATGAAGACTGCATATCCCCTTTGCCTCCATATACACAAGAAGCGCCCCTCGGGGCGCTTCTGAGAGGCTCCCCCTGGATGAATCCCAGGGGGAGCCTATGGACCTCAGAGGCCGCTGCGAACCGTTCGCAGTCGGGCCGTCGAAGGCCTCGTTACTTAAGCTCAGGCCAGAAATCCTTGTTGGCCTCGATCATGTCGTCGAGAATCTCCTTGGCGACCGTCATGGACGGCACGGTCTTGTTGAGCGTGAACGCCTTGAGCGCCTTCTCATACGAACCCTCGATGCACGCCTCGACCACGAGCTTCTCGGAGTTGAGCTGCTGCATCATGAGGCCCTGCTGGAACAGCGGGATGTTGTCGCGCGAGATGACCTCGGGGCCGTTCTTGCCGATGTAGGCGGGAAGCTCGACCATCGCGTCGTACGGCATGTTCGGGATAGCGCCGCGGTTCTGGCAAATGACCAGGAAGCGAGCGAAGGCGCTGCACTTCGAGCGATATTGAGCACCAATGCGGGCGCTACCGCAGGTGTCGCCCGCGATACTCGGGAGAATCAGCATCGGAATCGGGGGAAGCCGAGGAGGCTGAAGCAGAGGAGGAGAAGGGGACCGCAGGCCTGGAGGCTCCCGCGGTCCACCCGTTTCCGCCTTCGCCAGCAGCCGCGCCGGCGTCCAGCGTCACCGCGGCGGCAACGGCAGCACGCTGCGCCGCGCGCCGCTTCTTGCGCACGTGCCCGGCCGCAACGAGACCCACAACAATCGCCAGCAGCGCGCCCAAAACGCCCAGCGCCACCGCGGTGGTGTTGATGCCCTGCGCGTCCTCGGGCACGGGCACCTCATTCGGAATCTCCGCACGCACGCCCGATACGAGCAGGCGGTGCGAGTTCACGCCGTAGGGCGTGCAGGTCATGAGCGTCACGCGGTCCTCGCCGGCGGTCACGCGCAACTTGGAATCGTCGTCGGGCGTAATCACGTCTATGCGGTCGATCTTGTAACCCAGTTCCTCGCCCATCACCTCGATGTAAAACGAGTCGCCAACCTGCAGTTCGTCCAGGCGCGTGAACAGGAGCGAGCCTGGCACGCCGCGGTGGCCGGTAAGCACGGCGTGCGTGCTCGCGCCGCCCACGGGCAGCGATGTTCCATATAGGTGGCCGGCGCCCGCAGCGAGCACCTCGGTAGAGGTGCCGTGGTACACGGGCAGGTTCACGTCGATCTTGGGAATGCGCACCGAGCACATAAGGCCCGATCCCGCGTTAAGAAGCCCCTGGTAGGTTGTATCTTGCGAGGCGATGGAATCCTCAGAGCCAGAGGCGGTGGAGGCGCCGGAGGTGCTACCGAACGGATCCACGACCTCGCCGATAACGTCCTGACCGCCGGCGGCCAACTGCTCGTTGTAGGCGCGCGCGGCCGCGAGGGCCTCCTCCGCCTTCGGATAGGGCCAGCCATCAACCGTGTTGGCGGCCGCGGTAACTGCGGCCGTCTGCTCGGCCTGGGACATGGCGCGCAGGGCGAGGGGCGTGGCCACGATAACAAAGCCGGCGACAAAGCACAGAAGGGAAAGCAGGCGCAGGGCGAGGGGCGGTTTACGTCGGCTGGGGGAAGCCGGGTTCGAACCGACGCTCGGCGTGCGCATCGTCGATACGGGCTTGATTGCCTTCATGTGGTTCACCTCCGGGGGTGTGGGTGCGAGGACACGGTTAATGCACCACACCCCGCCGCGGGTCCAAGCGCGACGGGGTGCGGCGAAAGGGAATGTGAGAACGCGGCGCACGGGCGCTGATAGGAGACGACGATCGCCCGCTCGCCGCGTCATCAAGCTAGGGAATTAAGAGCGCATACGTGCACTCAGGGCAAAGGCGGCGCCAGCAGCCATGAGCAGCACGCCCACGGTGATGAAAACCTTGATGCCCAGGTCACCGGTCAAGGGCAGCTCGGTGAGGTTCTTGGCGTTCCAAATCTTGATGGTCGAGTTCTCAACGGAGACGCGAGGATCGGTAGCGTCCTTGGCATAAGAAACAGCAGTGATGGTCTTCTGGCCCTCGGGATCGTCGGACTTCACCGTAGCGGATACCGTAAAGGTGAACTTCGGCAGGGAGACGGCGGTGTAACCATTGGGAGGAACGATCTCCTCGATCTCATACGTGCCAGCGTCGAGACCATTAAAGTTGATGACGCCATCGTCGGTGGCGAACACGCCAACTTCGGCACCATCCTGAGTATCCTTAGTCGGAGTCGTGGTCAGGGTCTTCCATGCGCCGTTCTCGTAACCGAGATAGCTGCTTCCCGCCTTGATCGTGAACTTAGCACCCGAGAGCTTAGTGGTCATGTCCTTGGCGGTCTTCACGATGTTGAACTTATAGGAGTAGACATTCACCTCGTTACCAGGAATGGTCTGCTCATCGGAGATGTTGTTGGGGTTGTGCGACCAGGTAAGTGAGTCCTTGTTGGGGTTGCCCTGGATGGCGGTGGAGTCAGAAAGCTTGGCATCTGCATCAAGGGTAGCACTCACCAGTACGGTCACCTTTGCGCCCTCGTTCAGCGCAGTAGCGCCCGCAACCTGGTTCACGTAGTTGCCAAGGTCGATGACGGTATCTACACCTCCGGCGTACTTACTATCGGTATCAGAAGTGGCAGCATAGGAAACACTGTAGTCGTTACTCACCTTAAGAGTAACGTCTCCAACCTTGACCGATTCAACCTTTACGCCCGTGGCGACGTTACCGACAATCGAAGAAATGGCAGAACTAGCAGTGTCGTTGATCTTGAACACACGTTTGGTCGAATAGCCGGTGTAGTACGGAACGGTAGTCTCAAGCGTGTAGTACACGGTGTCGCCCACGGAGAAGGACGGCTCATTGTTGTAGGTGCCGTCAGCATTGGCAAGATGCTTAGAGATGGTCGGAATCACGTTCTTCACGGTAACGGTGCCATCGACATCGGTGCCCGCAATGCTCGTCGGCGTAATGATGGGCAGCGAGAAGGACTCCTTGTCCGCAGCGGGATTGGTAACGTCCTTCAGGAACCAGATACCCGGGACGTTAAAGGTTTTCACATTGGCGTTGCCGGCCGTAGACGTGGTGAACTCGGTTGCAGCAGGAGTACCAGGGAAGGTCTGGTCCTCGAGGTTCTGGGCAAAGGTGCGCAGCGCGGCATCATTGTTCCAAGGCGAGGAGAGGTTAGGGGCTCCGCTATTGCTAAACACCCGCATGATCAGGAAGCCCATAGGGTTGTTCGACGCGTTGCCCTCGGACACAAAGAAGTTCTTGTCCTGCTTGTAGGCAGTAAGCACGTTCCGGGCATCGCCCGTCTCATCAATGACAGCATTGAAGTTCATCGCGCCCTCGATGGTGCTCACGAGCGCATCGGTGGTATCAATCGTATAGGCAATCGACTTGTCATTGCCAACAACAACGTCCTTCAGCTCGGCAAGCTGCCAGCCGTTGAACGTGTGATCGGCAGCATCCGTCGACTGCTTGTTGATCGTAATGCTGTAGACTGGCGCAGCCTTGGCCGTGGGCGCTCCACCCACCAGGCCGGTTACGGCGATCGCTACGGCGGCGGCGCCGGCGATCAGCTTTTGTACTAATCGGTTCATGATTCCCCTTTCAGAAATAAGCCCGACATTCATAAACATCTATCTACATGCGCCATCAGACGAATCGTCCTAGCGGCGCTTTGTAGCGATCCAATACGCTCCCGCGGCGATACCGCCCAGAAGCATGAGACCGGCGCCCACGAGGAGCATGGAGTTCTCGGTCCAACCCGCGCCGGTGAGCGGGAGGTCCGTGAGGACTTTCACGTTGGTGAAGGTGGAGGCGGGGATGGCGTTGGGCTCGGCGTCCTTGCCGATGGTGTTACTCACGGTGTTGCCCATGTCGTCCTTCACCTGCGTGACCGTGGTGGAGGTGGTGAGGCCGGAGTACTTGCTAGTGGTCTCATCCATGACGGCCTTCACCGTGACGGCCACCTGGTACTCGGCCTCGGAGTAGCGAAGCTTGTCGATGGCACCGGTGGTAGGCGCGACCTCCTTCACCGTGTAGGTGTAGGTCTTGGCGCCAGTCGGGTTCGAATCGCCGATCTTGGCGAGGTGCTTTTTGGAGAACGAGATACCGCCAAAGGATGCCACGATGTCGTTGACCTTGGTGGAGCCCGCTGCGGGAGCGACGGAAATAGTCATCGGATCAAGCTTAGGTGCGCTATCCTTATTTGTCCCCGTAGCCTCGATGCTGAACTCGAACGGCACATATTTGTCTTTATCGCCCTTCGGCCAGTCCGTATTGCGAACAGATTTGGTCACCGGGATCTTCACGGACGTAGTGGTAAGGGCGTCGGAAATGTAGACGTTGTTCCCGTCAATCGTCGGGCTCTTTCCCTCGGTCCACGTGACGGAACCGTCCTCGTTGGACACCGTGAACTCATAAACCGTGGTGTTCAAGTTGTAGCCAAACGGAGCCTGGGTCTCAACAAGCGTGTACGTACCCGGCAGCAGACCCTCGAGCGTGAACTTGCCAGGCGCGGTGTCGGTGTCTGACCACGTGGTATCGCTCGAAGTCGACTGGTCGCTCTCCCGGTCGATCACGGTCCAGGACTGGTCGGCCGTACCATCGGCGTCCTTTTTCTTGGTGAGCTTCCACTCAGAACCAGGCAAAGGAGTGTGTTTTGTGTCGTCCTCCGCCACCTTGGTCCAAGACACCGTACCGGTGATCCTGGCGTTGGGAATGGCACCCGTGGAGTTATTCTCGAACGGAACCAGCAAGTTGTTGTTCGTCGTGTCCACATGACCCTGAACATAGTTCACCTGCTCGCCGGTGTTGTTCATGGTTGCGTAGTAGATGGTGTCCGACTTCTGATAACCAGCCGGCGCCTTGACCTCGCGAATGTAGTACGTGAAGTAGTCTTTATCGTTGGGATCGCCAATTTTGGCCTTCTGATTCAAATAGTTGAACTGAAGCTCGCCATCATCCGAAGAGTAATCATTGGCACCGCCATCCGTTACCGTAACGATGGGATTCGTTTCATTCTTGGCATCATCGACAGTGCCGTATATCGTCCACGAGGAACCAGGAAGCGACGTGTTGCCGTTCGCCGCATCGACCTTGCTCCACGCAACGGCGGAGCCGTCGGGCGTATACGACCCAGACCACGGGAAGTTGTGACGCTCCTGATCCATATCGATGACGGAAGCCGAGTTACCCTCACCAAATGCTGCGGCAACCTTCGGGCTGTTCATTGAGAAATCGACGCCCACATAAACGCGGCCGTTGGTAGTCACATGGTCGTCGAAACTTCCGTTGGGAACGAGAATCGATCCGATCATAGCCGCCGCAGGATCGTCGTCAGTCCACTTGGCACCGGTGGCTGTGCCGCCGTATCCCCAGTCCGCGCGGTTTTCTCCCGCGATGCCGCCTCGAATGGTAAGGCTTTGCGTATCGACAAAGTTCCACATGATGGACTGGGAAGCCGTCGCGTATGCCTCGCCCAGCTCCTTGCCGGAATATTGAGTTTCGTAACCACGCGAAATCTCGGTACCGTTCCACCAAAAGCGCCAGCCATTGTGAAACTCAATATTCGAAGATCCGGTAACGTTCACAACAACCGAGGCGCCCTTGGGAATGCCCTCGAATGCGAAATCAACGCCACGATAATACTCGTTGTTGTATGTATTGCTCAGCTGAGAAGCATCGATGGTGAACACCTGCTGCATAGAGGTGTTGTCGCCCTTAAACGTGATAAGACGCTCGCTATTCTTGAATTGCTTACCATTGAGCGACGTATCGGCGCAGTCCGAATATATGGTCTTATACGACTCATCAAACACCAGGCCATAATTACAATTCGTCTTGTCGTACTTGTTGATTACGTAGTTGTTGTGATTGCTCGCGAAACCAACCTCGAGCGTGCCGGTATTTGCAAACGAGTTGAGCTGTTCCGATAGCTTCGAGAGGTACCCATCTTCACCGTTGTAGCTCGAATAATCGTTATTGTTGACATTAGTCAAATCAACAGTTTGATTGAACAGGTTGCTTTCCTGAGAGTTCTTGCCCTCGTACCAATTACCCTGCGTTGTCACCACGGATTGGCGTTCACTGTTATCGCGCCAGTATGTGATGGGGCCTGCGATCTGCGCAGTGTAGGCAAAGCCGGAAGGAGTCGCGCCCTCAGAAGATTTCTGCCGTCCGACCCAAGCGCCTTTCTTCCAAGCGCCAACGGTAGTCGTCTCCGGCGAGTCGCCGCTATAACCAACGCTCATCTTGGTGATCGCACTTTTAATTCCGGCCACCGCAAGCACGGTGCTGCCGGCGACAGGACGGAACTGGGAACCAAAACCAACGGTGCCAAAGCGGAAACCAGCACCAATTGATTGATAGGGCCAGCTCTCTTTGACTGGATTCATGGCAAGCTTGCCACGGACCAAGGTAAGGCCCTCCGCCTCAGCGGCATATGAGCCGGTGGGGGCGTTCTTCGCATCAAGATTACTAGTGTCGCTCGGCTTACCACCGATGTACATGTCGCGGCCGACGTAGGTGGCCACGCCGGGATCGGGGGTGGAGACATCGATATTCGTACCGATACCGATAGACGTGGGAACATAAATTCCCTTCTCCACGGTGGCCGTCGCTCTCGCTGAAGCCGCATTCGCACTCTGAGCCTGCTCAGCACTATTTGAAGAGCCAGCCTCGCCGCCATTGGTCTCGTCCCTATTCTGGTTTTCGGCATCCTCGCTGGTGTTATCTACAGTAGCGGACTCACTTGAGGAACCCCCCCCCATCACAGTTTCCTCGGCAGAAACTGTCTGGGCATCGTTGGCAATGGCCTGCGAAATCGGAGGCATGACGAGCGACAGTACCAGGCTCAACACGGAGGCTCCGCACAAAATGCCTGCCAGTACACGGCGCGTCGCTTTATTACTCTGCTTAGTTTTTTCTGAATTCGCTTTCATCGATGTCTCCTCCCCAAGAGACCGCGATCTTGCTCTTTCACCATCAAACGTATCTGCGCAACCTGTAATTGCGCACGCTTATAGTACATATTGTAACGATTGTTTGAACATCTTGGCAAATAAACCGATAGTTTTGTAGCGAATTGTCAATTCTCTTGACAATTGCTCAGATTTACCTTCGTTTATTCGCTATCTATTTTTTGTTTCTACTGGTAATTTAGTTGCCCATCATTTTTTAATGGCATTAGATTTATTTGCACAACATTTTGCTCAAGAGTAAACATCCTGTAAACAGTCGAAAATTGACCATGAGCTGTAGGTCATTTACCGGGAGAAATACCCTACCAAACTGATGAGAATATCTTTAACTCATCGGTAGTTAGAAGCGTAATGTTCAGACAACCATATTGGTATTTGCGCGCAGATTGCAGGCATCAACTCGCCCAAATCGCCTGAGGCCACCACAAAGGTGCCTATCCCCATTGTGGCGGTTCTCCCCCGGCGCTACAGCAGATGCTCCTCGATAAAGATCGCGATGCCGTCTTTGTCGTTGCTCGCGGTTACAAAGTCGGAGGCGGAGCGGGTGGCATCGCTGCCGTTTGCCATGGCCACGCCCACGCCGGCGTCGGCCACCATGCAGGTGTCGTTATCGGCATCGCCAAACACGCAGATGTTCTGGAGCTCCATGCCGTTGAGCTCCGCCACGCGCACAAGGCCGCGCGTCTTGGACACGCGCGGATCCATGAACTCGTAGAGCCGTTGCGTGGTCTGCAGAGCCGCAGCCTTAACAGTGTCGTCGGCGAGCATCGACGCCCGCTCGATGACCTGCGGCATCGCCTCGGGCACCATGGTAAACATCACCTTGGCCTGCGGCTCGCGCAAAAACTCGGAAAAGTCGACCACCTTGTAGGGCACGCCGTCGACACGCGACAAGTGCTCGACGCACGCATTGCTCTCGGGCACATAGAGCACGCCGTCCCGAGGGCAAACGGGCGTTGCCGGCAGGTCTGCCATGTGCTCGCAAATGCGCGCGATGGTCTCGCCC
Source organism: uncultured Collinsella sp. (assembly GCA_902495525.1). Taxonomy (GTDB): domain Bacteria; phylum Actinomycetota; class Coriobacteriia; order Coriobacteriales; family Coriobacteriaceae; genus Collinsella. The sequence continues at coordinate 15,963 of CABUXL010000009.1, forward strand.
GGCAGCGGATAGCTCAGCTCGTTGATGTCGTGCGCGCGATCGATGACCTCGGCGCCACCGCAGCCCACGAGCACGTCCACCAGGCCTTCGATACCCCAGAGCTCGTACATGGCCTCGGTCGCGTGGGCGTCGCGCCCGGTGCACAGGCCAAAGAGCACGCCACGCTCGCGCAAGGCGCGGATCGCCGCCACGGTACGCGGGGACACCGTGTGCTGGCTCGTGAGCAGCGTGCCGTCGATATCGCAGAACACGGCTTTGATGTGGCTGAAGGTGGTGTCCATGGGGGCCTTTCTGGGTTGTGCGGCGGTGTGGGGTGCATCTGGATGTGGCGTTCATGGTATACCAAAGCGCGGGCGCGGCCCGTCAAAGCAAAAACCGCCACAAAGGTGCCTGGCCCCTTTGTGGTGGCCGGACTCGCAGGATGGCCTGGCCCGGGGCGCAAACCATCACAACATTCGACGCTTTTCCGCAAAATCGCGATTTTCATCGAATGTTGTGATGGTTTTTACTGTCTTGCAGAACGATCAAAATGCCGGCGTCCAAACAGCAGCAACGCCGCGGGAACCGCCGTCACGACCATGCCCGCACCAACGAGCGTCTGCTGCACACCAAACGTCGCCGCCAGCCAGGGGGCAATCGCCAGCGGGGCTACGCCGGCAAACATGTTGCCAAAGCCCATGACCGAGTTGACGCGGCCGAGCTGCTCGAGCGGGGCCGTCGTTTGCACGATCGTGTTGTGGAGCGGGTTGACGACGCCCCAGGCCACGCCCAGGGCAATCTGGCCGACAAGGGCTACGCCCACGTACGGCGTTCCCACGTAGAGCAGGCTTCCCAGACCCACGGACATAAGCGCTACAAGCAGCGTTTTGAGGCTGACAAAGCGCGCCGGCAAGCGGAGCGCGGCCACGGCGCCCAGCACCGCGCCCACACCGCTGGCCGACGAGAGCCAGCCCATCCACTCAACACCGACATGCAGAACATCGCGGTAGAAGAACGACTCCAGCGGATCGAAGGCGCCATAGCCAAAGTTCGAAAGAAAGATGATGAAGAACAGCAGGGCGAGAACGCTGTTGGTAAAGACTGTCTTGATGCTGGTCGCAAAGGTGACACGGGAGGACGTGTTGGGGTCGGGGCTTTGGCTGGCCTTATCCGATGTGATGTCGCCAACCGCGGGTTTGCCTTCGTGTGTGGCAACCTGACCTGCACTTTGCCTAAAGCCCCAACCGGCAATGAGCGCCAACGCGGTAAAGAGCATCATGAGCACGAACACCGCGCGCGACGACGCAGCCGCCGCGACAAAGCCGCCCAGCGTGGGGCCAACGATGATACTCACATTTGAAAACATGGTTATGGCGGAGTTGATGTCTTTGAGCTCGACGGAGTCGTCGGTGAGATACGCCGGATAGGACGTGGCGATGGGCTGGGCGAATCCCATCACAAAGCCCAGGAGCACCGCGCCGAGCAGGACGACGCCGGTCGCGCTACCAAAGGTGATGATTGCCGCGCCGGTTGCCAGCGTGCCCACGATGCTCAGCAAGAAATGACTGCGCGGGCCCCAGGCGTCGAGTGCAGCGCCACCCGCAAAGGATCCCAAGATCACGAATACGTTCATAAACAGGACGGCCAGCGATGTCGCCACGACCGAGGCATCGTCTGCATAGGTGAGCGTTCCGATGACGCCGATAAAGTAGCTGGTCTGAAAACCGGTGTAGATGAGAAAGCGCATCGCCACCAGGCGCTTGGCCTGCACGGACAGCGAAGGCTGAGGCTTAGAAAAAAGAGGTGCGAGCATGGAGACTCCTTGTTTCATACGAATACGGGCGGTGGACATTCGCCACCGTCCATCAAATCAATCTATCCGCATGAAACATTAAGGACGCATCAGGACCCTTCTCTCCGTTTTTCGCCCGTCATGAACTACTTGGTAGATTGTAAGGCATGTCCCACACATCTACCAAAGCAAAAACCATCACAAAGGCGCCTGGCCCCTTTGTGGCGGAAATGACGTTTGCCCAGATAAAACCTGCCAAAATAAAACTGTCCCTATTTGGCAGGTTTTAGGCCAGATGGTCTTGGATCAGATCGCAGATGGCTCGGGCGTCGTTGATGTTGATGGCTCGGGTCGCAAAGCCGGCGTCGAAGGCCTGGCGTGCCAGGGCCTCGTTGCAGGCAAGGGCCAGCGTGTGACCGTCGACCAGGTCGAGCGAGCTCTTGCCGCGCAGACGGTCGACACCGGAGCGTGCGACCACGATGTTGTCGAAGCCCTCGGTCTTGTAGCCCTCGATGATCACCACGTCGACATCGTTGTAGCGCGACAGCAGCTCGCGCGCGGGCATTTCGTCCTCCTCGCGCGTGTCGGCGTACTCCGCCCAGCGCGTGGCGCAGATGAGGCCCACATGCTTGGATCCGGCCTGGTGATGGCGCCAAGTGTCCTTAGCGGGCACGTCGATATCAAAGCCGTGGTGCCCATGATGCTTGAGCGAACCCACGCGCAGGCCGCGGCGGGTGAGCTCGGCGATAACCTTCTCGACGAGCGTGGTCTTACCCGAGTTCTGGTAGCCGATAAACGCGATCGCGGGGACGGCCGGAGTGGGAGCTGCGGGAGCGACGGCGACGGGTGCGCTTGCGGGCGCGGCACCGTCAGCGGCCACGGCCTCAGTAGCAGCGGCCTGGCGCTCTGCGCGATCCCACACGCCCGAGCGGCCGCCCTCCTTGTGCAACAGGCGCACGTCGACAATCTCCATGCCGCGATCGACGGCTTTGCACATGTCGTAGATCGTTAGGCACGCGGCACTCGCGCCGGTCAACGCCTCCATCTCGATACCCGTCTTGCCCGTCACGCCGGCCGTAACCAGTACGTGAAAGCCAACCTGCCCGTCCGTGCGCGCCGGTGCCCAGCCCTCGGGCACGTCCTCGGCCGGCGTCCCCGCCGCAGCGATGGGCGCAATGTCGCACTTGCTCTTGGTAATGAGCAACGGATGGCACATGGGGATGATGTCGCTCGTGCGTTTGATGGCCATGATGCCCGCCACGCGCGCGCAAGCGAGCACGTCGCCCTTTTTGGCGCGGTCCTGCAGCACCATGGCCTGCGTCTCGGGATGCATGAGGATGGTGCCCTCGGCGATGGCAATACGATGGGTCTCGGCCTTGTCGGACACGTCGACCATGCGAACCTCGCCCTTGGCGTCCACGTGCGTCAGCTCGTCGCGGCGAGCGTCACGGGCGGGCTCGACGACGGCGCGGGCAGACGGCTGCGCGGACGCGTCGGCGTTGCCAGCATTCGCCGCAGCCGTGACTTTGTGGGCAGACATCGCGGCCCTGCGAGCGGCCTTGGTGGCATCGGCGTACCTGCTCTTGGCCATATGATCATCCTCCGATTTGGGACATAAATCGTTGCGTGCCCTCAATTATCGCGTGTTCCTGCGGTTTGTGGGCCACGGCATCGCGCCAAATCGAAAGTACCTGCATATCATCACCACGGCGCAGCGCCTCACGCACCGAATACTCGGCATCGCTGAACAGGCACGGACGCACGTTGCCGTCTGCCGTCAGACGCAGACGGTTGCAGTTCGCGCAAAAATGATTGGACATGGCGCTAATAAAGCCGACCGTTCCCGCCGCGCCCGGAAAGTGCCAATAGCGCGCAGGGCCCGCGCCGGCAGGAGCGTCGTTGATGCCGAGTGGCTCGAGCTCGCCCAGTCCCGCCGCGGTGACCCCGGCATTGATGCGCGCCCGCAGCTCGTCGCTCGGCACGGTATCGCTCGCGTCCCACAGCTCGGGATTGAGCGCGGGCGCATGCGGGTCCACAGCGCAATGCGAGCTCGTGCGCTCGTCGCCGATGGGCATGTATTCGATAAAGCGCAGGTGGATGGAGCGGTCGAGCGTAAGCCGCGCGAGGGCAGCCACATCCTGGTTGAGCCGGCGCACCACAACGCAGTTGACCTTAACGGGCTCAAAGCCCCAAGCCAGCGCCGCGTCGATGCCGGCCATGGTCTGCTCGAGCCGACCCAGGCGCGTGATCTTTCCAAAGAGCGTAGGGTCGAGCGTGTCGAGCGAGATGTTGACGCGGTTAAGCCCGGCATCTTTGAGCTGCGGCGCCAGCTTGGGCAGCAGGGCGCCGTTGGTGGTGAGCGAGATGTCCTCGATCTGCGGAATCGCGCGGATGTCGCGAATAAGCGGAATAATACGGCGGCTGACCAGAGGCTCGCCACCCGTCAGGCGCACGCGGCGAATGCCCTCCCCCGCCACCAAGCGCACAAAGCGGGCGATTTCCTCGGCGCTGAGCAGCTCGTCGTGCACGCGGGGCGCCACGCCATCGGCCGGCATGCAATAGATGCAGCGGAAATTGCACTTGTCGGTAACGGCAATGCGCAGGTAGTTGATATCGCGGCCAAAGCCGTCATGTTGCACGTGCCCGTCCACGCAGCCCTCCCCTCACGCGGCGTTTTATTCTTCGGAAAACATAATACCCCACGGGAGAATCATGCCGACACCCGTACGACAGGACAGGCCGCTTCGAGCAAGACCGGCTTCCCAAGCCCATCCTCAGCACAGACCATCACAACATTCGATGCTTTTCCCGATTTTGGCGAAAAACGTCGAATGTTGTGATGGTTTGAGGCGAGGTGAGGGGCACGGAGAGATCAGGCATCGTGCTCGAACGGGTTAATCCAGCTCTTTTAAGCCATGCGCGAGCTGCCAGTATTCGCCGTGCTGAGCGAGCAGCTCCTCGTGGGTGCCGCGCTCGATGATGCGGCCGTGTTCGAGGACCATGATGGCGTCGGCGTCGCGGACGGTGGACAGACGGTGCGCGATCATAAAGGTGGTGCGTCCGCGCATGATACGGTCCATACCGCGCTCGATGAGCTTTTCGGTGCGCGTGTCGATGGAGCTCGTGGCCTCGTCCAGGATGAGCACCGGCGGGTCGGCGACGGCCACGCGCGCGATGGCGAGCAGCTGGCGCTGGCCCTGCGACAGGTTGGCGCCGTCGGCCGTGACCGGCGTGTCGTACCCTCTAGGCAGGCGGCGGATAAACGAGTCGGCGCAGGCTGCCTCGGCAGCGGCGCGCACCTCTTCGTCAGTCGCGTCGAGCTTGCCGAAGCGGATGTTCTGCGCAATGGTGCCGCTAAACAGATGCGTGTCTTGCAGCACAATGCCGAGCGACCCGCGCAGGCTGGACTTGGCAATGTGCTTGACGTCGATGCCGTCGTACGTGATCTCGCCGTCATCGACCTCGTAGAAGCGGTTGATGAGGTTGGTGATGGTCGTCTTACCGGCGCCTGTGGAGCCCACAAAGGCGATCTTTTGGCCCGGCTTGGCAAACAGGTTGAGGTCCGTGAGCACGCGGGTGCCCGGCACGTAGGAAAAGTCCACGGCATGGAAGCGCACGTCGCCGGCAAGCGGGACCAAGCCGCACGTGAGCTCGGTACCGTCGGCAGCCACCGCGCGGCCCGACTCATCAACGGCAGCCACATCATGCAGGTGCCCGTACGCGCCCACGCCCTGGCCCTCGGGAATCTTCCACGCCCACGCGGCATCGCCCGTCTGCACCAGTTCCACGCGACCCTCGTCCACCTCGGGCTCAAGGTCCATCGCGGCAAACAAGCGCTCGGCGCCGGCCAACGCATTGAGCAAGAAGTTGCCCAGCTGCGTAAACTGGTTGATGGGCATGGCCGCCTGGCGTACAAAGACCAGGTAACTTGCAAGCGCGCCCACGTCGGCGAGCCCCTTGATGCAGAGCATGCCGCCCGCCACGGCGACGATAGCATAGTTGACGTAGCCAATCACGACGGTCATGGGCACCATGGAGTTGGCATAGCTCACGGCGGCAGCGCCGGTGCGGCGAAGCTCGTCGTTGCGGCAGGTGAAGCCGGCGACATTCGCTGCCTCGTGATTAAAGACCTTGATGACCTTTTGACCCGAGACCATCTCTTCGCTATATCCGTCCAAGTCGCCAAGCGATGCCTGCTGGGCGGCAAAGAAGCGCTTAGAGCGCGCGCCCGAGTAGCGCGCGTACAGCACAATGGCCACATCGCACACGAGCGTGATAGTCGTGAGCTGCCAGTTAAGGATGATGAGCATGGCCGTGGTGCCCACAACCTGAATGGCGGCCTGAATCACGTTGGCAAAGCTGTTGTTGAGCGCCTCGGAGACGGTGTCGACGTCGTTGGTGAAAAAGCTCATGATGTCGCCCGAGCGCGTGCTGTCAAAATAACTGAGCGGCAGCGTCTGGATGTGCGCGAACAGGTCGCGGCGAATATCGGACACCACGCGCTGGGCCGCGCGCACCATGATCTGTGAGTAGCCCAGGGCCGAGAGCACGCCCGCGGCGTAGATGGCAGCGGTAAAGATAACCTGCCTAGCGAGCAGTTCCTCGCCGCCCGTTGCCAAACCGTTGACGATGGGGCGCACCATGTAGGTGCCGGCAAGGCTTGCGATGGCGGCAACGGAAGCGAGCACGCCCACCGCGAGCAACGAGAACTTGGCATGCCCCATGTAGGAGAGCAAGCGGCGCACAGTGCGCTTGAGGTCGGCCGGGCGCGCTTGGGCTGCGGTCTTAGGCATGGCGCTCACCCCCTTCCAAGGTCGATCCGCTGGGGACGGAGGAAAACGGATCATTCGCGCAGCCATCGTCGCTGCCGTCACCGGCGTCCGCGTTCCCCGCAAACTCCATCTGCGAGGCGTAAATCTCCTGGTAGATGCTATCGCCCGCCAGCAGCTCCTCGTGCGTGCCCACACCGTGGACACGGCCGTCGTCCAGCACAATAATGCGGTCGGCATCCATGACGCTCGCAATGCGCTGTGCAATGACAATCACCGTCGTGTTGGGAATCTGAGCGATATGCTCGCGGATCTTGGCGTCGGTCGCCATATCGACCGCGCTGGTTGAGTCATCAAAAATGAGCACGCGCGGATGCTTGAGCAGCGTGCGCGCAATGCACAGGCGTTGCTTCTGGCCGCCCGAAACACCGGCGCCGCCTTGGCCCAACTCGCCGTCCAGCCCGCCGGTGCGATCCAGGAACTCGTCCACGCATGCCGCCCGGCAGGCCGCGAGGAGCTCATCGTCCGACGCCTGCGGATTGCCCCACTGCAGGTTCTCGCGCACGGTACCCGTAAACAGCACGTTCTTTTGCAGCACGATACCCACGGCGTCGCGCAAGGTAGCCAAGTCGTAGTCGCGCACGTCGTGTCCGCCCACAAGCACGGTGCCCTCGGTGGCGTCGTACAAGCGCGCAATCAGCTGCACAAGCGAACTCTTGCCCGAGCCCGTGCCGCCGAGCACGCCCACCGTGGAGCCTGCTTCAATGCAAAGGTCAATATGCTCGAGCACATCCTCGGCTGCATCCGCGCGGTATTTAAAGGAAACGTCGCGAAACTCGATGCTTCCGTCGGCCACCTCGTGCACGGCAGCGGCAGCGTCGGGCGCCTGGATAAGCGAACGCTCGTCGAGCACCCGCGAGATGCGTTCCACGCTGGCAAGTGCGCGTGTGAGCAGCAAAAACACGTTGGAAATCATCATGAGCGAGTTCATGATCAGCAGCACGTAGCTCATAAAGCCCGTGAGCGAGCCCACGCCGAGCTCGCCGGCAAGGATCATGCGACCGCCGATCCACAGAATGGAAAGCGCCGCCACGTACATCGACAGCTGAAACACCGGCAGGTTGAGCACGGCGTTGCCGAAGGTCTTCGTCGCCGTATGTGCGAGCTCGGTATTGACGGCGTCGAACTTGGCCTCCTCGTGCTCGGCACGCACGTACGCCTTGACGGCGCGCACGGCGGTGAGGTCCTCCTGCACCACACCGTTGAGATGGTCCATCGAGGTCTGCAGCTGGCGGTAGAGCGGACTGACGCGATAGGTGATAACGCCCAGTACGATCGCCAACACCGGCAGGATGATCGCGAATACCGTAGCAAGCGGACGCGACAGCACCAGCGCATAGACCAAGCCGACGATGAGCGTCACGGGGCCGCGCACCATGGGGCGAAAGCCGTTGCCGATGGCGTTTTGGATGACGGTGATATCGGTGGTCAAGCGCGTGACGAGCGAGCTGGCGTCGTAGTTGTCCAGATTGCCAAAAGCGAGCGTCTGGATCTTGCGATACTCGGCCTCGCGCAGGTTAGCGCCCAGCCCCGAGGCAACGCGGGCGGACGTGCGTGCATAACCCAAGCCAAGTACCAGCGAACATGCGGCGCATACCAGCATATACGTGCCCTGCAACAGCATGTAGTTGATGTCGCCCGCGGGCACGCCCACATCGATGATATTTGCCATGATGACCGGGATAAACAGCTCGAGCGCCGTCTCGGCAGTCACAAAGAACACGCCGAGCATGGCGTCGCGGCGGTATGCCCCCAGATAGGAAAACAAAATCTTGAGATTGCGCACGCAGGTTCATCCCCCATCAAACGTTGTTCGCAAACCCACGTATTATGGCGCGCCGTGCGGCGGTGTCAAGTGTTCCGAAATCGATTTCTGCAAGGCTAGTGCAGGCGCTAAGCTCGCAAGGTGCATCTCTGTATTCAATTGGAAATGAACGCGAGCGCGACTTTTTTCGCCCCGCTGCCAACATAAACCTTGACTCTACAATCGTTGTATGGTTTTCACTACACTGGTAGCAAAACGAACCCAGCCAGAAAGCCCCGCCCATGGAACACGACCTCACACGCGGCAATGTCCTCAAGACCATCGCGGTCTTTGCCCTGCCCTATATGCTCTCATACTTTTTGCAGATGCTCTACGGCATGGCCGACCTGTACATGATGGGGCAGTTTAGCGGCGCCGCCGGCATCACCGCCGTGGGCAATGGCGCGCAGACGCTCTATATCATTACCGTAACGCTCGTGGGCCTGGCCATGGGAACGACGGTTATCGTCGGCCACGCCGTGGGCTCGCGCCGGTTTGACCGCGCCGAGACCGCCATCGGCAATACCATCACGCTGTTTATGGGTGTCTCGGTGGTACTGGCCGCTGCCTTGCTCGCACTGTGCCCGCAGATCGTGGCGCTCATTGGCACGCCGGCCGAGGCGGTCGAAGGCACTACCGCCTACCTGCGCATTTGCTTTATCGGCATTCCCTTTATCGCCGCGTACAACATTCTTTCGGCCATCTTTCGCGGGCTGGGCGATTCGCGCTCGCCTATGTACGTGATTGGCGTGGCGTGCATCATTAATATCGCGCTCGACTTTCTGTTTATCGGCCACATGGGGCTCGGCCCCGTGGGCGCGGCGCTCGGCACGGTAACCGCCCAGACGGCAAGCGTTGCCCTCGCGCTCGTGTGGCTCAAGAGCCGTCGCACGAACATCCACGTTAAGCGCAGCGACCTGCGCCCCCAGCCCGAGGTACTCGGCAGCATTCTTAAGATCGGCGTGCCCGTGGCCGTACAGGACGGCTGCATCCAGGTGGCGTTTATGTTTATCACCGTCATCGCCAACCACCGCGGCCTGGTCGACGCCGCCGCCGTGGGCCTGGTCGAGAAGATGATCAGCTTTTTATTCATTGTCCCGAGCTCCATGGGCGCCACCGTCAGCGCACTCACGGCGCAAAACGCCGGCGCGGGTAAGGGCGACCGCGCACGTCAGGTGCTCAAGGACGCCATGACCATCTCGGTCGTGTACGGTTGCCTGATCACAATGCTGATGTGGCTGGTGGCACCGGCGTTTATCGGCTTTTTTGCCAAGGACCCCGCGGTGGTCGCCGCCGGTGCTGGCTATATGCACAGTTATATTTTCGACGCGATTTTTGCCGGCATCCACATTTGCTTTAGCGGCTTTTTCGCTGCGTATGGCAAGAGTTACATCGGCTTTGCGCACAACGTACTGGCCGTGGTGCTCATTCGCGTACCCGGCGCATGGCTGCTGTCGAACGCCTATTCCGACACGCTGTTCCCCATGGGTATCGCCTCGCCGTGCGGGTCGATTCTGTCGGCGGTCATCTGCGTGATTGCATTTACCGTGCTCAACCGCCGCGGAACTTTTGACAAGCTGGTGGCGTAGCGAGGCGACGCATGCCTAGCACCTCTCCCCTGTTTTTACCGAAAGGAGCGGTCCTGTGACCGACATGCCAAGCGAACACACCGAGGGCCTGCTCCGCATTGGCGAGGTGGCGCGCCTGTTTAACCTGAGTGTGGGTACGCTGCGTCATTACGAGCAGATGGGCCTGCTGGAGCCGGCGCGCATCGATCCGGCGAGTGGGTACCGCTACTACGGATCGCGGCAGCTCTCCACGCTCAACACCATCAGCCACCTGCGTGTTCTCGACTTGCCATTAGCGCAAATCCGTGAGTTTGTGACCACGCGCGATGTGGACCTCATGCAGCGGCAGCTGGTCCAGCAGCAAGAACTGATCGAGCGCAAGCGCCGCGAGCTGGAGCGCGTGTCGCGCAAGATCGACAACCGACTTGCCCTGTTACACGATGCCTTGGACGCCCAGCTCGACACCATCTGCGAAATCGACGCGCCCGAGCTTCGCTGCGCTGTGCTGCACGAACGCGTCAACCCCACCGACGCCTATGCGCTGGAGTGGCAGATTCGTCAACTGCAGAAGGGCCAGCACGAGACCTTTGTCTTTTTGGGCAACCTGGGCGTCGGGATCAGCGCCGAACGCCTTGCCACCGGTGATTTTGATGGCTACGACGAGGTCTTTCTGCTGCTCGATGACACCGATGATTACTTGGGCGACGTTGAGACGCGACCTGCCGCGCGCTGCCTGACCATAAGCTTCCGCGGCACGCACGGGCAAGCAGCCCCACGCTACGAGCAGCTGCTCGGCTATATGCGCGAACACAACCTGACGCCCGCCGGCCCCTCGCGCGAGATCGCCCTGATCGATGACATCATCAGCGATGATCCGGCAACCTACGTGACGCAGATCACGGTGCCCGTTGCCCCAGCAAAGTAAGAACCTCCTGGAAGGCATCATGCTTTTCGGGCGGTTCTTCAATTAGGCTATCAATGCGCTAAGCCTGGGGCACCTCACCAGTCGCCAGGATCTGCTCGAGCGCGTCCTCATCCAATACAGGCACGCCCAGCTGCTCGGCCTTGGCGAGCTTGGAGCCCGCTTTGGGGCCGGCGACCAGATAGCTCGTCTTCTTTGACACACTGCCCGAAACCTTGGCGCCAAGCACCTTGAGCGCCGCGCCCGCCTCGTCGCGGGTGCGGTTGACGAGTGTGCCGGTGAGCACGAAGGTCAGACCCGCGAGTGGCTGTGCGTCGGCAAGCTCGCCTGCCACGCCAGCGTCGGCTGCGGCTTGCGCGTGCGCGGCGCCCAAGTCGACCTCGAGCGACAGGCCCGCCTGGCGCAGGCGCTCCAGCACGGCAAGGTTCTCGGGCACGGCCAGGAACTGCTTGACGCTCGCCGCAATCTTGGGACCGATGCCCTCGCACTCGGCAATATCCTCTTCGCTCGCCAAGATGAGCTTGTCAATCGACAGGAATCGCTCGGCGATGACCTCGCCCACGCTCTTGCCCACGTGGCGGATGCCCAGGGCAAACAGCACGCGACCGAGCGGCTGGCTCTTGGACTTGTTGAGCTCGGCGATGATTTTCTCGGCCGTCTTGAGGCCTACCGGGATGGGGTCGCCCTTCTTGACGCCCTTTTTGCTGTTGGAGCTGGCATAGGTGCGCCCCGTGTCCAAGCCGGCGATGTCGTCAACCGTGAGCTGGTAGAAGTCCGCGACATCGTGGATCAGGCCGGCGGCGATCATCTTGTCGACGATCTCGTCGCCCAGGCCGTCGACGTCCATGCAGCCGCGGCTCACCCAGTGGAGCAGGCGCTCCTTGAGCTGCGCGGGGCAGTCGATGGACACGCAGCGGTAGGCGACCTCGCCATCCTCGTGGACAACGGGGCTGCCGCACACGGGGCAGACCTCGGGCATGTGCCAGTCGACCGAATCGGCCGGGCGCTTATCGAGCACCGGGCCCACGACCTCGGGTATTACGTCGCCCGCCTTGTGCACGATGATGGTGTCGCCCTCGCGCACGTTTTTGCGACGGATCTCGTCGATGTTGTGCAGTGTGGCGCGCGCGATGGTGGAGCCGGCGACCGTCACCGGGTCGAACTCGGCGACCGGCGTGAGCACACCGGTGCGGCCCACCTGGATGCGAATTTCGCGCAGGACGGTCTGCTTTTCCTCGGGCGGGAACTTAAAGGCAATGGCCCAGCGCGGCGCGCGGGCGGTAAAGCCCAGGTCGAGCTGCTGCTGGAAGCTGTCGACCTTTACGACCACGCCGTCGATGTCGTAATCCAGGTCGCCGCGGTGCTCGAGCGCCTGGGCACAGAACTCGTGGACCTCGGCCGGCGTGGCGCAACGGGCAACGTTGGGGTTGACGCTAAAGCCGGCGCTGCGCAGCCAGTCCAGAAACTCGCGCTGGCTGTGGACGTGCAGCGGGTCGGTATCGGCGATGGCGTAGATAAAGGTGGCCAGATCGCGGCGTGCTGTGACCTTGGGATCCTTTTGGCGCAGGCTGCCGGCGGCGGCGTTGCGCGGGTTGGCGAAGGGGTCGCGGCCCTCGGCATCGGCCTCTTCATTCAGGCGGACAAAGCTGCCCTTGGGCATATAGACCTCGCCGCGTACCTCGATGGTGCGCTCGCGGTCGGCGCCCATGTGGGCGAGCGCCGGCTCGGACAGGTGCATGGGCACATCCTTGATGGTGCGCACGTTGAGCGACACGTCCTCGCCCGTGGTGCCATCGCCGCGCGTGGCCGCGCGCACGAAGGTGCCGTTTTGGTAGGTAAGCGCCACGCCCAGACCGTCAATCTTGAGCTCGCAGGTATAGGTGACGCTGCCGGCGCCGAGCGCATCCTCGGTGCGCTGGAGCCACGCGTCGAGCTCGTCCAGATCCATGGCATCGTCCATGGAATACATGCGTGCCATGTGCGTGACCGGCGTAAACTGCTCGCTCACGTACCCGCCCACGCGCTGGGTATAGCTGTCGGGCGTCACCAGGTCGGGGTAGGTGGCCTCAATTTCCTGCAGCTCAACGAGCATCTTGTCAAAGGCGGCGTCCGTGATCTCGGGCGCATCGAGCATGTAGTAGCGATAGGCGTGGTAATCGAGCTCGTGGCGCAGCTCGGCCGCGCGCGCTGCCGCCTGGGCACGGGCATCGGCCGGTGCGGCGGCATCCGCGCTCGCGGGCGTTTCGGTATCGATGTCCACGCCGTCACCAAACAGGCTCGATTGCTCCATAGCGGCACTCCTTCGCTCGATTTCAAACGGATACTAGAGTACCACCGGTCGCAACGGGGTCGAATAGCCCTTTCGAACCGCACCGAATCGGCAGCCGCCAGACCGGGGTGGGTCGCGCAATCAAACCATGCTCTTATCAGCTCTAAATGACCCGTTTTCCTCCGTCCCCAACGGATCAATAAGTAGAGAGGGGCTGTCCCGCGTTGATGGGACAGCCCCTCTGGCATCGGTATGTGCGATACGGCTCGTTAGTAACCCTGGCCGTAGCCCTGGCCCTGCTGGCCTAACAGCTCCTCCAGGTACTGGCGCAGCTGCTCGTCGGTAATACCGCCATTGCCGGTGTCGGTCGAACTGTCGTCCTGCTGCTGGTTCTGCAGCTCTTCATCGGAACCCAGCTCGACGGTGACCTTCTTCTCTTCCTTGCCGCGCATAAGCGAGATCTCGACCTTCTCGCCCACCTCGTGGCTGCGCAGCGCGATGATCAGGCCATCGGCGCTCGTGATCTCGTCGTCGCCCAGCTTGGTGATGACGTCGCCCTCCTGAATGCCGGCCTTAGCAGCAGGACCATCCTCAACGACGCTCGCCACATACGCGCCGCTATCGGTGCTCAGCTTGTTGGTGCGGGCGTTGAGCGCATTGACGCTCGAAAGCGTAGCGCCCATGTACGGATGCACCGGCGTCTTGCCGTCGATGATCTGGTCGGCAATGTTCTTGGCGTAGTTAACGGGAATGGCAAAGCCCACGCCCGAGCTGGAGCCCGAGTAGCTCTCGATGAGCGAGTTGATGCCCACCAGCTCACCATTGTCGTTAACGAGCGCGCCACCGGAGTTGCCCGGGTTGATGGCGGCGTCGGTCTGGATCATGTTGGCATAGATGGTGTTACCGCTGGTAGAGCTCATGGCCGTGGAGCGGTAGAGCGCCGAGACGATACCCGTGGAGACAGACTGCTCGTTGCCGAACGGCGAGCCGATCGCCATGACCCACTCGCCCACGTTGAGCTTGGAGGAGTCGCCGATCTCGATCGGCGTGAGCTTGGAGGCGTCGGCGTCCTTGAGTTTGATGACGGCTAGGTCGCTCGAAGCATCGTTGCCCACGAACTCGGCCTCATAGGTGGTGCCGTCGTCCATGGTCACCACGTACTGGTCATAGCCATCGACCACGTGGTTGTTGGTGAGGATGTGACCCTCGGTATCGAGCACCACGCCCGAACCGACGCTGCCCGAGCTGTCCGACTCGTCGGCAGACTGCGAAAGCGAGCCATTCTGGCTGCCGCTCGAAGTGGCGGTAATGGAAACCACGGAGGGCAATGCCTTGGCAGAAACGGCCTCGGCCAGCGTGGTGTCCTCGGAGTCAATGGTGATCTTTTGCGTCGACGAACCCGAAGCACCCGCCGTCACGGCATTCTTGCCGCCACCGATATCGAGCGTGCCGCTCATAATGAGCGCAATGACCAGCAGGGCGCCGCAGGCACAGCCGGCGAGTGCCGTAATAAAGATCGGCAGCTTTTTGGTCTTGGTCTTGACCACCGTGTGCTTGTTTACAACCTGCTGGCTGCCCAGCGGCTTTCCGGTCTGCGTGTCGTAGGCCTGCACGTAGGGAATGTTGCTACCGGCAGGCGTCGACTCCACCTGCACACGCGGCTGCTGCTGGGTCTCGCCGGCGTTGCCCGCATCCTGGGGACGCTGGGAATCGTACTCGCTCATAGCTGCGATCCTTTCGTCGAATAACCAAAGGCCCGCCAAACATGTGGCGGGCCATCATTGTTCACGTTGAGTTGTACCCCAATATGCGGGTGCACGTGTATGAGAACGCAATCTTTTAGGAAGGCTTAAGTTCTGCTGCAGGCCCAAAAGGACCCGGCCTACGGCAAAACCACCACAAAGGTGCCTATCCCCTTTGTGGTGAAAAGCTAGTCCTTAAACAGATAGCCCACGCCGCGGACGGTGGTGATGTGCGCCGCGATCTGCGGACCCACCTTGGAGCGGATGCGTCGAATGTGCACGTCGACGGTGCGCGTGCCGCCGCAGTACTCAAAGCCCCACACGCGGTGCAGCAGCACCTCGCGGCTGTAGGCGCGGTTGGGGTGCGTCGCCAAAAAGCTCAGCAGCGAGTACTCCATCAGCGTCAGGTCGATAGGCTCGTTATCGAGCGTCACCTGGTAGGTAGCCAGGTTAATCTCGAGGTTATCGATGTTGAGCACATCGTCGGCGGTGACGGTCTCCTCCTCGCCCATCAAGCGCTGCGCGCGAGCCTTGAGCTCGTTGGGCGTCGCCGTGGGGCATACAAAGTCGGCATGCGCGTGATTGGGCAGGCGCAGGGTGCCAAGGGCCTCGTCGTCGACGATCACCAGCATGGGGACGCCGCCACGATCGTCAAGCCACTTGGCGATCTGATCGATGCGGTCGCTGCGGATGCCATCGGAATCGAGAATCAGCAGGTCAAAGTCGTGCGCCGCAGTCGGCGAATCGGGGGTGGCCAGGCTCACCTCGACACCCAGGGTGGTCGTCAAGCTGCGGGCAAACTCGTGGAAGCGCGTCGTGCGCGCCATGAACAGGGCACTCTTTTCGGACATATCGGCCTCCAAAGAAATGAGCTCAATCGTACTGGAACAAGCCAGCGCGATTAGGAGTTCGCCAGGTAGTGCTTGATCTCCCACTCGGTGATCGTAGACTCAAATTTATGCCACTCGTCGCGCTTCTTTTTGAGGAAGAAGCTGTGGATGTGCTCGCCGAGGGCATCCTTCATAAACTGCGAGTCCTCAAACACGTCGAGCGCCTCTTTGAGCGAGCGCGGCAGCGGCGTGTAGCCGGCCTCGACCATCTGACGGTCGGTGAGCTTGAGTGTCTCGGCCGTGGCCTCGGGCGGGAGCTCCAGCTTGCGCTCGATGCCGTCCAGACCAGCCGCCAGCGTGACGGCGTTGACCAGGTACGGGTTGGCCATGGGGTCGGGGCTGCGAAGCTCGATGCGCGTGGACAGCTGCTTGCCGGGCTTGTAGACCGGGATGCGGACCATACTCGCGCGGTTGCGCAGGCCCCACGTGGCGTACTGCGGCACGGAGTCGCCACCCGTGGTGATGCGCTTGTACGAGTTGACCGTGGGGTTGGTGATGGCGCTGATCTCGCGCGCGTGCGCCAGGATGCCGGCCATGTAGTGCTTGGCGATATCGGAGAGGTGATACTTCTCGTCGTCCTCGCCCCAAAAGACGTTGTTGCCGTCGTGGTCGAATAGCGACTGGCACAGGAACATAGCGCTGCCGTCCTCGCCCGCCAACGGCTTGGGCATAAAGGAGGCGTGGCAACCGCTCTCGTAGGCCTGCTGCTTAATGATGAGTTTGGCCGTGGTGATGGCGTCGGACATGCTCAGGGCCTCGGCGTGGCGCAGGCTCATGCCGTGCTGCGAGCGGCCGGCGGCATGGAAGGTGTACTCCACGGGCACGGACATCTTCTCCAGCGTGAGGACTGTGTTGCGACGCAGGTCGCGAGCGGCATCGCTCACCGAAAGGTCGAAGTAGCCCACGTTGTCGAGCGGCTCGGGGGTGTGCTCGTCGGGGAAGTAGTAATACTCCAGCTCGGCGCCCACGTTGAGCAGATAGCCGGCCTTCTCGGCCTTATAGAACATGCGGCGCAGGGCATCGCGCGGATCGCCGGCGAAGGGCTTGCGGTCGGGGGTGCACACATCGCAGAACACGCGGGCGACGCCGTTATGGCTCGGACGCCACGGCAGGATCTGGAAGGTCGAAGCATCGGGAAACGCCAGCATGTCGGCTTCCTCGGGCGTGGCAAAGCCCTCGATGGCGGAGCCGTCAAAGCCAATACCCTCCTCAAAAGCGACCTCGAGGTCCTCGGGGCTAATGGCAAAGTTCTTGAGGCGGCCGAGAATGTCGACAAACCACAGACGTACAAAGCGGATGTCGCGCTGCTCTACGGAGCGGAGTACGTAATCGATGTTCTGCTGGTTCATGTCGCTCCCCTTTCTTTCGGGCGGGTTTCGACTGGTCTATATCGCAGATACTATCGCAGAAAAATGTTTCCGCAGGGTTAAAGCGTATCAAGCGCTCAAAAAACGTGTGCGAACAGGCCGTCTGACTTACGCGCGATCATAAAGGATCACTCCTTCGCGCTCGATTACCGCGGCAAGATCGTCATCAAGATGATCACTCGAGACGAGGTCAACCTGCCTCCCGGTTTCTTTGCGCACCGCCTCACCAAACGCCGACAACGCGAAAAGGCCAAAGCCCTGATCGCGATCGACTTCGAGACGCAAGTCAATATCACTATCGGCGCGTGCCTCGCCACGGGCATACGAGCCAAAAAGAATCACGGTTTTGATGGCGGGAATCGAGCTGGCCGCCTCACGGACGGCTGACTCAATCTGAGCAGTATCCAAAATGTCTGCGGCGACGTTTTCGCTCGCAGAGTTTTTGCCAAGTGAAGGAACAAACGGCAGCGAGCGCTCGCGCAGCATCTGCCTCATAAACATATTGACCGCTACAGACGAAGTCATGCCGAGTTCTTCGCATAGCTCGGCAAATGAATCTTTAATTGACGAGTCCACTCGTACACTCAGTACAGACGCAGCCATGGATACCTCCTGTATGACATTGTCTATATATTATCACACAAACTAGCACGAGGTCGAAGCGCGGTGTTCGATGTGGCCGGGGATCTCGATGCGCTTGGGGGCGAGCTTTGCGGCATCGCCCACCGTAGTGGTAACAACGTCGATACGCTCGGACAGGCGCTCGACTACGCGCTCGGCAATGGTAAGAGTGTCCTGCGCTGCCGTGGTCACACCGCCAAAGAGGACGTGGTTCCAGGGATAGTCGTCAAACGTTGCAATCTTGAGACCCGCCGGCAACGAGGGCCCCAGCTGGGCCAGCGCCTCGGTCAGGCGCAGAAAGACCAGGCCGTTGACGGCAATGAGGCCGAGCTTTTTACCCGCATAGCCGCGGATGGTCTCGTCCAGGCGACTGACACCCGTGGCGCCACCATCGGCCAGGGTGACGACCTCACCCGCAAGGCCGCGTCGCGAAAGCTCGTCGGCAAAGGCCTCGGCACGCTCGCGACGCACGGGGCTGTCATCGCTTGCCTCGGTGAGCAGGCACAGGCGCTCGCTGCCCGCGACAGCCAAGGCGTCTACCAGGCCGGCGACCAGCTCACGGTTGTTGGAGGTCACCAGATCGACACCGCCGTCGGCAACATCGCGGTCGAGCAGCACAACGGGCAGACGCCCCGCTGCCGCGGCGATCGCCTCGTCATTGCCTCCGCAGGTGTTGACGACCAGGCCGTCCACACCGGCATCGATAAGTCTGGTGAGCGACTCTGCTTCCTTGGCGGAATCATTGCCGCTAATGGCAGTCATAAGCGAGCAGCCGCGCGCGGCGGCACTAGCGGAAAGCCCTTCGAGCATGGCGCTGGAGAACGGGTTAGCAATGTCGGCCAAGATCACGCCGATGAGGTTGGTACGCGAACTGCGCAGATTGCGCGCGGCGGCACGTGGACGATAGCCGGTGCGCTCGATAACTGCCGCGATGCGAGCACGGGTTTCCTCGGTCATCTGCCCGGGGCGGTTGTTGAGATAGCGCGAGACCGTGGCCGGGCTCACGCCCGCCTCGGCAGCAATGTCCTTAATCCTCATCTGCGCCATAGCGCACCCCGTTTCCCAATTGTCGGCAGTCTGAGCCATTTTAGGCATTTTTTTAAAAATCTCGCTTGCAAAACGCTGTAGGTGAGTATACTACAACTCGAAACGAAACCGATTTCGTAAACCGATTTCGGCAAGCGTTGGCACGGAGGTGCAAAGATGCACCCTACCGTCTTGGCACCTCCGTGCCAACGCCATATCAAAGGTGTACGCACGAGCAAGAAGGAGCTGCGCGACCATGGGTAAAACGGTTCTTACCTTCGGCGAGATCATGATGAGGCTCTCGCCCAAAGACCATCTGCGCATTGAGCAGGCGACCGAGTTTGATGTCCGCTACGGCGGCGCCGAGGCCAACACCGCGCTTTCCCTGGCCTACCAGGGTGACAAGGCAGCTTACGTCTCCGTTGTCCCGGCCAACCGTCTGGGCGAGTGCGCCCTGCGTTCGCTGAAGGTCTACGACGTCGATACCTCGCGCGTCGTGCGCCAGGGCGACCGTCTTGGCTCCTATGTGTTTGAGGTCGGCGCCTCGCAGCGCGGCAACGGCTGCGTCTACGACCGCAAGTACTCTGCCATCAACATGGCCAAGCGCGACGTCTTTGACTGGGACGAGATCCTCAAGGGTGTCGATGTCTTTTACTTCTCCGGCGTGACGCCCGCCGTCTCCGACGAGATGGCCGCCGCCTGCAAGGATGCCCTCACCGCCTGCCGCGCCAAAGGCATCACCACCGTGTGCGACGTGAACTATCGCGGCAAGATGTGGTCGCCCGAGAAGTCGCAGGCCACCATGAAGGAACTCCTGCCGCTCGTTGACATCTGCATTGCCAACGACGAGGACGCTCCTGCCGGCCTCGGTATGACCTGCGTCTCCGGCTCCCTTGCCCACGGCATCGAGGAGCGCGACACCTACGTCGAGATGGCCCGTCAGATCTGCGCCGAGTACGGTTGCAAGAAGGTCGCCTCGGTCGTCCGCAACATCTCCTGCGTCGAGCGCTCCATTTGGATGGGCATGCTCTTTGACGCCGAGAGCGGCGAGCACTGGTTCTCCCCTGCTCACGACGTGCACGTGCTCGAGGGCGTTGCCGCCGGCGACGCTTTCAACGCCGGCCTCGTCCATGCCCTCATCAACGACTTTGACCCGCAAGACGCCGTCAACTACGCCATCGCGGCCTCGATCCTCAAGCTCACTATCAAGGGCGATTCCAACCTGGTAACCGCAGACGAGATCGCAGCCGTGGCATCCGCCGCCGACGGTGGCACCCGCGTCGCGCGCTAAGCCATCCCCATTCCGCGGGCCGCAGCTTTCCATACCCATATCTCTGCAGCCCGCTCCCCGATTCCTCCGGCCAGGTAGAACCACTTAGTCCCATTCCGGTTTTGTCTGGCATTCCTTCACGACTGGCCTCGTAGCCGGTTCCGAAATTGCTTGTGACCCAAGCAGTGCCTCCGATAACCAATCCGGAACCGGCTCATGGCCAATCTTCTTTGGCAATCACGCGCCCGTGCGCGCCTCACATCGAAAGGAACACTATGTTCGATCAGTTCTACACCACGCTTGAATCCCTGGGCATCGTGCCGGTCGTCGTGCTCGACAAGGTCGAGGACGCCGCACCGCTCGCCCATGCCCTTATGGCAGCCGGCATGAAGTCCGCCGAGGTCACCTTCCGCACTGCCTGCGCCGCCGAGTGCATCGCCGCTATGGCCGAGGCCGAGCCCGAGATGTGCGTCGGCGCCGGCACTGTCCTGACCGTCGAGCAGGTTGAGCAGGCCCGCACCGCCGGTGCCAAGTTCATCGTCTCGCCGGGTTACAACGAGGACGTCGTGAAGCACTGCATCGACATCGACCTGCCCGTCCTTCCCGGCACCGTGACCCCCTCCGAGGTCACTGCTGCCGAGAATCTGGGCCTCAAGGTCACCAAGTTCTTCCCTGCGGCTCAGTATGGTGGCCTCAACACCATCAAGGCCCTCGCCGCTCCGTTTGTCGGTCATCGCTTTATGCCCACCGGCGGCGTGAGCACCGCCAACGTCGAGGAGTACCTGAGCTCCAGCGCCATCATCGCCTGTGGTGGCACCTGGATGGTCAAGCCGGCCCTGTTCGCCGACGGCGACTTTTCCAAGGTCGAGCAGATCGCCCGCGAGGCCATGGACGTCGTCAAGAAGGTCCGCGGCTAGGTTTAGCTCTCTATCGTGAAAGGGGGCGTGTCCTAGACCTCGCCCCCTTTCTTTTAAAGCGGCTCGGAAGCGCGCCGTTTCCGTCACGAACAAGAACCAAAACCGTCTTGTATGCTGATAGAACGTGACGGAAGCGACACGCCCCCGAGCCGCTTTGCTTTCCCGGTCAATCAACCGACTCAACATAATCCAGTCCACCAAAACAGCTGCGGCGCCGTCTGGAGGAATGGACCCTTGCTTCCGGTCTTTTCCTCCAAGCGGCGCCGCAGCCTTTTCATGCCCCGATTGCACCCCCGCACTTGCGGTGAAATACGGACTGCTTACGCCGCCAAAGCCGCAAAACAGTCCCTATTTAACCGCAACTAATAAAGAGGACGAATTAGATTGCCGAGTCTTTGGACAGCTCAAAGTAGTCGGGATGCAAGGCGATAACCGGGCCCTGCTCCTCGGGCATTAGATGTAGGTGCGTCTCTGCCAGGTAGCTCGCCGTGTCGGTATCGCCCTTCTTAATGGCCTCAAGAATCCGGCGATGTTGCCCACGGATCGGCTCCCAGTCCAGATCCTGCGACACCATACGCAACCAGTTGTATCGCTCGAAATGCGTGTTGACGCTCTTCATCCAATCCCACAACATGTGGCGGCCGGCAATCTCAAAACATGTCTCATGAAACAGGTTGTCCAGGTCAAAAAAGCGACGCGTTTCGCTGTGGTCGAGCGACTCGGACTCGGCAAGAATCTGCTCGAGCCGATGCTTTTGCTCGGGCGTGGCGGCAGAGCAGCATTTAATGAGCACACTTCTCTCGAGTTTCTCGCGCAAGAAACAGGCGTTCTCGGCGCGCTCCATGCTGATTTTTGAGACATAGGTGCCGCTTTTGGGACGCGTTTCCACCAGCTCTTGCTCGCGCAGGCGCACAAAGGACTCGCGAATGGGCGTGCGCCCGATTCCCGTCTCCTTTTCCAGACCAATCGCCGAAAGGCGCGTGCCGGGCTTGAGCTCGGCATAGATGATCTTGGAGCGCAATGCGTTGTATGCCTGATCTTGCAGGCTCTGATAATGCTGGTGCTGTTCCATAAAGCCCTCGAATGAAGCCCACGGTTTGTCGAATCTCATCACGTAATACTATCGCATCCCCCATCCCCACAGTTGCGGTGAAATAAGGGCCGCTGACACCCATGCACAACTTAGGTGGCTTTGACGTGGCCAGACGTGACCGCCGCTATCTCGGCGCTG
The DNA here is from genome assembly GCA_902495525.1 of uncultured Collinsella sp. GTDB lineage: Bacteria > Actinomycetota > Coriobacteriia > Coriobacteriales > Coriobacteriaceae > Collinsella. The sequence continues at coordinate 38,190 of CABUXL010000009.1, forward strand.
ATCTTAGGCAACGTCGCCGGCATCGCCAGTAAGTTGTTCACCCGGCACTTTGCGCGCGCCGCGTTTGAAAAGTAGCACTACGCGCGGGGCCAACGGGCAGCCCGTGCCCACTTGTCTCTCGAGCTTGCCCTCCTCGATCAGGACAATCGAGCCGCCCGCGCAGCAGTGCGAGTTCACCGTTTACCTTTTAAAAGTGAACGTTCACCTATTTTTCGGAGAATGGGAGGGTTTATTACCCTACTTCACATATACTGAGCTTGTACGAAAAGCAAGACTTATATAGATGAACGTTTCTTTTGGAAGGATTGCTATGTCTGATCTTATGGACAGCTTCCGCCTGGACGGCAAGGTCGCGCTCGTGACCGGCGCCACCTATGGCATCGGCATGGCCATTGCCGAGGCGCTCGGAGAGGCAGGCGCCAAGATTGCCTTTAACGCCCGTCACGCCGACAAGGTTGCCGAAGCCGAGAAGCACTACCGTGAGCTGGGCTTTGATGCTCACGGCTATGTTGCCGACGTCACCGACGAGGCCGTCGTCGCCGAGCTCGTTGCCAAGATCGAAGCCGATTTTGGCACCACGCCCGACATCCTGGTCAACAACGCCGGCGTCATCCAGCGCACCCCGATGCTCGACATGAGCGCCGAGGACTTCCGTCGCGTCGTCGACATCGACCTCAATGCCCCGTTTATCGTTTCCAAGGCCTGCCTGCCGGGCATGATCGCCAAGGGTCACGGCAAGATCATCAACATCTGCTCCATGATGAGCGAGCTCGGCCGCGAGACCATCGCCGGCTATGCCGCCGCCAAGGGCGGACTCAAGATGCTCACCAAGAACATCTGCTCCGAGTTTGGCGAGGCCAATATCCAGTGCAACGGCATTGGGCCGGGCTACATCGCTACCCCGCAGACCGCGCCGCTGCGCGAGACGCAGCCCGATGGCAGCCGTCACCCGTTTGACCAGTTCATCATTGCCAAGACGCCGGCCGCCCGTTGGGGCACGCCCGAGGACCTGAAGGGCCCCGCCGTGTTCCTGGCTTCCGACGCATCGAACTTCGTCAACGGGCACATTCTGTACGTGGACGGCGGCATTCTCGCCTACATCGGCAAGCAGCCTGCTTAGGCTGCGGCCGTCTGTGGCACGCCATCTCGCGGCTCAATCGTCGGGCATGGCCAAAAGGCCTATGCCCTCCTCTTTCGCAGCGAGCTAACGCACCACAGACGCCCTCGCCGCAACTGCCCACATCGGCTTTATCACAGTCGTTCATTTATGAGTTGCGGTGATATAGGGATTGATTTTGGCTTCTATCAGGCAAAACAATCCGTATTTCACCGCAAGTTAGAAATAGGAAAGGTAATTCAGCATGAAGATCGCTCTGATCAACGAGAACTCTCAGAACTCCAAGAACCCCATGATCGAGGCTGCCCTTAAGAAGGTTGTCGAGCCCATGGGCCACACTGTCTTTAACTATGGCATGTATGCCGACGCCGACTCCAAGCCCCTCACCTACGTGCAGAACGGCATCCTTGCCGCCGTGCTGCTCAACTCCGGTGCCGCCGACTACGTCGTGACCGGTTGCGGCACCGGCGAGGGCGCTATGCTCGCCTGCAACTCCTTCCCTGGCGTGCTGTGCGGCCATGTTGCCGACCCGCTGGATGCCTACACCTTTGCCCAGGTCAACGATGGCAACGCCGTCGCTATGCCCTTCGCGCTCAAGAACGGCTGGGGCCAGGAGCTCAACCTCGAGTACACCTTCGAAAAGCTCTTTGGCTTTGGTTCGGGTAACGGCTACCCCGCCGAGCGCGTTGAGCCCGAGCAGCGCAACAAGAAGATCCTCGATGGCGTGCGCGCTGTGACCATGCGTCCGCTCGTCGACGTCCTGGGCGAGATCGATCAGGACCTGGTGAAGGGCGCACTTGCCGGCGAGCACTTCCAGGAGTACTTCTTTGCCAACGCCACCGACGAGGCCATCATCGCCAAGGTCAAGGAGATCTTGGGCCTGTAATAAGGCCCACGGGGCGCACCGACCCCCGACAAACCGCCAAGCAAAAGGCGCCGCGACAATCCATGTGTCGCGGCGCCTTATTTGATTGGCTATCGCTTGAGCCACCGCAAGGCGGCTGCTCCCCTATTTGCCAAGAGCCTACAGCTCGCAGGCAACCTTGTAGCCGTCGCCGATGGCGTCGCGGATGTTGCCACACTTCTGGGCATCGCCCAGCACGTGGGTGACAACGCCGACAGCGGCAAGGTCATCGGCCAGCTTGGTGTTGGGACGGTAACCCATGGCAAGCACCAGCGTATCGGCGTCGGCGATGGTGTGGACCTCGCCGTCCTTCTCGTAGCTGATGGCGTCCTCGGTAATCTCGGTCACCTTGGCCTCGGTCAGCACGTGAACGCCCTTGGAGAGCATGCGCGTGATGAGCACCGCGCGGCCGGCGCCGCCCTCGTTGGCGGCGAGCGTCTTGGTCATCTCGATGACGGTGACATCGCGGTTGGCCGGCGACAGGTCGTTGACCAACGGGGCCAGGTAATCGGCCGTCTCGCAACCAACGGTGCCGCCGCCCACAATGACGATCTTCTTGCCCGGGAAAGCCTTGCCACCCAGCAGGTCGTCAGCCGTCATGACCTGCTTAAAGCCCTGCATAAAGGCCGGGGCGATGGGTTCGGCGCCATAAGCCAGGACAACCTCGTAGCCCGCGTAGTCGCGCTGGATGTCCTCGGCCGAAAGCTCGGTACCAAAGACGCACGTGACGCCGGCCTCGGCCAGGCGACGGTACTGATACTTGATCACGCGCGTGAGCTCCTGCTTTGCCGGCGGAACGGCCGCAATGCGCATCTCGCCGCCCGGCTCGTCCTGCTTATCCACGAGCACCACGTTATGACCGCGCTTGGCGGCAATGTAGGCTGCCTCCATGCCCGCGGGACCGGCACCCACAACGAGCACGTTCTTTGCCTCGGCGGCAGGCTCGTAGCCAGCCTCGTCACGCTCCACATCCGGGTTGACGGTGCAGGAGATGCGCTTGCCGAACATGATACCGTTCAGGCAGCGCAGGCAACCGATGCAGGGGCGGATGTCGTCGGCGTTGCCGGCAGCAGCCTTGTTGCAGAACTCGGCATCGCACAGATTGGCGCGGCCCATCATGCAAATGTCGGCAGCGCCGTCCTCGATCAGCTCCTCGGCGATCCATGCCTCGTTGATGCGGCCGACGGTGGCGACGGGAATGTTGACGTGCTTTTTGATCTCGCGCGAGCAGGCGGCGTGCGAGGCCTGCTGCGTACCGGCGGCGGGAATGGCGGAGCCGCGCTTGATGGTAGTGCCGCCCGACACGTGGATCATGTCGACGCCGGCCTTCTCCAAGCGACGCGAGACATAGATCATGTCGTTGAGGGTCAGGCCGCCATCGGTGTACTCGTCGCCCGAGATACGGACGTCGATGATGAAGTCCTTGCCGCAGCGCTCGCGAATCTCGGCGATGACCTCGAGCAGGAAGCGCATGCGGGCGTCGAGCGAGCCGCCGTACTCGTCGGTGCGCTTGTTGTAGAGCGGAGTCAAAAAGCCGCCGAGCATACCGTGGGCGTGCGCCGCATGGACCTCGACGCCATCGACACCGGCCTTCTGCATACGCACGGCAGCGTCACCGAACTGATGCGTGAGCTCGTGAATCTCATCGACCGTGATGGGGCGCGGCGCCTCGCGGGCATAGGACGGGCCCACAAAGGACGGAGCGATCAGGCGCGGCGTGCCCGGAATGTTAAAGGCCATGTAGGCGGGGTGGAAGAGCTGCGGCATGATCTTGCAGCCGTACTCGTGGACGGCGGCGGCGAGCTTTTCCCAGCCAGGGATAAACGTGTCGTCGTAGCAGCACATGTCACCCGGCAGATAGGTATAGGTAGGCTCGACCGTCACGACCTCGGTGATGATGAGGCCCACGCCGCCCTTGGCGCGGGCACGGTAATGATCGACCAAGTCGTCGGTCACATAGCCGTGATCGGCCAGGTTGGTAGATACCGGCGGCATAAAGACGCGGTTCTTGACCTCGGTCGTACCGACCTTGATCGGACTAAAGAGCATTGGATAGGCGGAGGACTCCATACAGGGTTCCTTTCGTTTGAGCCGCTCGGCGGCAGTTGCTAACGTACTTATCGTATCAGCAACTGCGCTGTACCCGACCGTGCACGTTCCCCCGGCTTTTACTCAGCCCACAAAAAAGTTGCGGTGGAATACGGAGTAGATGAGGCCTTTGACAGCCAAAACAGTCCGTATTTCACCGCAACTGATGGGTGGGATGGAGTTAGAGGCCCAAGTAGTTGGTCATGCCTTCGACGGCGAGCTTGGCACCGGCCACGGCATGGACCACGGTGAGCGGGCCGTTGACCACGTCGCCGGCGGCAAAGACGCCCGGCACGGTGGTCATGCCGCGTTCATCGACCGAAAGCAGACCGCGATGGTCGGTCTCCAGACCGCCCGTCGTAAGCACCAGTTTGTCCTTGGGCACCTGCGAGGCCGCAATCACAACCGTGTCGGCGGACACATGGTCGAGCTCTTCCTCGTAGCCCACCACGTTGTCGTCCTCGTCAAAGATAGCCGTCTCGAACACCGGACCGTTGTCGTCGATGGCGCAGATCGCCTTGCCGCGCACGATCTCGGCACCGTCAAGCTCGGTCAGCTCCACCTCGTCATCGATGGCCGAGATATGACGCGATCGGGCATACACGGTAACCTTGCGAGCACCCGAGCGCAGAGCCGTACGGGCAACATCCATGGCCACGTTGCCGGCGCCGATAACCGCCACGTTCTGACCGATCGCCACACTCGTGGGATCGACCAGGTAATCGATACCAAACAGTACGTTACCGCGCGACTCGCCGGGAATACCCAGCTTGCGGGCGCGCCAGGTACCGGTACCGACAAAGACCGCATCGTAGCCGTCGCGCAACAGGTCGTCGATATGCAGCGCGCCGCCAATGGTGGTCGAGGGACGGACGCGTACGCCAAGCGAGCACATCACGTGACGGTACTTTTGCACGAGAGCACGGGGCAGGCGAAACTCGGGGATGCCGTACTCCAGCACGCCGCCGATCTCGGGGCGTTGCTCAAACACCGTGACGGCACAGCCCAGCTGGGCCATCTTAATGGCCACGGTAATGCCGGCAGGACCGGAACCGACCACGGCAACCTGCTTGCCGCACGACGGCGCAGGCTTCCACTCCTTACGATCCAAATATGCCGTCGAGATATAGTTCTCGATGCTCGAGAAGTGCACCGGCGCACCCTTGCGGCCCTGGATGCACGCGCCCTCGCACTGACCCGAATGGTTGCAGATCATGGAGCAGACCGCGCTCATGGGGTTGTTCTGGAACAGCAGCTCACCTGCCTCTTCCAGACGGCGCTGCTTAAACAGGTCGATGACCTGCGGAATAGGCGTCTGCACCGGGCAGCCCTTAAGCTGGCAGAACGCCTTCTTGCACCCAAGGCAACGGTTCGCTTCCTCAACAATATGAATAGCCATCGGTTCCTCTCCTGGACCTCTACGACAATCTCTTTCGCCAACCTGCTTCGTTACAGAATCACGTGCTCGCACATCACGCTGTGCCCCATGCGCAGCAGCTCGTCGCGCGAACGCTCGACCGTGGACGGTGTGCTGTTCTCGATAACGGTCATAATGCCCGGTCGCGCGGCCGCGGCCCAAGCGGCAATAGCCTCAAAATCAAAGTTTCCGCACGTACAGGCGCCGTGGCATACCAAACGAGAGCCCGAGCCATCACACCAGCCATCCTGGTCCTCGTTGTCTACGATCTCGTAGTCCTTGGCATGCAGCACGCGAATCTTGCTGCCGCACAGGTGCAACATGCGCGACACCTGCTCGGAAGCCTCACCGACGATCGTGGGATGCAGTAGCGACACCGGATCGTAGATCACGCCGAGTGCGGTGCTTGAAACGCGCTCCAGAACCTCGCGGCAGCGCTCGGGCGTATTGACGATCTCGTTCCAACCGGGCTCGATCAGAAGCTCGCCGCCCTCCTTTTCGGCCATCGAGCACACGCGTGCGAGTCCTTTGCAAAACGTATCGAGCGCAGCGGCCGAAAAACGGTCATCGGCCATCTTGTTCTGCGCGTTAGGGCGCCCCGTCTCGGTCCCCACCGGACAGCTCCCAAGCCAGCGCGCGAACCTCAGGCACGCCTCGTACTCGGCATAGGTATCCACCAGTTGATTCTGATCGGGCGTTGCCAGGTTTTTATAGCAGCCGAGCACCGCCACCTGCACGCCGTTGGTGTCGAGCACCTCGCGCAGATGGTCGGCGAGTTCGTGCGTAAGGCCGGAACGGTTAATGCCAAAGGACTTGTAGAGTACTTTGCTCGGCAGTTGGATGCACGAGAAACCCAGTTTGCCTGCCATGCGAATGCGCTCCTCGACCGTACCCTCGGGCAGGTCGTGCAGGCGCACACCGACGCTCAGCGCGCCTTTCGACTGCGCCATGCCTAGGCCTCCTTGCACGCATTGATGCCCGGCGTGTAGCCGCCAAACGGGTCGTCGATGGAGCAGACGCCCGAGGGGGCGAGCGGATCGCGCTTACCGGCCAACTTGTCATGATGCATGGTCTCGATATAGGCGAGCACCAGCGGCGCCACGCCCTTCGCGTCGTTTTTGACGACGGGCTCGCTCATGTAGTAGCCAAACGTGCCCTCGCGGTGCGCGGTGTTGCCAAGACCCGCCACCAGGCAGATGTTGTCGAGCGCCAGCTGTCCATCGCGCTCGGACAGGCACGTGTCGCAGATGCCGTCAAACGCACGGCGGCCGTACTGGTAGTAGCGCTCGCCCAGCACGCCCAGGCGCACGCCCTTCATGATGGCGTTGGCGAAGATGGCGCTGCCCGACTCCTCCAGATAGTTGGGGGCGATATTGGGCAGGTTGATGACCTGGTGCCACATGCCGGTCTTCTCGTCCTGATACGGCAGCATGGCGTCGATCAGGTCGTGGAACATCTTGCGGATCTCGTCCTTCTCGGCCGACATCGAGGGCGGCATGAGCTCCCAGGTATCGATGAGCGCCATGGCGAACCAGCCCTCGGCGCGCAGCCAGAAGTTGGCCGAAAGGCCGGTAACGGGATCGCACCAGAACTGTTTGCGGCTCGCGTCGTAGGCGTGATAGTACAGGCCGTTGAGGGGGTTGCGCATCAAATCGTGCACCACTTGGAACATATGGAAGCTATCCGAGCAGGCACGGCGGTTGTGGAAGCTCAGCTCGTACTGCATGTAGAACGGCTGCGCCATGTACATGCCGTCGAGCCAGATCTGGTTGGGGTAGACGGCTTTGTGCCAAAACACACCCTCTTTGGTACGCGGCTGGGTTTCGAGCTGACGATAGATGGTATCCATGGCGGCACGGTACTTGGGCTTGCCCACCAGGTCATAGAGTTTGTAGAGGGTTTTGCCCGCGTTGACGTTGTCGAGGTTGTACTCCTGGGGATCGTAATGCTTGATGGTGCCGTCATCCTGGACAAAGAAGTCGATATAGTCGTCGGCGAAGGTCAGGTAACGCTGCTCGCCGGTGATCTCGTACAGCTCGATGAGTGCCTTGATCATGCAGCCGTCAATGTAATTCCAGGTGTTCTCCTTGCCGGCGCGAAGCTTTTCGATATTCCAGGCCGGCGCCTGAGGCGTAGAGGTCTCGATCAACTGCTCGATATAACGGTCCAGAATCTGATTGCAACCCATTGCTGTCCCCTCTGACGTTATTGATGGGTGAACGTTTCCCCTAGTGTAACGCGAACGGGGATTATAGGGTGAACGTTAACCCTATAATCCCCGTGAACGGCAAACTTTTAACGGCAAACGGCGGTGAGGCCCGCAGCGATGCGATGCGCCAGGCGCTCATAGCCGGCAGGGCTGTAATGCAGACCGTCCGGCATGTAGAGCTCGCGGTGCTCCGGCAAAAACGGGCTGATGCCGCTTTGCGCATACAGGTCGATCACCGGCACCGAGTAGCGATCGCAGACCTCCAGCATCGCGCGCACATAGGCGTCTTGCGTCAGGCCCAGATGGTTGGCCTCGTTGCTTGCCGGAATATCCTTCTCGTGTTTGCCGCTCGTCTTGCACGGCGTCATAAACACCAGCTTTGCCTGAGGCGAGCGCGCCGTGATGGTGCGGATCAGGTAGTCGAGCGCACCGTAGAACTCGCGGACGTCCGTGCTGCCCAGCTCTCCCAGCGGCACGTTACGGCTAAAGTCGTTAACGCCGCCAAAGACGATGCAGATATCTGCCGTGTGATCGATGCCGTCCAAGCGCTCGACAAACGAATCGCTACGGTCGGCCTTGACGGCAATACGCGAACCCTTAATACCAAAGTTCTCGATCGTAGCGCCGCCCAGCAGCGCACCCAGGTGCGAAGTCCAGGAGATATCGTTGCCTCCCCCGCCGCATCCGTTATCGCCCCAGGTGGTCGAATCGCCAAAGCAGCAGATGGTCGATTCGCTCAAGTTTTTCGTTTCCATATTCTTCTCCTCACCCGCACACCGGCGGTCATACAGGTACATACCGTTCATTCGCAACATCCGAGGGGCTATGCGTGGGCGCATTCCGCAACTTGCGAATCGAGCCATTCGATATCCTCGGCAAGATGCGCCACGCCCAGGTGGTGTCCACCCGGGCAGACCTCGTGCAGAAGGTTTTCGTCCTTGCCCAGCAGCGCGTAGGCGTCGCGAACGATATCGAGCTGCTCGTCTACGTTCGCAAGCCCGCGGGCGCCGTTGAGATGGTCTTTCTCGCAGCTCTGAACCAAGAGCGGCCGTGGCGCGACAAGCGATGCAATGTCGCCCATGTCGAGCAGACGCCAGAGTCCAGGCGTGTAATTGCAGCTGCAATTGCCGTTGAGGTGCAGCAGCGAGTCATCGACACCGTACAGATAGCCCGAGACAAACGCCTTGCGCACGCGCGGGTCGAGCGCGGACAGGTACAACGTCATGTAACCGCCGCCCGAAAAACCAAAGCAGCCCAGGTCGTCCATGGCAATGTCACCGCGTGTCTCCAAGTAATCAATCAAGCGCATGTTGTCCCAGGCGTTGAGGCCCGCGACCGTAAGACCCAGCGGCTCGGCCATACGTGCTTGATTCAGACACGTACCGCGCAGGTAGCTGTTCTCGTCGTCGCCCTGACCCTTCCAGTCACGACGGTATCCCCAACCACGCGCATCGGGGCAGACGGTCACATAACCCATGCGCGCCAAACGCAGACCGTAGTCGTAATTGAACTTACGCACGGCATCGTCGACCGCCGGCACGCCCGCAACGCCGGCTATGCTTGCAGCACCCGCCCCCTGGTGACCATGCGGGCAGATATAGCAGCGCTTGAGTCCCCGCTCGTCAAGCTTGGGGCGGGACGGCTCCAACAGGTAAAACGGCATCCACACATCGTGCTCAACCTGCAACACCGCATGAGTACGCACGATGCTGCCGGCAACCCGCACGCGATTGAGCTCACGAATCTCAATCGGGGCGTGGTCCATAAGCGAAAGACCCAAAATATCGTACAGACGAGTCCTGGTCGCAGCCTTCCATGCCTCAAAGTCTGTGGGAGTCTTGCCCGTAAATGCGGCCGAGCGCCCCTCGCGCTTCAGTCGGGCGCGCAGCGCAGGTTCGTCCTCGTAGTACGTCTCGATGTGCACGGTGCGGCCATTGGCAGATAGCCCGGCCGTCTCTACCGCATCACCGTCGCCGCCCTCGGGATCCCAACCATCCGTGCCGGCAAGCACTCGGTCACGCGCATAGCGTTCGGAATCCTGACCGGTCAGGCAATGCGCCCACGGCACCCAAGCGGCAGTATCACCCGCCGGGCCAAACAGGGCACCGCCGGCATACAGGGTGCCGTCATGTGCCGCTGGCTTATTCCAATCCCACCAACCCTCGAGTGAAATATGGGGGCCCAGCCAGCATTCGAGCAAAACGGTCTGGGCCCACTCGCGCCATGGACGACCCAGATAGACCGATCCGGGGGCAATGCCCTCATCGGCTGTAAACGAACAGCCATGAAACACAAATCCGTACGGCTCGCCCTGAGGCGTGGAGGCTGCCGTTACATGCCCGTTGACATCCATATCGCGGTTGAGCGAGCGAATCTCACACCCCTCAAAGTAGGCACGCGCGCCGCCAAAGATAAAGTCGACATCGCCCTCGATCCGGCAACGTCGAAAATACTGCCGCCCCACGCGGCGCGGGGCGAACTGCTTGGGGCCTATAAAGCCGCCCGGCTTGGCCTCGCGCGGCGGCAGCGGCCCCAAAAAGAGCGTGTCCTGGTGTCCCTTAATGCAGCAGGCATCGACAACCAGGCAGTCACCATCGGCATACAGGGCAATCGCCTGGCCGACCTCGCGCCCATCACCGGCGTTGTTTTCGATTGTTAGACCCGCAAGCGTCACGTCGTCGGCATCGACCAGCACCGTGTACGTACGGAAGGTGCCGAGTCTTCCATCCTGGCCGCTACCATCTTCCGAAGGCATCTTGGCACCCAGGCCTCCCACGATACGCACGCTGTCGGCCGTCTCGCCCTCGAGCGTCACATGCGGACGACGAATTTCGACCTGCTCGCGATACTCGCCCGGCGCCACCAGCACACGCACCGGCACGGTCGTATCGGACACGCACCGCTCCGCCGCCTCGAGCGCCGCCGAAATGCTGCGATACGCGCCTTCGCGTTCGAGCGATACCTCAAAGAGCTGTTCTTTACCACTCATCTGTCATTACGCTTTCTGTCACAGAACACCCACCATGCAATGCCGGCACCTATAGATTGCGTGCGACAGCCGGGCAGACCCGACCGTCGCACGCCTCAACATGCCGTATTCACTTGTGCAGGAGCACTACCCTACGCGCGGATAACCTTGTCGACGTTTTGCAGCTGCAGCTCGTCGCCATCCTGACCCTCGATGCGCACGTTCTGCAGGTCGAGCACCTTGACGTTTTGCGCAATGATGCCCTGACGCACCATGGGCTCAACGCCGCAGGCCATGGCCGGAACAAAGGGCTCAGCATCGTCGGCAAAGGTCACGTGGACATCCTGGAACGTCAGGCGCGTTACTTTGCTCTCGGGCAGGCCCGTGATGTAGGCAGCGGCCGCGTGGCAGTTAGTGGCCTCGATATCGCAAAACGTCGTGGCACCAAAGCCGGGCGTGCGGTCGTCGACGGGCAGTGCCTCGCGAGACTGCACGTAGTCGGTCTTGCCGTCCTTGTCGCAGAAGTAGAAGGAGTTGACCACGAAGGGCGTGAGCACCTCGTCCATGCGAATGTGCTCAAAGGTAATGCCCTCGTTGACGGCATCCTTGCCGCGCCCGCGGCGGGTCTTGACGCGCAGGCCGCGGTCGGTGCGCTCAAAGAGGCACTTGCTTACGGTAAGGTCCTTGATGCCGCCGGCAGCCTCTGAACCCAGGACCACGGCGCCGTGACCATCGTGCATGTAGCAGTGAGAGATCAGCACGTCGTGCGTGGCGGGACGAAGCTCGGGCTCAATGCCCAGCTTGCCGCTCTTGATGGCGATGCAGTCGTCACCCACTGAGAACTGACAACCAAGGATGCGAACAAAACCGCAGCTCTCGGGATCGAAGCCGTCGGTGTTGTGGGAGTTCTTGGGGCCCTCGATGGACAGGCAGAGCGCATCGACGTGCTCGCACAGGATGGGGTGGATGTTCCACGCCGGGCTGTTGCGGACGGTGAAGCCGGCCAAGCTCACGTTCTCACACTCGGATAGGAAGATCATGCGCGGGCGGGCGACCTCGCGGCCCTCCTCCGGGCGAAAGATGTTCTTAAAGTCCTTGTTCCACCAGTTGTCCTCGGCAAAATCAGTCTGACCGTCGATGGCACCACGACCATAGATGCACACGTCGTGCACGCTCAGACCCGTAAAGGTAGAGCAGTAGGTCGAGAAACTCTCGCCCTCCCAGCGGCCCAGGGGCAGCATATCGGTGCCGGCATACCCGGCGCCCTCGTCGCCTGTGACCGTGCCCGGAATGTAGGCAAGCGCCGCGCGATCGTGACGGGCCAACAGCACCGCTCCCTCGGCGAGCTCGATGTTGATATTACTCTTAAGGAAGAGGGACTTGATGCGATAACTACCGGCGGGGATCAGCACGCGCCCGCCCTTGGGGCAGGCCATGATGGCAGCCTGGATGTTGGTGGTGTCGTCGTGCTCGGCATCGCCCTTGGCGCCACAGTCGCGAACGTTGATGGTAAAGGGCTCAGCCGGCGTGGTGACACCTACGCTCAGCTCACGCTCGCCACAAACAAAACGAACCAGGTTGCGCTTGCCGGGGATCAGGCCGTCGACATAGGTCTCGACCGTATTCGTGGTACCGGCGGGCTCGTCGTTGACAAAGATCTCCCACGTATCGGCGCAGGTAAAGTAACCGCCGTCGTCAAGCTCGATAACCGCCGCGCGCGCGTTGCGCCAGATAACGTTCGTCTCCATGGGTTTCTCCCTCAAAAAGATGCTCTAAAGGCAAATTGTACGCTGTTGAAAAAGGGCCGTGCCTGCCGGCGGAATTCCGGTGGCACGGCCCTGTGATTTGGACGATATGTCGGCCTTACTCGGCGGGAGTTACGCTACCGTCCTGGAAGCCAACGTTGTTGTGGGCAAAGCAGTCCTCGTACTTAAAGCCGGAGAGCTCCTCGCAAAGCGCCTTGACCTCGGGCTTGACGTCGGCCATCTTGCCACCCTCCTTGACTCGGTGAATCTCGTCGCAAAGGACGTCGCACTGCTCCTTGTCGATCTTGATGCCGCGGGCAAGGACGGCCGCAAGCAGGAAGAAGCCGGCGCAGCCGATGATCATGTAGCCGCAGATATACAGAGGCACGGTAGCGGGCTGGGTCACGGCGTCGCTATTGCCGGCGGTCTGAATGAAGCCGGAGGCAGCAAGGACGATAGCCCACACGTTGACGGCGATAGCCTGGGCGATCTGCTGGCAGAGCTGCTGCGCGGAGCTGTAGATGCCCTCGCGACGACGCAGGGTGATGAGCTCATCGACATCGGGGATGTAGTTGAGCAGAACATCGGGCAGGTACTGGAAGCCGACGTAGAAGAACTTCCAGATGGCGAAGATGATGGGGTAGGCGATCATGGCGATGGCGACCGTGGAGGTGCCGTTGATCTGACCAAAGGCGAAGTAGTTGTAGGCAATGATGCACGCAGCGCAACCGACATTTGCGAGGTACCAAGACTTGTGGAAGCCCTTCTTGGCCATGAGGGCAACCCAGATGGCGGTGCAGACGATAGCGACGACCTTGCCAGGCATCTCCATCACGGACTCGTAGGACTTAGGAATCTGCAGGCAGTAGACGATGAAGAAGGACAGGCAGGCAGACCAGCAGGCAGCAGCGAGCTTCGTGGAAACCTGTGCGTACAGGACCTTGCGGAAGGACTTGTTGCGGAAGGTGGAGATAACGTCGATGAAGAACTTCTTGATACCCTCGCCGACGCTCTCGATCTTCTCCTGAGCGACCTCCTCGGGGGTGTGCTCCCACGTGGACAGGTACACACAAAGCAGCGAGATTGCCATGACCGAAGCGTTGACCGTAGCGATGATGAAGTAGCTGAACGGGTTGGTCTCGCCGAAGGTGCCAAAGCCGAAGCCCACAAGTGCAGCCATCAGGAAGCCGGCGGCGTTACCAAAGAGATGCTTGTAGCCGGTGAGGTACGTACGCTCCTTAAAGTCGTCGGTCATCTCGATGGTAAGCGGCGACAGGTTGGCGGTGCAGAACGTGTACGCGACGTTGTAGATCAGGTACAGCACAAAGTAGTACGGGAAGCCAAACGGCGTAGCCACGAAGATGAGCGGCTCGGCGATCATCATCGGGATGGCCAGCAAGATCCAGAAACGACGACGACCAAAGATGCGGCCAATCTTGGTGGCATAGAAGTTATCGGCCACAAAGCCCATCAGCGGGCAAAGAATGGCGTTGACATAGATGGCAAACGAGCTGATCAGTGCAGCCTCGCCTGCGGACAGGCCACACTCCGTGGACAGGAACAGCACCATGTAGCTGTGCGTAAAGGTCAGGGCACCGGAATTGAGCATACCGCCCATACCAAAGCCCAAGCGCGTCCAGAATGTGATCTTACGCTTTTTTCCGATCTTATTAGTCATCGAGCTCCCTCTCTTTTCTCGATTGTCTTGCAGCAAGACATTGGAGTCCACACTGACATCTGTCTGCCCAGCGTTCAGGGTGAACGTTTAGTTAGATTATGCGCGATTGCTTACGACAGGTGAACGTTCACTTGAATAATATCCTTGAACGGTCGATTTTTACCGCTGAACGGACACAATTGAGATCCTCACACCTATTTTCTGCTGGTAAGGGTGCCATGCTGGACAGCCATGAGATAGGTGAACGTTTATCAGATTTTCCAACATATTCACTTAACCACGAAACGAAAAAGCCCCGCCGGGAACACTCCCGACAGGGCCGATGACATCTCGCTATGCTTGGGCGCACTTGCCGCTACAAGCAGACGCCGTCCTTCCAGATACTGATCTCGTGACAGCCACGGCGCTCGGCACTCGTGAGCTTACCGCTCGCCGTCTGTAGCACCAGCTGGTACAAATCGCAGGCGGCCTCGTCGAGCGTGCGCTCACCCGTGGCAATCACGCCGGCGTTAAAGTCCATCCAATTGGCCTTGTGGTCGCACAAACGCTGATTGGTGAACACCTTGAGGGTAGGCGCCGGCGCGCCAAACGGTGTGCCGCGGCCGGTCGAGAACAGAATCACGTGGCAGCCGGCAGCCGTCAACGCCGTGGTGGATACCATGTCGTTGCCCGGACCGCACAGCATGTTCAGGCCGTGTTTATTTGCCCGGCCGGCATACGGCAGCACGTCGACGATGGGGGCAGATCCGCCCTTTTGCACGCAGCCGCAGCTCTTGTCCTCGAGCGTGGTAATACCGCCGTCCTTGTTGCCGGGGCTCGGGTTCTCGTAGACGACCTCGCCGTGGCTAATAAAGTAGTCCTTAAAGCCATTGAGCATGTCGGAAGCGGCGTTAAAGACCTGCTCGTTCTCACAGCGATCGAGCAGGATACTCTCGGCGCCAAACATCTCGGGCACCTCGGTAAGCACCGACGTGCCGCCGCGGGCGACAACCATATCACTCACGCGACCGATCGTGGGGTTGGCGGTAATGCCCGAAAGACCGTCGGAGCCGCCGCACTTAAGACCAATAACCAGCTCGGAGGCCGGAATGGGCTCGCGCTTGGCTTGCTTGGCGAGGTCTGCCAGCTCGGCCAGAATCTTGTGGCCCTCGATCTGCTCGTCGGCTACATCCTGGCAGGTGAGAAAACGAACGCGCTCGTGATCGAAGTCACCGAGCTCGTCGAGCACCTGCTGGTGTGTGCAGTTCTCGCAACCGAGCGACAGGAACAGCACGCCGGCCGCATTAGGGTGACGCGAGAGCGCCACCAGCAGACGACGCGTCTGGACATGGTCGGCGCCGGTCTGCGAGCAACCGAACGGATGCGGGAAGTAGTAGACGCCCTCCAGCGAGCCATCGACCAGATCCTGGGCCTGCTCGCACATGGCACGGGCGACTTCGTTGACACAGCCGACCGTGGGGATGATCCACAGCTCGTTGCGCGTCGCGGCACGACCGTCGGCGCGGCGGAACCCCATAAAGGTCTCGGGCTCAACCGACTCAACGACCGGATGCGTGGGGTTGTAGGTGTACTCGACCTCGCCCGAAAGGTTGGTCTTCACATTGTGCGTGTGGAGCCACTGACCGGGCTGGACATCGCCCGTCACGTGTCCGATAGGAAGGCCGTACTTAATGACGTCCTCGCCGGCGGCAATCGAGCGCACAGCCATCTTGTGGCCTTGCGGAATATCCTCCGCGGCCACGACCTCGCCCACCCCGGGAACCGCGACGGCGGTGCCCTTGGCAAGCGGCGACAGCGCGACGATCACGTTGTCGGCCGGATTGATCTGGATAGTGTTCATTGCAAATGGTCCTAACCCTACAGGTTGAGCAGAAGTCGAGACGCGGGCACGCCGTCCCGCGCCCGCGTCTGCGCCGGAAATTTACGCCTGAGCGTTGGCGAAGGCCTGCTTGGCACCCTCGGTGCGCACGACGGCGAGCGCACTGACGACAAACTCCTCAAGACCGGCGATCTGCGTAAGGTCCTCGCCCCACATCTGCTCGTTGGTGAGCACGTCGTGCACCAGCTGGGCATCGTCGGCACCGGCGTGGGCGGCGTAGAAATCGAGTACGAAGGCGTCGTCCTGAGCGGTGTACTCGGTGCCGTCGGAGCGACGCAGGTGCAGGCCGTCGCCCTCGCGGGACACGAGCTCCTGCGTGTAGAAGGAGATGAGCGTAGCGAGGCTCGTCGCCAGGCACTTGGGCAGGTTGCCGGTCTCGGCAACGTAGTCCTTGAGCGTGGGCAGGTCGCGAGCGCGCCACTTAGCCGTGGAGTTGAGGCAGATGGAGAGCAGCGCATGATCAATAAACGGGTTGTCGAAGCGGTTTTCGACGGCGGCGGCAAAGGCCTTGCAGTCCTCGACATCCAAGTCGGCGGCAAGCGTCGGAATGACCTCGTCGTAGAGCATGGTGTTCATGAAGCCGCGAATGGTCTCGTCATGCATGCAGTCGCGCACGATATCAAAGCCGGCAACCCAGGAACCCGGAACGAAGGCGGTGTGGGCACCGTTGAGGATGCGGACCTTGCGCTTTTTGTACGGGGTGACGTCGGGAGTCACAAAGACACCCGGAAGACCAGCCTTCACAAAGGGAAGCTTCTCGGCAAGCGACTCGTCGCCCTGGATACCCCACATCTGGAAGGGCTCGCGCACGGCCAGGAAGGGGTCCTCGTAGCCCAGACGCTCGGCAACCGCGGCGGCCTCCTTAGGATCGCGGATGCGGCCGGGGACGATGGTGTCGACGAGCGTGGTGCAGACGGTACAGTCGTTGGCCATCCACTGCGCAAACTCGTCCTCCCAACCCCAGTCGCTCACGTACTGGTTCATGATGCGCAGCAGCTCCTCGCCGTTGTGATCGATGAGCTCGCAGGCGAGCACGATAACGCCCGACTTACCGGCGGCCCAGCGGGCGTGAAGGACCTGGACAAGCTTGGCAGGGAAGCTCGCGGGCGGCATGTCGTCGGCCTTGCAGGACGGGTCATAGGCGATACCGGCCTCGGTGGTGTTGGAGACGATAATCTCCAGGTCGTCAGAGACGGCGACCTCCATCATGGCGCGGTAGTCGTCCTCGCGGTACGGGTTGATGCAGCGGCTGCAAGCGCTAATCACGCGGGACTCGTCGACCGTGTTGCCGTCCTCCTTGCCGCGCACCAGCACGGTATACAGGTCGTCCTGGGCATTGATACCGTCGGCAAAGCCAAAGGCGCCGCTGATGGGCTGCACCATGACGATCTTGCCGTTCCATCCGGTGGCCTCGTTGCCCATGTCAAAGAAGCGATCGACGAAGGCACGCAGGAAATTACCCTCGCCAAACTGCAGAACCTTCTCGGGAGCGTCCTTGGGCAGCAGGTAGCCCTTGTAGCCGATCTTCTCGAGCGCATCGTAGCTGATGTTCTCCATCTATGTCTCTCCTTAGATAACTGTTAGCGTGCAAGCAAAACGGGGCGCCGTGTGTGGCAACGGCGCTCCCGAGTTCGATGTGATTCGATGCGGGCTTAGGCCTCGACGGTGTCCAGGTCAAAGCCAAAGTAGCGGACCGCATTGTTGTAGCTGATGTCGCGCACGATACTGCCCAGCAGCTCCATGTCGGCCGGGTACTTGCCCTGCTCGACCCACTCGCCGATCACGCTGCACAGCACGCGACGGAAGTACTCGTGGCGCGGATAGGACAGGAAAGAGCGGGAGTCGGTAAGCATGCCCACAAAGTTGCCCAGGACGCCCTCGTTAGCCAGAGCCGTGAGTTGCTCGCGCATGCCGACCTCGTTGTCGTTGAACCACCAGGCGGAGCCGTTCTGGATCTTACCGGCAGTCGGAGCCTCCTGGAAGCAACCCATGACGGTATCGATCATGGTGTTATCGATGGGGTTCAGGCTGTACAGGATGGTCTTGGGCAGACCGCAGGTCTCCTGAATGGAGTTGAGGAAATCAGCGAGCTGGTCGGACGGCGTGTAATTGGAGATGCAGTCGTAGCCGGTATCGGGACCGAGCTTGGCAAACATGGCACGGTTGTTGTCGCGCTTGCAACCAAAGTGCAGCTGCATGGCCCAGCCAAGGCGCACATACTCGCCGGCGACAAACTGCATGAAGGCCGTCTTGTACTTGAGGACCTCGTCCTCGGTAAGCGGCTCGGCGGCAAGGCCCTTGGCAAAGATAGCCTCAATTTCCTCGGCGGTAGCCGGGGCGTACATAACGTAGTCGAGCGCGTGGTCGGAAGCGCGGCAGCCCAGCTCGTGAGCAACGTCGTAGCGCTTGGAAATGGCGGACTTCATGCCCTCGAAGTCGCTGACCTCAACGCCGGCAGCCTCGGAGAGGTGCCTGCAGTAGTCGGCAAACTCCTGGCCACGCTCGATGCGCAAAGCGGCATCGGGGCGCATGGCGGGAACGACCTGAACGTCAAAGCTGTCGTCGGCGGCAATCTTCTTGTGCCACTCAAAGCTGTCGGCGGGGTCGTCGGTAGTGCAGATCATGCGGACGTTGGACTGCTTGATCAGGTTACGGCAGGTAAAGCTAGCCTCAGCGAGCTTGGCGTTGGCAAGGTCCCAGACCTCCTGGGCAGTCTTGCCGTTGAGGACGCCCTCGTAGCCAAAGTAGCGCTTAAGCTCCAGGTGGCTCCACTCAAAGACGGGGTTGCCAACGCAGCGACCCAGGGTCTCGGCCCACTTTTGGAACTTCTCGCGAGCAGGGGCGTC
This sequence comes from uncultured Collinsella sp., assembly GCA_902495525.1. Lineage (GTDB taxonomy): Bacteria > Actinomycetota > Coriobacteriia > Coriobacteriales > Coriobacteriaceae > Collinsella. The sequence goes on from CABUXL010000009.1 coordinate 57,041, forward strand.
GCCAGTGATAAAACGCTCGTCGACGCCGTTGGCACGCATCAGGCGCCACTTGTAGTGGTCGCCGCCCAGCCAAACCTCGGTGATGTTCTCGAAACGCTTGTCCTCCCAAATCTCCTTAGGAGAAATGTGGCAGTGATAGTCGACGATGGGCATGCCCTCGGCAAAGTTGTGGAACAGCTCCTCGCCGGTCTTGGTGCTCAGCAGGAAATCCTGATCGTCCATAAAGTTTTTCATCAAACAGCCCCTTTGCTGGCAAGGCGGGCGCACGGCGCGCTCGTTATCCTTTAGGTGAACGTTCACTATACTAATCCATTGCACCTCAAAAGGTGAACGTTCACCTAACCACCACGGGGTGAACGGTAGATTTTGCCCGTTCAACGGTTGCTGGGGATGTGACTTGCATGTATTGCGGACTGGTTGGCGTCCCCGAACACCGAACTTGAGCGCTTTTGCTCAGGTGGGTCATGTCCCGACGTACATTTTTGGGAGTATTCAGCATTGGAGCGCGCCGTGCGCCATCCTCAGCGTCCTATTTGGAACGCAGATAGCGCCCGATCGGCATAAAAAGTGCCCCCGATGGCAAATTACGCCATCGGGGGCACTTAAAACAGTCGTTCTGCACCTCATTCAGGGCATGCCAATGCTGAATACTCCCAAAAATGCACGTCGCAAGAGGGGGTACCTGCTCAATCGGCTAAATACCCGCAAGTTCGCAGTAGCGGTCGACATTGCTGGCAAATACCATCTCGACAGCACCCTTCTGGACGGGCACCGTCGGGGTCCTTCCCCACAGCAGATAATCGCCCAGCGTCTTAGCGCCGCGATACGCCAGGCTCGTCGGGTCCTTATAGACAATATTGGTAAAGATACCGCGGCGCAAGGCCAGAGCACTTTCGGGAAACAGGTCGTTGCCGATCACCATGACCTGACCGGCCTTGCCGGTCGAGACGAGCGCGTCGGCAACCACTTCGGAACCAACGGCAAAAACGCTACAGATAAGTTCGGGGGCGTCCGGCGCACTCAAGCGCTTTTCGAGCTCATGCTCGAGTTGTTTGACTTGCGCATGGGCACCTGCAAGATCCTCAACCTGCCATGGAATATCACGTTCGCGCAGGTAATTGTGGAAGGCGCGGGCGGTTAGATAGTGCGAATCGGTATATGGGTCGCCTGTCAAAAGGAGCACGCGGGCGTCGGCCCCAGAAGCATGGACCAGGTTTGCCGCCTGCTCGGCCATAAGGCTGCCTGCCGTCGAATAATCGGCCAAGCTCGCACCCAAACGATTCAAATGCGGACGGTCGCCGTCGACAAGCTCAATCGTCACGCCCGCCTCGGCGATCTGCCCCAAAAGCTCAGTCGCACGATCGTCGCCCGGCGCATAGGCGAGCAAGCCATCAATCTTCTCGCCCACCTGCAGACGCTCGTCGATTTGCTCGAGTGCATCAGCGTAGCCGCCCACGCCAAATTCAACGCGCTCAACCGTAATGCCCCGGTCGATGACCTCCTGTTCAAAGCGATTGCAGCCTTCCCACAGGTAACGGAAAAAGTACGCTCCCTCGCGCGATGCGCGGGGCAGGCAAAACACCAGATTGATATCCTTGCGGCGCAGGCTTGAGGCACTTGTGTTGCGGTGATAGCCCATGGCCTCGGCCTTAGCGTTCACCTTGGCGCGCACGGATTCGCTCACGCCGGCCTTTCCCGTCAGAGCCTTGTGCACGGTATTGATGGAAACGCCAAGCTCGGCGGCTATGTCCTTCATGGTTACGCGAGCGCTCATGCGGTTACTCCGTTATAGATAAGTTGCCAATTAATAGTCCAGTTAACGATACCCCAAAAATACTCTTCGACTCGCCGTACTCTCCCTCAAATGCACAAAGCGCCCCGCGAACGGATGCCCGCGGAGCGCTTGGATGTCCGGACCTTATTTGATACCGCGACCCAAGTCTTCGGCGATTTTGTCTACGCCCTTAAGTGCAGCGCACGTCTTTTTGTTGGAGCAATGCCCCGTGCAAACGCCACCCTGAGCGCAGTCGGCGCAGGTGCCCTTGCGGTAGATGCGCACGCACACGGCGACAAACGCAACGCCGATAACAGCCAGTACAACAATATCGATAGGTGCCATAGCAAGCCTCCTCTAGTTAACCAGCACTTACTTTACCCCATTCTCCACCTACCAAATAGGGACAGGTTTATTTTGGTCGGTTTTATCTGCGGAAACGCCACATCTTACTTCTGGAGCAAAGCAATCTGTCCCCCATTGCGTCAAAAAGCCCGAGTGTCACTGAGACACCCGGGCTCGTGGAAAGGGGTTGATCCTTATTCGGACTTAGGCGGAAACTGCAGCGGAAGCAGTGTTGGTCTCGTCCTCGTCGGTCCAAGCGTGCTTGGGCATAGGACGGAAAATCTGGAAGAGCATCGCGACCAGCAGCACGATAGCCACAACCGTCCAGAAGCCAAACTGCCCAAGGACAAGCAGGTTATAGAACTGGTTGATGAACAGGCCGATCACCCAAGCGAAGGCGCACTCGTAGCCGAGGGCAATCGCGGTCCACTTGCCGGAATCCATCTGGTTGCGGATGGTACCCATAGCGGCAAAGCACGGAGCGCACAGCAGGTTGAACGCGCCGAAGGCAACGCAGGCGCCCATGGTGGGGAACATGCCGGCAAACGCGGTCCACAGGCTCGGGTCGGTCTCGCCCGCGTCGGCGACGGACAGCAGCGAGCCGGCGGTGGCGACGACGTTCTCCTTGGCGACGAGGCCAGAGACAGTCAGCGCGGTTGCCTGCCAGGTGCTAAAGCCGAGCGGGGCGAAGATCCAAGCGACCAGATTGCCCAGCATGGCGAGCACGGAGTAGTCCATGAACTCCTCGGGGATGCCGTCCATCGCAGGCAGGAAGCCAAAGGAGCCGTTGTAGCTACCAAAGTTGGAGAGGAACCAAACCACGACGGTGGACGCGAAGATGACCGTGCCGGCCTTCTTGATAAAGGCCCAGCAGCGCTCCCACACGTGCAGCGCCCAAGAGCGGATCGCCGGGAAGTGGTAAGCAGGAAGCTCCATAACAAACGGCGTCGGGCGACCGGCGAAGAGCTTGGTCTTCTTGAGCATGAGGCCCGAGGCGATGACGGCAAAGACGCCCAGGAAGTAGAAGAGCGGGCTGATCCACGCGGCGGTGGTGGAAGAATCGCCGATGATGGAACCCATGAGCAGGGCGATGATCGGCAGCTTAGCGCCACAGGGAATGAACGTGGTGGTCATGACCGTCATGCGGCGGTCCTTCTCGTTCTCGATGGTCTTGGTAGCCATGACGCCGGGGACGCCGCAGCCCGAGGACACGAGCATGGGGATAAAGGACTTACCGGACAGGCCAAAGCGGCGGAACACGCGGTCCATGATGAAGGCGACGCGGGCCATGTAGCCGCAGTCCTCCAGGAAGGACAGCATGACGAACAGCAGGAACATCTGCGGGACGAAGCCGAAGATGGCGCCCAGGCCGCCGACGATACCGTCGCAGACCAGCGAATCGACCAGGCCACCGTCCTCGGTGCCGCCCGCCACAAGGGCGTCGTGCACCACGGTGGTGATGCCGGGGACATAGGGGCCGTACTGTGCCGGGTCGACCGAGTCGGCATCGTCGCCCGCAGCCTCGACGGCCGCGTCGTAGGCGTCGCGGCCCTGACCGAGCACGTACCAGCCGTCGGTGCCGAAGAGCTGGTCGTTGGTGAAGTCGGTCACCGTGCCGCCCAAGGTAGAAACGGCGATGTAGTACACGCAGAACATGATGACCACAAAGATCGGCAGACCCAGGATACGGTTGGTAACCACGCGGTCGATCTTCTCGGAAGTGCTCATCTTGGCCGGAGCCTTGGTGAGGCACTCGTCAATGATGTGCGCGATGACGCCATAGCGCTCGCCGGTGATGATGGACTCGGCGTCGTCGTCGCAGTCCTGCTCGCACTGGGCGACCAGCTCCTCCACGCGAGCAGCCTTCTCCTTAGTGAGGTTGATGAGCTTGCAGGCGTCCGCGTCGCGCTCGAACAGCTTGACGGCGTAATAGCGGCGCTTTTTGGCGGGAACGCTTGCCGGCAGATTGTTCTCGATGTGGTCCAGAACGTCCTCGATGGAGGAATCGAACTTGTGCTCCGGCACCTGGCCCTTAGAAGCAGCGGACTTCTTGACCTGATCGAACAGCTCCGTGATGCCCTTGTTCTTAAGAGCGGAGATCATCATGACCGGGCAACCGAGCTTCTTGGAGAGCTTGTCCGTATCGATCTTATCGCCGTTCTTCTCGACCAGGTCGGCCATGTTGAGGGCGACGACCACGGGCAGGCCGGTCTCGATAACCTGAAGCGCCAGGTACAGGTTACGCTCGAGGTTGGTGGCGTCGACCACCTGGACGACAACATCGGGCTCGCCGCTCATGAGGTAATCGCGCGAGCACTGCTCCTCGGGGCTGTAGGGGGAAAGCGAGTAGATGCCGGGGAGGTCCGTGATGGTAACGTTCTTGTCGCTTAGGAGCTTGGCTTCCTTTTTCTCAACCGTGACGCCGGGCCAGTTGCCAACGTAGCCGTTGGCGCCGGTGATCAGGTTGAAAAGCGTGGTCTTGCCGCAGTTGGGGTTACCCGCCAGCGCGACATGGATCTGAGAATCCGCCATTCAATCCTTCTTCCTTGTGTGCCTGCGCTGCTTTCTCCGCGCAGGCTGGATAATGTGCTTCAAAAATGCTGCATTAAGTTAGAAATACCTAACTTTATCTGCAGAAACATACGCCGCGAGCCCTTATTGGACCTCGACGACGGCCGCCTCCTCCTTGCGGATGGAAAGCTCGTAGCCGCGCACGTTGATCTCGACCGGATCACCGAGCGGTGCAACCTTCACGACCTTGAACGAAGTGCCCTTGATGAGCCCCAGGTCCATAAGGTGGCGGCGAAGCGCACCCTCACCGTGAAGCTTGACGATGGTGGAGCTCTCGCCCACCTTAACGTCACCCAACGTCTTCATCCTCTTGTCCCCCTTTCGGTTTTTATGAAATGCTGCAGACTAACCGACGGTCATGATGTGCATGGCAACCTTGGAATCGATACCAAAGCGTGCGCCCAGCACAGTGACGATGATATTGGCGCCACTCGAGCTCACCACGTGGATTTCGCTGCCCTCGACAAAGCCGAGGTCCTTGAGGTGGTGCTTCATATCCTCATTGCCCTTTACACGAGACACGCGCACGGTTTCGCCCGCTTTTACCATCGAAAGCGGCATTGCCGGCATCTGCGGTCCGCAAGACATGAGTGGCTCCTAACGTCAGTTCGTCCTCAACATCGACGCGGTAAAAGTTAACCACGCCTATGTTCACTTTAGTAAACTAACACGTGGTTAACTTTTTGGAAAGGGTCCCCATTCAGATTTCGAAAAAGTTTCCTATACGAAACAAAGGCGCCGCAAAGACTGTCTCTTTGCGGCGCCTTGCCATACCAATTGATGCAACAGAGGGGACTGCCCCTTTGTCACATTGTTGAGGTTAGAGCGAGAGGTTTCTGATCGACGTAACGCAGGAGGCCTCATCTACGCCCGAAACGCGGAAGATGATGTCCTCGCCGCACTCGCCGTAGAGAGCCATGAGTCCCATAACATCGCGGCCATCCGTGTGGCGGTCGCCGATGCTGACTGACACGTCGCTACGATGCTTGGCAATGATGTCATAGAGCAGCGCAACCGGGCGGGCATGTAATCCCAACGGATCTTTAATCGTCTTTGTAAACTCGACCATGTCCCCTCCCACGACATCGCACATTCGGCCGGCAAAACCCAGCCACGTGGTAGTTATTGTACGTTACCGGCGCACCCCCGTATCACAAAAAACGAGGGAAGGCACGCGTCCTTCCCTCGTTCCTTGATTATCAACTTTATCCGAACACCTCCCACATTCATCCGCACATGTGCGGATGAATGTGGGAACCCGATACCTTGAGGGCCGGATCGGCCGGCCCCGGGAGATCGGAGGACGGCA
>CABUXL010000010.1 GCA_902495525.1 uncultured Collinsella sp.
ATTCATATGGTTCTAGTATAGGAAAAGGAATTTCTCGGGGCCGCCTCTCGGCGGCCTTGCGAAAAACAAATCCAAGTTAGACCATTTCAAATGGTTCGATGTCTGCCCGGATGCGACACAGCTTGTGTGTCCATCCTCGCAGTATCCGGTTCTCAAGGTGCACGCCTGCGCTGGTTCCCGGTTCGACCGGGCCGCGCGGCAAGGAGATATATTGCCAGACCGGAGGGGCCCCGCGGGCGGGAATTCCACTCTTCACAAGTCCTACACAATACATCGCTTCCTATATAAGTCATAGAAAGGCTGGTGCAGAAATACTGCACGTATCAGATGATGACCCTTCGGTTAAGAGATATATAAAGATCGGTCACCTGTAAGTGTCTATCTACCCGCGCTTTTAGCAATGTAAACCAGCGCTTTCGATAAAAAAGGGGAGCGCCGCGCACAACGCGACACTCCCCTAGCGATTCAAGAGAATCTATTAGGCCTCGAGAGCCTTCTTGGCAATGGTAGCCAGCTCGTTGAAGGACTCGATGTCCTCGTAAGCCATCTGAGCCAGGACCTTGCGGTCGAGCTCGATGCCGGCAACCTTCAGGCCGTGCATGAACTGAGAGTAAGAGATGTCGTTCAGACGAGCAGCAGCGTTGATACGAGTGATCCAGAGAGAACGGATCTCGCGCTTCTTGTTGCGGCGATCACGATACTGATACTGCAGGGAGTGCTGGACCTGCTCTTTAGCATGCTTGTAAGTACGCGAAGCGGCACCGTAGTAACCCTTCGCACGGTGCATAACGGTACGGCGCTTCTTCTTGGCGGCAACAGCGCGCTTAATACGTGCCATGTTCTATCAACTCCTAGACGGTAAAACGAAAAAACGAACTTAGGCGAGACGCGACTTGATGACCTTGCGGTCGGCAGCGGCGATCTCGGTCTCCTGACGGAAGCCACGCTTACGCTTGGTGGACTTCTTGCTCAGGATGTGGCTCTTGAAAGCCTTGGCGCGCATAAGCTTGCCGGTACCAGTCTTGCGGAAACGCTTCTTGGTGCCGCTGTGGGACTTCATCTTAGGCATGAAATACTCCTTAATCGGTTACAGAACACTAGTTACTTGGTATCGCTTGCCGCTTTATCCTCATCGAAGGCGCCCTTAATCGGGGCGAGCAGCATAAGCATGTTACGGCCTTCCATCTTAGGCTTGGACTCGACCGTAGCGTAAGGCTTGAGATCCTCGGCGAGACGCTCGAGAACGTTAAGGCCCTGCTCCGGGTGAGCCATCTCACGGCCGCGGAACATGATGGTGATCTTAACGCGCGCGCCCTTCTTGAGGAAACGCAGAACGTGGCCCTTCTTGGTCTCGTAGTCGCCAACGTCGATCTTGGGTCGGAACTTCATTTCCTTGACCTCGACCTTGGACTGGTTCTTACGAGCAGCCTTGGCCTTCATGGCCTGCTGGTACTTGAACTTACCGTAGTCCATGACCTTGCAGACCGGCGGCTCCGCGTTGGGAGCGATCTCGACCAGGTCGAGACCCTGATCGTCGGCGACGCGCTGGGCATCGCGGATGGCGAACAGGCCGAGCTGAGAGCCATCGACGCCAATCAAACGGCACGAAGATGCAGTGATCTCGTCGTTGATGCGGGTGTCATCAGACTTAGCTATTTTCCCTACCTCCATTCATAAAAAAATAACCCGGCGCTTCTCAGCAACCAGGTCGTACACATAGACTTCCTCGATTTGAGGAAGGTAATCTAAGTTGTATGACCAGTCAGCTGCTCATTGGCGCCAAAAGGTGGGAACCCTCGGGTTCCTCTTTAGGGCATTGCGGAAACAACGCCTTGCGAATAATAACACGTACAGCGCGTTATCACATTACGTACACGAAAAAGGGGGCCGCAACCCCCTTGAAGCGCAGGTGCATGTATGGTGCCCGAGGCGAGACTCGAAGGGACTTCGCTTCGCGAAGCCCCGGGCTTCGGGCGCATGGCGCCCTCGCCACGCTCCGCTACAAACAGGCCACAGGCCTGTTTGCTTAACGCTCCGCGCGCTCACGCGAGTTCGGCACGAAAAAGGGGGCCTTGACCCCCTTGAACGCTCACTTGCATGTATGGTGCCCGAGGCGAGACTCGAACTCGCACGTTGTTGCCAACGGTGGATTTTGAGTCCACTGCGTCTGCCAATTCCGCCACTCGGGCACGCAATGCGTGAGTTAGTTTATCACAGCTTTCTACCGATTAGTCCGAAAATGGAACTTCGAGCATTTCGATGAGTTCGACCGTGCGTAGCATCTCGCGCTGACGGCATCCGCGACCGTCGACCGAAGCCTCACCCATCTGGTTATCGTAAGGGTCCTCGCGCATGCCGTCGAAAGAGGGCTCAAACTCTGCCTGGAATCGATTGTTGGCCACCATACGCCATGGGTCGAGATTGCCAAAGTAGTGACGGCGGCGCCACTCCTCCCCCATCCTGTGAGCAGAAGATCCAAATGACACGTCGGCGTTGAGCCAACCGGTCTGCGGCGTATAGAACTCTGCCCAGTCGTGCGACCCCACCGAATCGGGCGCAACGTACAGGCCGCTCTGCCAACGGGCAGGCACGCCCGCGATACGGCACATGGTGATAAACGTGAGCGCCATAACGCCGCAATCGCCGCGGAGCGAATGCGCGCAGTCATCGGCAATAGATCCCAAAAGCAAGTACGGCGGCTGATAGCGATAGTCGATATGCTGCGTCAGATAATCATAGATAGCACGAGCGCGATCGAGCGGATCCTCGAGTCCGTCAACAACACCGGCCGTCAGCTGCTGCAGATACGGCGTGAATGCAATGTGCGGACGGTCCTCGGAAATATCCTCGGGCAGAGGCGCGTCCATACGCGGATGAACCGGAAGTGTGCCACCGTAGACATCACAATAAGCAGCACCGATGTGATAACGATAGGTCACCGAGAATGAGCGTTCACTCGAAGAAGACCACGAGGCGGTACGCGCCGAAGCGTTCGCGGGAGCAACAGCACCCTCCGGCGTCATGTCGAGAATCTCGACACGAGACTGCTGGTGGCAGGTGGCGGCAACGGGAAGCCAAGCGCGAACGGTCTCCCCCTCTAGAGCGCCGGGGACAGACACAGATGCTTTAAGCGTAATGACGCGAGCCAATCCGTTTTGCGACCCCATCTCCTTGAGCATTTCGTTGCGCAGTGCAATTCCGTCCGTAGGATCGGGACGCATGCCGGGAACCTCTTTGGGATATACGCGAAGCGAATCGAGGAAGTTGTCGAGAACGAACAGCTCCCCGTCGATAAAGCGCCAGTCAATACGCTTACGGTCAATCAGATCGTTAAACTGCTCCTCGGTAAACTCAGGCCACTCCTCGCGAATCATCGCAATAGCTCGATCGCGCGACACCGAAAAATGAAGCGGCGTCTCGATCATGCGATACCGCTCGGCACGAACGCAGGCAGCAAGCGAGGGATCGGGATTTTGGGCAAGCAGGCGGTCGCAAGCCTCAATAGCCTGCGAAAGATACCCCGCATCCTTTAAACGCAGGATCTCGGGTGGCAAGCCAATATCTAGAAAACGGAAGTCATCATTGCAAACATCAACAGAGCAACCAACCGGCCCCTCGTCAATAACCTTCCCATCCGAAGGCAGCACATTAATAACAGCCATACCAAACTCCAAGTCATTAGAACTCTTGAAGCCCATTGTAGCGAGATAAAAAAGAAAGCCCCAACAAGGGAGCCATCAACACCGCCGAGCGGTAGTCAAAAAATGAATTCAGCCCAGTAACCCTGTAGCGAGTTAACGAAGGAGGCCCCGTTCACCCGAAGCTTTTCCCATTGCGCGACTTCTGGCAAAGCCAGGTGAGCGCAAGGGAGAAGCGTAGGGTGAACGGGGCCTCCGACGGGAAAGTTAAACCGCTACTTACGCCTTGTTGACGGAGCCAAACTCCTCCATGAGCTCCTTGGTGCGGGCAACGATGTTGTCGCGACCAGGCTTGAGGAGCTTGCGGGGGTCAAAGCCCTTGCCCTGCTGATCCTTGCCAGCCTCGATGTACTCGCGAACGCCCTTGGCGAAGACGAGCTGCAGGTCGGTGTTGACGTTGATCTTGGAGATACCCAGGGAGATGGCCTTCTTGATCTGATCCTCGGGGATGCCGGTGCCACCGTGCAGAACGAGGGGCAGGTCGCCGGTCTCGGCCTTGATCTCGCCCAGACGCTCGAAGGAAAGGCCAGCCCAGTCGGCGGGATACACGCCGTGGATGTTGCCGATACCGCAGGCGAGGAAGTCGACGCCCAGGTCAGCAATCTGCTTGCACTCAGCGGGGTCAGCGAGCTCGCCGTTGGAGGTCACGCCGTCCTCGGTGCCGCCGATGCCGCCGACCTCGGCCTCGATGGACATGCCCTTGGAGTGGGCAAGCTCAACGAGCTCCTTGGTGCGGTCGAGGTTAAGCTGGAAGGTCTCCTCGTGAGAGCCGTCATACATGATGGACGTGAAGCCGGCCTCGATGCACTTGAAGCAGTCCTCGTAAGAACCGTGATCGAGGTGAAGGGCGACGGGAACGGTAACGCCCGTGGCCTCGACGGCAGCCTTGACCATGTCGGCGCAGACCTTGAAACCGCCCATCCACTTAGCGGCACCAGCGGTGCACTGAAGGATCAGCGGAGACTTGGCCTCCTCGGCGGCCTGGAGAATAGCCAGGGTCCACTCGAGGTTGTTGGTGTTGAAGGCACCGAGAGCGTACTTGCCGGCCTCGGCCTTCTTGAGCATGTCTGCTGCGTTGACGAGCATAAAAGAAACCTCCTGTAAGGTTGCTCCGATAACGCCTGAGATTTTACCACGACATACCCGAGCATAAACGTTCGTTTGTTCACGAATACCATCCGATTGGACAAATTTTGACCGTTTGCCCCACAGAATCGACCCACTGGGGAAAATAGCTTGACGATTGAGCGGTCTTCGTGGTTCGAAAGACGGCTTCGAGCCTACATCTGCATAAACGGGTTCTGCATAAGTTCGCGCGCCATCGTGGTCGAATCGCCATGGCCCGTCAAGCAAACGGTATCGGGCGGAAGCGTCTTGGCAAGTTTGGAAAGCGAGCGCATAATCGCCGCCTCGTCACCGCCGGAAAGATCGGTACGACCGTGGCTGCCCGGGAAAAGCGTGTCGCCCACAAAGGCGATGTTCCCCTGCTCGGTCGCGGCGAACAGGACGATGCCGCCCGGCGTATGCCCCGGCGTCTCGATCACCTGCAGGCAGACGTCGCCCACCTCGATTGTATCGCCCTCGGCAAGCAAGCGCGTCGGCTCACCCGGATCGGGCGTCTCGATGCCCCACATGGCGCGCTGCTCCTCGATATTTGCGCGAGGTACCGTCACGTCCTTAGCGCACAACTCATATAGTGCGCTGTCGCCAACGACAGCTCGAACCCCGGCAACCCCGCCAACATGGTCGGCATGACCGTGCGTGCAGACAGAGCCGAGTACGCGCACCTCGGGATGCGCGGTGCGGATATGCTCCACAAGACGCTCGCCCTCCCACGCCGGATCGACGATTAAGCACTCGTCATTCGAAATCACGGCGTAGCTGTTGGTCTGAATCGGGCCGTTGACGAGTGCCTCAATCGAAGCCGCACCTCGGGGTGTCAGGTCCAAAGTCATATCGCCCATGCGCATACCCTCCTTCTAAAATACGTTCGAGGCACCAAACGATGCCTCGAACGTAACCAATATCTATGATGCTGAGAGGCTCTCGCACCTACACACGGCGCTTAAGCTGGGCTCCACCCTCGCCGGGCATAAGACGACGAGCGTCGTAGACCGAGTCAACGCTGCTGATAGAGGCCAGCAGCGGATCCAAGCCACTCGCGTCCGAGATCTCGACCATAAAGCGCAGGGTTGCAATGCCCTCGCGGTTGGTCGACGTGGCGGCAGAAAGGATATTACCGCCCGCATCGCCAATGGCAATGGTGACATCCTTGAGCAGGCCCATGCGGTCCAGGCACTCGACCACGATCTCGATCTGGAAGAGGGTGTCGGCAGCGCCGTCCCACTCCACATCGATCATGCGCTCGGGATGTTCCATAAGACCCTTGACGTTAGGGCAGTTGGCGCGATGCACCGAAACGCCGCGACCGCGCGTGATGAAGCCGACGATGTCGTCGCCCGTCACGGGGTTGCAGCAATGAGCCAGACGGACCAGCAGGCCGCTGTTGCTCTCGCCCTTGACGATAATGCCGTTACTGGCGCTCTTGCCGCGCTTTTGCGGCTTGCGGTTGGAGCCGCGAGCGGGCTGCTTCACGACCTCGGCGATAGCCTCGACCTTGGTGAGCTGTTCCTCGGGCTTGGGGTCCAAGATTTGCTCGACCTTATTGCCCACAGCGCGCGGGGCAACCTTGCCGGCACCGACGGCGGCAAACAGGTCCTCGAGCTGCTTGAAGTTAAACTGCTCCGCCACGGCGTTGAGTGCACGCGTCGAACGCGGCGTAGAAATGCCATAGCCACGCTTACGCAGGTCCTTGGCCAGCATATCGCGACCGGCGGCAGCGTCGTCGTCCTTGGTCGCAGCGGCAAAATAGCGGCGGATCTTTGACTTGGCGGAAGGTGTCTTAACGATCTTGAGCCAATCGCGCGACGGCTTGGAACTCTTGTTAGTCAGGATTTCAACGCGGTCGCCCGTCTTGATCTCGTGCGTGAGCGGAGCCACCGCACCGTTGATTTTGGCGCCGACGCAGTGGTTTCCCACCTCGGTGTGAACGGCATAGGCAAAGTCGAGCGGCGTGGAGCCGGCACGAAGCGCCATGACCTCGCCTTTGGGCGTGAAGACAAAGATCTCCTGATCGAACAGATCGACCTTCAGCGAGTGCAGGTATTCCTTGGCATCGGTGATCTCGTCGGAAGCTGCCCAATCGAGCGAATGCTTGAGCCAGTTGATCTGGTCGTCCAAACGTTGAGCGTCATTGGTCTTGGAAGCAGACGATCCGCCCGACTTCTTATATAGCCAGTGGGCGGCAATGCCGTACTCGGCCTGCTCATGCATCTCGTAGGTTCGAATCTGAATCTCGAGCGGACGAGCCGTAGGGCCGATGACCGTCGTGTGGAGCGACTGGTAGTTATTGACCTTAGGCATGGCGATATAGTCTTTAAAGCGACCAGGCATAGGGTGCCACAGCGTATGCACCGCACCGAGCGTGGAGTAGCAATCGCGCACCGAATGGGTAATAACGCGCAGCGCCACCAGGTCGTAGATCTCGGAGAACTCCTTGCCCTTGCGCTTCATCTTTTGGTAGATGGACCAATAGTGCTTGGAGCGGCCGTTGATCTGGAAGTCCTCCAGACCAATGCGGTTGAGCTCATCGGTAAGCGTCTTGATGGTCTCGGCAAGGTAGCGTTCGCGGACCTCGCGCGACTCAGCTACCATACGCGCGATGCGCTGGTAGGCATCGGGCTCCAGGTAGAAGAAGGACAGGTCCTCGAGCTCCCACTTAATAGAGCTCATGCCCAGGCGGTCGGCCAAGGGCGCGTACACGTCCATGGTCTCGCGAGCCTTAAACAGGCGACGATCCTCGCGCAGGGCTGCCAGCGTTCGCATGTTGTGCAGACGATCGGCAAGTTTAACGATGATGACGCGGATGTCCTTGGACATGGCGAGGAACATCTTGCGCAGCGTGAGCGCCTGCTTCTCGTCCATGCTGTCGACTTCGATGTTGGTGAGCTTGGTCACGCCATCGACGAGCTCGGCCACCGTATCGCCAAACAGGCCGGAAACATCGGTGAGCGAGGTCTCGGTATCCTCGACGGTATCGTGCAGCAGCGCGGCACACACCACATCGCAGTCCATCTTGAGATCGGCCAAAATGATGGCAACCTCGACGGGATGGTTAATGTACATCTCGCCCGAGCGGCGCTTTTGGTTGCAGTGCTTCTCGGCGGCAAAGCAGTAGGCCTGCTCAACCTTAGAAAAGTCGTCCTCATTCATATATTTGAGGCACAGGCGCTCCAGCTTGTCGTAGCTGTCCGCCATAATCTCGGGCGGCAGCTCATCGGCATGCTTATAGTGCTCCATCTCCGAAAACGGCTGGAGGGTGGAATCATGGGCGGTACGGGCTGCGGCATCCATCGAGGTCCCCTTCCCCTAGGCCCGCGGTACGATCGGGCGGTTAACTTTGGCTAGCATATCAGAAGCGCACGAATCGAGCGCCCAGCTCCGGAAAGCCGAAAACTCCATGCGCGAGCGCAAGCCCTCCAAATAGCGAATTGACCTGCTCAATTGCACGCGGCCGGGGTTTTCGGCCATCGCGATGCGACGAGTGTCGTCAAACCCCGAAACTCGACAGAAACCAAGCTCTTCGAAGATTCCCAGGCCGCTTTCCACCGAACGCTCGTCGACCGGCGTGCGAGCATCGATGGCAAGGCACATCTGCGCGATGTCGATATCGCTCGCACTAAAGGAATCGTCCCCGGTTTTGCCGCGGTTGGAGCGCCACATGGTCTGCAGCGCGCGATAGAGCGTGACGAGCTCGTCGCGCTCGGGCGCATAGCAGTCGAGCAGGCGCTCGTTAATGCGGGCGTCGCGCGACGAATAGAGCAGATGGATCACGGCGGGCTGGCCATCGCGGCCGGCACGTCCGCTCATCTGGTTGAACTCGATGGCGCCAAACGGCATGTGGTAGAGCACGACATGGCGGATATCGGGCAGGTTGACACCCTCGCCAAAGGCGGAGGTCGAAACGATGCAGCTGAGGCTTCCGTCTCGGAATGCTTCCTCCACGCGGCGGCGATCGGAACGCGCAAGCCCCGCGTTATAGAACGCGATATGGGTTGCGCAATCGGGCACACGCTTGCGCAACGTCTTGGCGAGCGCCACGGACTGGTCGCGCGAATTGACGTAAATGACGGTCTTCTCCCCCGTCGCCACGATCGACACTAAACGGTTCTCGCGGCTCGCAAGGTCGCGGTCGTCCTCGAGCTGCAGGTTCTCGCGCACCGTCTCGTCGACCACCGTGCGAGTGATCGGCAACATGCGGGCAAGCTCGGCCACGACCGGAGCCGTCGCGGTGGCCGTCGCAGCCATAACGACCGGGTCGCCCAGGGCTTTGAGGATATCGGGCATGTCGAGATAGGCGCTACGGTCGCCGCCCTTGGCAAGGCCGGCGTGGTGCGCCTCATCGATAACGACAAAGCCGATGCGGCCCGAACGCGCAAAGCGGTCACGGTGGATAGACAGGAACTCGGGCGTCGTGAGCACGATACCGGTGCGACCCGAAGCCAAGCCGGCAAACACGTCATCGCGCGCCGCCTCCACGGTCTCGCCGGTCAACACGCCGACGCCAATGCCGAGCGCGGCCATCGTCGACGAGAGGTGATAGGCCTGGTCGGCAACGAGCGCACGCAGCGGATAGACAAAGATGCTCGCACGCCCGCGAAGAACCGCCTCGCGCGCGGCATGCACATGGAAGATGAGCGACTTGCCGCGCCCCGTTCCCATAACGGCCAGAACACTTTGGTGATCGGCCAGGGCATCGAGCGCCTCGACCTGCGCGCGGTGCGGCTGGTTCGAGCCGATAAAGCTATGGATAAGCGAGCGCGTGAGCTCAGCATAAGAAAGCTGGGCGAGCGTCTCGCGTTTACGCGACTCCAGGCGCAGGCCAGAATCCGCCGGTTGCACGCCGCGGCGAAGTTCACATGCCGGATCGTCGATATTGGACGCCGTGGTATCGCGCACCAAGACATCTTTGATCATGAGCTTGGGCTTCACACGTCCCTGCCAATGCTCGGCCACGGCCTCGAACACCAAGTCGACGGCGCTGTCGCAATTGATGAGCCTATCGATTTGCGGCACGCGGAACATAATGGCCGGCACGCTCGCGGCACCATCGGTCGCCACAAAGCGCATGTGCTCGCCGGTTTTGCCCACCACGGCGCGATCGCACATCGTCACGCCCTCGGCGGCCAGCAGCGGCACCTTGTTGCCCTGGCCAAACGGCTCAAGACGGGAAATCTGCTCTATAGTCTCGATATTCAGCTCGGAAAGGTCGACCGTGGCGGCAACCTCGTCGATGTCTTCAAAGTCCTCGGCGGGAATCTCCGATAGCACGGCGGAAAGGCGACGACGGAATTCATCGAGCTTGGATGCCTCGATGGTCACACCCACCGCACCGGCATGTCCGCCGCGACGAATCAGCAGGTCGGAACAGCGCTCGACGGCGTCAAACAGGTTAACTTTGCCCACCGAGCGACCAGAGCCGCGCGCGATACCGTCCTCGATCGAGAACAGCAGCGCCGGCACGTGATAGCGGTTGGTCAGACGGCTTGCCACGATGCCCTTGACACCCTCGTGCCAGCCTTCGCCGCCCACGACGATCGCGCGTCCGCCGTCATAGGTCTCCTCGACCTTTGCCATGGCATCGCGCGTGAGCTCCGCCTCGATCTCACGGCGCTGGCGGTTGATTTCCTCGAGCTCAGCCGCCAGCGCGCTTGCTTCGATGGGATTGCGGGCAAGCAGCAGGTCGAGCGCCAGCTTGGGATCGGCCATGCGGCCGGCAGCGTTTAAGCGGGGAATGAGCGAGAATGACAGGCCATCCGCCGTAATGCTCGAAAGGTCCGCCTTGGCAAGCGCGGCAAGCGCGATATAGCCGGGGCGAGCGGTTACGCGCATCTGCTGGATGCCCTCGGCAACCAGCGCGCGGTTCTCGGGCGTGAGCGGCATCATATCGGACACGGTGCCCAGCGCCGCGACCTCGATTAGCGAACGCCAATACGACGGCTTGCCCAGGCGCTCACCTAGGACTTGCACCAGCTTGAGCGCCACACCAGCACCGGCAAGCTCGCGCGAGGGGCCCTCGTCCTCGAGCTTGGGGTCGGTCAGGGGCATACCCTGCGGCACCTGGTCGGAGGGCTCGTGATGGTCCGTGACCACCAAATCGATCCCCAGGCTCTCCAGATAGGAAACCTCTTCCTTGGCGGCAATGCCGTTATCGACGGTCACGATCAGCTGGGGGCGAGCGAGCTCGTTAACGCGGTCGAGTGCCGCGCGCGAAAGACCGTAGCCCTCATCAAAGCGATGCGGAATAAACGGCGTGACATCGGCGCCAAACGTGCGCAGTGCCTCGGTCAACAGGCAGGTCGACGTAATGCCGTCAACGTCAAAATCGCCAAAGACTGCAATGTGCTCGTGGTTGCGAATAGCACGCTCGACGCGGTCGGCAACGACCGACATGCCCGGGATAATGAGTGGGTCGGCCCAGTCGCGATCGAGCGAAGGCGTCAAAAACAATTGGCCCTCTTTGATGGAGCCGATGCCGTGCGCGACCATAATGCGCGCCACCAGTCCGGGAATGCCCAGACCAGCCGAAAGCTCCTTTTCGAGCCCGGGGTTTTGCTGAGCGACCGCCCAGCGATGCGTCGTCTTAAGCGATGACATAGGCGCCCACCCCCGATAGGGGCAGGTCGCCGCGATACCTCTCACGGTTCATAGCGATGAGTCCTCTGTGTATGCCCGCTTCGGCAGGCAGATCTGTTGAACGGATTTATTATACCGTGCGGCACGGACGCAGAACCTCGCAGCGCGCCGCGGTTTCGGTAAACGATGACGGTAATACCCTCGAAATAATCGAGCGTTTCAGCCGCACAGACACATACGAGCGTCTAGCATATCCATACAAACGAGTTCGCGGATAAAGGGAGTCACGGGGCATATGAAGCAATGGGCTGGACTGGGAAAGTTCCTCGCGGGGCATATGCAGGTCATCGTTCCGATTTGCGTGGCGCTCGGCGTGCTCTTTCCCCATCAGATCGGCGTACTCAAACCCATCGTTCCCGCCCTCTTCGCCTTTATGACGTTCCAAGGTGCGCTCAGCAACACCTTCCACCAGGTAGCTGAGGTGTTCCGCCGTCCGCTGCACCTGATTTTGGCGCTGCTCGTCTCGGCGGTGCTCATTCCCATAGCAGCCTATGCCATGGGATCGCTGTTCTTTGGCTCCAATCCCAACCTTGTCTGCGGCATCGTGCTCGAGTACAGCGTACCCGTGGCGGTCACTGCCTTTATGTGGATTAGCATGTTCGGCGGCAACGGCCCGCTCGCGCTCACCATTATCCTGACGTCCTCGGTTATCTCGCCTGTGACGATTCCGCTCACGCTGAAGCTCTTGCTGGGTGCCACCGTCTCGATCGATGTGCCGAGCATGATGCAGGACATGGCCTTTATGATCGCCATCCCCGCCGTGCTCGGCATCATGATCAACGAGCTCACGCGTGGATGGGGACACGAGAAGCTCTCCCCCGCGCTCTCGCCCGCCTGCAAGTTCATGATGATGGGCGTTATCGCCTCCAACTCCACCGCCATGAGCGAATACGTGCTGCACATGAACGCGGTGCGCCTGGAAGTCGCTCTCTTTATTTTGACCTTCGCCATCAGCGGCTTTGTCGTCGGTTTTCTGGTCGCCCGTGCGCTGCATCTGCCATATAGCGAGACGACTACCATGTGCTTTACCTGCGGCATGCGTAACATCTCTTCGGGCGCCGTCATCGCCACGCAATACTTTCCGGGCGAAGTCGTGTTTCCCGTCATGTGCGGAACGTTGTTTCAGCAGGTGCTCGCCTCGCTTATCGGGCACCTCTTTGAGCGTCTGACCGGCGAGGAGCGCGCCGCTCAGCGCAAGCGTGTCGAGGCCGGCCGCGATGCAATGGCGCGCTAAACCGTCCGCAGTGTGCGGGCGCTCACTTTACGATGCGAGCGCCTCCAGATGTGCGCGGAGTCGCTCCGCATCGACATCGAGCGTGGTCTCAGCATTGACCTGGGCCAAACGATAGCCGACAAAGTAGGGCGAAACCACCCAACGCGGCAGCGCCTTGGCAATGGTCCGACCGCCCAGGTGATAGAAGAACAGGTTGTACGACTCTGCGCGACCACCGTGGTGCTCGTTCAGGATATAGCGCAGAGCTACCTGGATCGCATCGGCGAAGAGATCCGCCTCGGCTTGGTCTCTCGTGTCATCGCTGGCGGCGATTCCCTGCGGGGCTGAAACATTGACCTCAAAGAACCCCATAATCGGTTCGGTTGAGATGTTGACCGAGATTCTCCCCTGTTGCCAGACATTGATGCCTTCGAAATTGGCAGAAGTCAGCGAAGTGTAGCCGTCTTCCTGCTCCAAACCCACAATCTGCATGTGCGGATGAACGAGACTACCGCCCGAGAGCGGACCCTTGTTCTTGTACATGAGCACACTGCGATACTGCTGTGAATCGATTATCTGCTGCCAGCAACCCAGGGCAAACCGCATCACATGGTGGAGTTCATCCGGCTCATAGGTCACCAGGTCGGCATCGTGATCGGCCGACTCGATCAGCACGGTTTGACGGGTGGCGCGCAGGGTCTTGAACTTATTCTCGAGCCAAATGCAATCGCCATCACGGCGAATGATGTCGGTGAGCCCCTCCGTGTTGCAAAAGGGGCACGCGGTACCGGGGCGACGGTTGTCGTCGGGCTTGCCGCTCGCCTGCTGAACATCGAATACAAGCGCCACGGGCTACACCTCCAGCGGTACGATCCTTGTGCCATGGAGCTCGGAGACGCCCAGTGCCGCCGCCACGGTATCGCGGTTGGCCGTGGAAATGCCGCCGCCGGGAAGGATGGTCAAGCGGTCGCCCGCACACTCGATAAGACGCGACAGATGCTCCAGGTTGTCCTCGATCGGCGTGTCGGCGGCACCGCCGTGCGTCAGGATGCGTGTGATGCCGCAGTCGGCGAGTGTGTCAATCGCGTCGAGCTGAGCCTCGGGCGAGAGCTGGTCAAACGCCATGTGGAAGGTGATGTCGATGGGCTCACGCTTGCATTCCTCGGTCGCGCAGCCCGCGGCCATCACGAGGGCGCCCAACGTAAGCTCGTCGAGCGCCCATCCGCCAGCGCAGGGCTTGCAGCAGCCAAAGACCAAGCCGTCAACGCCGGCGCTTACGGCAAGGCCCAGGTCCATCTCCATCATGCGCAGCTCGTCTTGGTTGTAATGAAAGTCACCGCCACGCGGGCGAATCATGCACATCACTCGCGCGTCATGCTCGTGAGCATAGCTGACCGTAGCGCTGATAACGCCGGCAGAAGGCGTGGTGCCACCAACGGCAAGGTTGTCGCACAGCTCGATACGCCTTGCACCGGCATCGATAGCCGCCGGCACCCGCTCAAAGTTCTCGGCACAAAACTCGTACAGCATAGATAGACCCCCAAAGACAGCAGATGTTTTCCGACGGGCATTGTCACACATCCCCATGAAGTTGCGGTGGAATAGGGACTCTTTTGGCCTCTGGAGCCCGTATTCAGTCCCTATTTCACCGCAACTTAAAAAGGGGCGCTGACTGAGATAGTCAGCGCCCCTTTTGTTAGGTGGGTTAGCCTCCGAGGTAGGCTTTGCGGACGTTGTCGTCGTGCAGGAGCTCTTGGCCGGTGCCGGTCATGGTGATCTTGCCGGTCTCGAGCACGTAACCGCGTGTGGCGATGGAAAGCGCCATCTGCGCGTTTTGCTCGACCAGAAGCACCGTGGTGCCAGCCTTGTGCAGGTCCTCGACAATCTGGAAGATCTGTTCGATCAGAATCGGTGCCAGACCCATGGAAGGTTCGTCGAGCATAAGCAGTTTGGGGTTACTCATAAGGGCGCGCCCCATAACGAGCATCTGCTGCTCGCCGCCTGAAAGGGTGCCGGCGACCTGGCGACGACGTTCCTTCAGGCGCGGGAACTGCTCGTAGACGCGCTCCAGGCCCGGAGCCACCGTGGACTTGGGCTGCGTATAGGCACCCATCTCCAGGTTCTCCTCAACCGTCATCTGCAAAAAGGCGCGACGACCCTCGGGAACCTGAGCCAGGCCCTTACCAACCAGCTTATCAGCGGGCGTATGGGTAATGTCCTCGCCCATAAACTTGATGGAGCCGGTCTTGGAGCGCAGCAGGCCCGAGACGGTCTTGAGCGTTGTGGACTTGCCGGCACCGTTGGCACCAATCAAGGCCACGATCTCGCCCTCGTTAACGTTAAAGGAGATGTCCTTGATGGCGTGGATGGCGCCGTACCAGACGTTGATGTTGTAGACGGAAAGCATCGGCTCTGCCATTTAGTTCTCCCCCTTATCCTGCTTGCCCAGATACGCCTCGATAACGGCGTCGTTGTTCTGGATTTCCTCGGCCGTGCCCTTGGCGATGACCTTACCAAAGTTAAGCACGCAGATACCCTCGCAAATATTCATGACGAGCGACATGTCGTGCTCAATAAGCATGATGGCAATACCAAAGGTGTCGCGAATCTTAACGATGTTCTCCATGAGCTCGGCGGTCTCGGACGGGTTCATGCCTGCGGCAGGCTCGTCGAGCAGCAGCAGTTTGGGGTTGGTGGCAAGCGCGCGGACGATCTCCAGACGACGCTGAGCGCCGTAAGGCAGCGATCCGGCCTGCTCGTTTGCCAGATGCTCCATATCAAAGATGGACAGCAGCTCCATGGCGCGTTCGTGAGCAGCCTTCTCGTGCTTCCAGTACGTCGGCAGGCGCAGCACGCCCTCAAAACCGGAGTAGCGCTCCTGATTGTGCAGACCGACCTTGACGTTGTCCTCCACCGTCATGGTGTTGAACAGGCGAATGTTCTGGAATGTACGGGCAATACCCATGCGGTTGACCTGATAGACCGACTTGCCCGAGGTGTCCTCACCGTCGAGTAGGATGGTGCCGTGCGTGGGCTGATACACCTTGGTGAGCAGGTTGAAGACCGTGGTCTTACCGGCACCGTTGGGGCCGATCAGACCGGCGATCTCGGTCTTGCCGATAGTCAGGCTAAAGTCGTCGACTGCCTTAAGGCCACCGAACTCAATGCCCAGGTGGATGCACTCGAGTGCCGGGCGCTGACCCAGGTCGCGGTCGGGAACGATGGCGCCAGAAGGATACGGGACCATCTTGCCCTTGTTGAACTCAAACTTACTGGGCATCGGCTGCCACCTCCTTCTTGGAAGCAAAGCGGTCCTTAATGCGTGCGAAGAACGCCTTGAGCTGTGGGTTGTTGGTAAAGACCATGACCAGGATCAGCACGATGGCGTAGATGAGCATGCGGTAGTCCGAGAACTGACGGAGCAGCTCGGGGAGCACCGTGAGCAGCGCCGCGGCGATAACGGAGCCGCGCATGTTGCCCAGGCCGCCCAGGACCACGAACACCAGAATGAGGATGGACGTATTGAAGTCGAACTTAGTGGCGGAAAGCTGCGAGAAGTTACCGCCGAACAGGGCTCCGGCAGCACCGGCGAGGGCAGCGGAAACCACGAAGGCGATCATGCGGTACTGGGTAACGGAGATGCCCACGGACTCGGCAGCGATCTTGTTGTCGCGCACGGCAATAATGGCACGACCGGTACGGCTGCGAACCAGGTTGAGCACAATCACGAGCGCGACCATAACCAGAATTGCGCCGGCAAGGAAGGTCGAATAGGTCGACACGCCCGATGCGCCCTGCGCGCCCTTGATGATGGCGGTGCCGTCCTCGAGCAGGTGCAGGTCGTCGATCGTGGAGTTACCCGTGATGTTAAAGATCACATGCAGGCCGCGGGAATCGACGCCCACAATGAGGCAGGTGACGACCTCTTTGATGATCTCGCCAAAAGCCAGGGTCACAATGGCCAGATAGTCGCCGCTCAGGCGCAGGACCGGGATACCGATCAAGAAGCCCAGAATGGCAGCGGCGATAGCGCCGACCACAATGCTGATGATCAGACGCATCGGATCGGACGGAACGGTGCTCTCCAGCGCGACGGCAGTGACGATGCCCGTATAGGCACCGACGCTCATAAAGCCCGCGTGGCCCAGCGACAAGTCGCCCGCGATGCCGACGACGAGGTTAAGGGAGATTGCCATGACGATATAGGCCGTGATGGGAACCAACTGACCGGCGATCATGCGCGGGATCATGTGGTTAGACTGCATAAAGAAGACGATGGCGAACGCCACAACGCACATGGCGTACGTGACAAAGTCGTGACGCGTCTGCTTGTCTTTAAGAAACTTCATAACGCTCACCTATACCTTCTCGGGAACGTACTTGCCCAAGAGGCCGGCAGGCTTGACGAGCAGGACGATGATCAAAACACCAAAGACGATGGAGTTGGCAAGGCTCGTGGAAATGTAAGCCTGCGCCATCGCCTCGATGATGCCGATGAGAATGCCACCGACAAAGGCACCGGGGATGGAGCCGATGCCGCCGAAAACGGCAGCGTCGAAGGCCTTGATGCCAGGCATGGCGCCCGTGGTGGGCTGCAGGACCGGCGAGTAGGAGCACAGCAGCACGCCGGCGATGGCGGCAAGGGCGGAGCCGATGGCAAACGTCATCGAGATGGTGCGGTTGACGTTGATGCCCATGAGCTGAGCGGCGGCTTTGTCCTCGGACACGGCGCGCATGGCCTTGCCCATCTTGGTCTTGCCTGTAAAGAACATCAGGCCGGCCATGATAACCAAGCAGGCGACGATGGTGACGAGCGAGACGGCGCTTACGTTAAACTTGGCCAAGAACTCCGGCACCGGGAAGGTGACGAGCGAAGTAAAGTTCTTGGGCGTGGCGCCCCACAGAAGCTGCGCGGCGTTCTGCAGGAAGTAAGACACGCCGATGGCCGTGATCAGAACGGCCAGCGGGCCTGCTTGGCGCAGCGGCTTATAGGCCAGACCCTCAATGAGAACACCGAGAACCGTGCAGACCACACAAGAGAGAACTACAGATGCCCAGCCCGGGAGGCCGAGATACGACGTGGCGCAGAACGAGACATAGGCACCGACCATGATGACATCGCCGTGAGCGAAGTTGAGCATCTTGGCGATACCGTAGACCATGGTGTAGCCCAACGCGATGATGGCGTAGACGCTGCCCATGGACAGGCCGTTGACCAGGTATTGGATAAAGACCGTCATGTTCCACATCCCCCTTTCGAATAGGTTTCCAGTTAATGTATGAAACAGGGACGTTACACTGTCCCTAGATACCAAGCAAGCAGGGAAGGCCAAAACCTCCCCTGCTTGGGATCAAAACCGCTCTATGTAAGGCGGCCAATTAGGCCTGTACGTACTTGCCGTCGGTGATGACGTACGCCGTGGGCTCCTTCTGGACCTGGCCCTTATCGTTCCAGGTGAGCTTGCCGGTCAGACCGTCAACGGTAATCTTGAGCATAGCCTTGGACAGCTTCTCGGCAGCCTCGGTCGGATCGGCGTCGACACCAAGACCGGCCTCCTTGACGGCCTCGGCCACCGCGTGCACGCCGTCGTAGGCGTCGGCGGCAAACTGGTCGGGGGTATCGCCGTACTTATCCTTGTAAGCGTTAACGAAGTCGGCGTTCTTCTCGTCGTCGGCGGAGAACGGGGTCATGAGCAGCAGACCCTCAGCAAGAGAGGTATCGAAGCCCTCAACGCCCAGGATGCCGTCCATGCCGTCGCAGCCCATCATCTTGACGTCGTAGCCCATGTCCTTGGCGTTCTTGAGCAGGACGGACGCCGGCGTGTAGTAGATCGGCGCAAAGATCATGGTGGCGCCGGCTTGCTTGGCCTTGGTCAGCTGGTTGGTAAAGCTCGTGGCGGAGTCGTCCTTAAAGGTCTCCTCGTCGACAATCTCGAGCTTGGACTCAGCGGCCTGGGCCTTAAAGGAATCTGCGATGCCCGAAGAATAGGCGTCGCCGGAGTTATAGAACAGCACGAACTTCTCGTCCGCATACTTCTGCGCCAGGAACTTGGCAGCGTTGACACCCTGGTTGGGGTCGGTGAAGCAAACCTGGAAGACGCAATCCTTGCCGTCGGTGACGTCCTCGGAGGACGCGGACGGGGTGATCATGAACGTCTTGGGGTCGTTACCGCACTCTGCGGCAACGGCAACCGACGCACCCGTGGTGGTCGGACCGACGAGGGCCTGCATGCCCCAGTCGAGCAGGGTGTTGAAGGCGTTGACGGCCTTCTCGCCATCGGCCTGGTCGTCCTCGGCCTTGCTGGCAAGCGGCAGCTCCTTGGTCGAGAAATCCTTGCAGCCAAGCTCGACACCCTGGGTAACGGACTTGCCGTAGGACGCGTTGGCGCCGGTCAGCGGGCCGATGGTGCCGATCTTAAACGAAGCGTCGCTCGAAGCGGAACCGCTGTCGCCGCCGTTGGAGGAGCAGCCAGCTAGAATGGACATCGCCCCCAGACCTGCTGCGCTCGCGATAACGCTCCTGCGATTCATAACAGGGTTCAATGACTTACCGGTGAGGCTCGACATGCGGCTCTCCTCTCAAATCTCGTCGGGTTTCGGTTACCCGACAGGCCATCCTTCGCCGTGTTCGGCGTTCGCAAAATACTAGACGCTTTAGTTAAGGAAAGTGGCGATTATTTCAACTTTTCTTTGGATTTGTTCATTTATCCATAGTTCTGCGTATTTCTATTATTTTATGCAGTATTGTCACTTTATTATGTAAAAGTAATGTTTCCGTTCTGTTACAGGCGTCCTTGTCCTGAATAAAACGGCCCCACCGGTGTCGTTATATGCACTTAGGCGGCGATGTACTTGCCATCCAGAATCACATAGGCCGTAGCGGGCTTTTCGACCTGGCCCTCGTCGTTCCACGTCAGCTCGCCTGTCAGGCCCTCGATTTTGATCTTGCGCATGGCACGGGCAAGGTCGCCGGCAATGTCGGCACCGTCGGCCGTAATGTCGATGCCCGCCTTATCGATAGCCTCGACAATTGCGTGGACGCAGTCATAAGCATCGGCGGCAAACTGGTTAGGCGTCTCGTCGTAGGCATCCTTATAGGCCTTGACGAAGTCGGCATTCTTCTCATCGTCGGCAGAGAACGGGGTCATGAGCAGCACGCCCTCGGCAAGAGAGGTGTCGAAGCCCTCAACGGAGAGCAGGCCGTCCATGCCGTCGGTACCCATGAGCGTCATGTCGTAGCCCATGTCCTTGGCGTTTTTGAGCAAAACAGACGCAGGCGTGTAGTAGATCGGGGCAAAGATAAGCGTGGCGCCGGCCTCCTTGGCCTTGGTGAGCTGGTTGGTAAAGCTCGTGGAGGAATCGTCCTTAAAGGTCTCGGTATCGACGATGTCGAGCTTGGACGCCTTGGCCTGCTCGGCAAAAGCGTCGGCAACGCCCGAGCTATACGTATCGCCGGAGTTGTAGAACAGGGCGATCTTGGCATCCGCGTACTTCTCGGCCAAGAACTTCGCGGCGCTGGCGCCCATGGTGGGATCGGTGAAGCAAACCTGAAAGACCGTGGTCTTATCCTTGGTGACGTCGAGCGACGAGGCCGAAGGCGTGACCATGAGCATATCGTCGGCGATCTCGCCCGAGACGGCGACGGCGGCACCGGTGGTAACGGGGCCGACGAGTGCCTGCATGCCCCAGTCGCACAGGGTATTGAAGGCGTTGATAGCCTTCTCGCCGTCGGCGACGTCATCCTCGGACTTAAGCGAGAGTTTGAGGTCCTTGGTCGAGAAATCCTTGGCGGCGAGCTTGGCACCCTTCTCGGCCGAAACGCCATAGGTTGCCGCGGCGCCGGTCAGAGGGCCGATGACACCGATCTTGAAGGTCTTGCCGTCATCGGCGGAGCCGCCGTCCGAGCCACCCGACGAGCAACCAGCGAGTGCGGCGGCGGTGCCGAGCGCCGCGGCGCCGGCGAGAAAGTTCCTACGGCTGAGCGTGCTGTTGATGTTGAACATGGTGTCCCCCTTTTTTTTCGCTGGCCGCGGTGCGGCCGTCTTGCGGTACGGGGCAAACCTTATGGCGCAAACGTTGACAGTTTGTTACGGAGTTTCGTTTGTAGCGAGCATGTTTCCAATGTTTCCGCAGCGTTTCGGGGGTGCCGTTTTGTGCGACTCCTGTTGCCTGGCGAGCACGCGCCCTCGGTTCACGCTAGAATGCACTCAACCTTTAAGCGGTTAATCCATCCATAAGATGCACGAAGGAGCTATCTATGAGCGAACCCCTGCGCACCGTGAACGTCGGTCTGATCGGTCTGGGAACCGTCGGCGGCGGCGTGGCCCGTCTGATCAAGAGCCACCACGATGAGTACCTGGCAGCCTACGGCATCGACCTTAAGCTGACCCGCGCCTGCGCGCTTGCTTGGGAGCAGGCCGAGGCAGCCGGTATTGAGCGTGAGGCCTTTACGAGCGACTGGCACGACGTCGTCACCGACCCCGCCGTCGACATCGTCGTCGAGCTGATCGGCGGCGAGCACCCCGCGACCGAGATCTTTACCACCGCCTTCGAGAACGGCAAGCACGTCGTCTCTGCCAACAAGGCCCTGCTGGGCCGTCATGTCGAGACGCTCGCCAAGAAGGCGCGCGCGTGCGGCGTGCAGATTAAGTGCGAGGCCAGCTGCGGCGGCGGCATCCCCATTGTCAGCACGCTCGAGCACGACCTGGTGGGCAACAAGATCCTGACCATCGCTGGCATTCTCAACGGCACCACCAACTACATCCTGTCGCGCATGGACGCCGAGGGCGCCGATTACGCTGACGTGCTCGCCGACGCCCAGGCAAAGGGCTATGCCGAGGCCGACCCGTCCGCCGACGTCGACGGCTTCGACGCCGCCAGCAAGACGGCAATCCTCGCTTCCATCGGCTTTGGCACCCGCGTGACCACCGACGATGTCTACCAGCAAGGTATCCGTACCATCGGCGCCGAAGACATTGCCCAGGCCCGCGAGCTCGGCTACACCATCAAGCTGCTGGGCATCGCACGCAACACCGACGCTGGCGTCGACGTCCGCGTGCATCCCACGCTGATCCCCGCCGACCACATGCTTGCCAAGGTCAACGGCGCCATGAACGCTGTCTACGTGGTAGGCGACGCCGTGGGCGAGACCATGTTCTACGGTGCCGGCGCAGGCTCCTTCCCCACCGCGAGCGCCGTCGTGGGCGATATCCTGTCGCTCTCCGAGCAGATCAGCCGCGGCGTGGCTCCGCTGCCCGAGATTGAGCCCTATGGTCACAACCTCGCCTTTAAGCCCATGGACGAGCTCCAGACCAAGTACTATGTGCGCCTGAAGGTCGCCGACCGCGTGGGCGCCCTGTCCGAGACGGTCGACATCTTTGCCAAGCACAACATCTCGATCTCGCTCATCAACCAGGTCGAGGACGGCAAGTCGGGCGTCAGCGATGCTTGCTCGGTCATCTTCCTGACGCACCGCGCGCTCGAGAAGGACGTCCAGGCTGCCGCCGCCGAGCTTGCCAGCGTCGACTGCGTGGCCGAGGTCGCCAACGTCCTGCGCATCGAGGACGTCGAGGCATGGACCGAAGGCGTCATGGCGAACTAGCCCAACGCTCGCCTAGCAATACGCGCCTTGAGGGCTCCCGTCCGATGTGGGACGGGAGCCCTTTTGTCACCTGCCCTAAGCACAACGGCAAAGCACATTTGCGCGAGCCGCTCATCGGTAACGCGGGCTACCGTTCACCGATATGCAAACGCGGCCGATTCCGACTACCGCTACGCTGTGCTGCGAATGTCCGCCCGCGATGAGAGGAAGCACCATGTTGCTCGAGGGCAAGAAAGCAATCATCACCGGAGGCACACGCGGTATCGGCTATGCCATCGCCTGCCGTTTTATCGAGGAAGGCGCTGCCGTCACCGTCTTTGGCTCGCGCCAGGAGACTGCCGACACGGCCGTTGAGAAGCTGACAGCCGCCTATCCCGACGCCAAGGTCTGGGGTCGCTCCTGCGATCTCACCTCGCTCGAAGCCGTGACCGAGGCCTTTACCCAGGCTGCCGCTGACATGGGCGGCTTGGACACGGTCGTCAACAATGCCGGCATCTCCCAGCGCTCGCCGCTCCTTAACTATACGGCCGAGGAGTTCGCAAAGGTCATGGACCTTAACGTCGTCGCCGTCTTTAATGGCCACCAGGCTGCCGCCAAGATCATGACCGAGGCCGGCCACGGCGGCACCATCACTACCACAAGCTCGATGGTCGCCAAGTACGGCCAGCCCTCCGGCGTCGGTTACCCCACGTCCAAGTTTGCCGTCAACGGTATGGTCCAGTCGCTCTCGCGCGAGCTCGCTCCCATGGGCATCCGCGTCAACGCCGTCGCCCCCGGCGTGACTAAGACCGACATGGTCGCCAACCTGCCCGAAGAGGTCATCAAGCCCATCATCGCCACCATTCCGCTGGGTCGCATGGGCGAGCCCGAGGATGTCGCCAACGCCTTTGTTTTCCTGGCGAGCGACATGTCCTCCTATGTCACGGGCGCCGTGCTCCCCGTCGACGGAGCCGCCCGCTCCTAAGGAGCCACAAGCTTTGGCTTCAAGTTTCAACATAGCTCAACCAAAAAGGCGCGCCGTCTGAATCAACTACAGACAGCGCGCCTTCTCCTGTTATGAAAGGGAAACTATGTCCCAGTATTTCGGATCAGAACGGGGCACGGTTTCCCCCAGGACCTCCTTGCGGAAACCACATCCCGTTCCGAGCCTTCAAAGCGGGACGCGGCTTCCCCGAGAAAGTATCGACTACTTACCGTCGTCGTCTTCGGCTTCTTCGCGCGCATAGAGCTCCAGCATGCGGCGGCGGTATTCGCGCACAGCGAGCTTGGCGCGCTCCAGGCGGCGGCGCTCACGCGGAGTCAGCTCGGACGGGTCGACCTCGTCTCCATAGGTCTTATCGGCAAGCAGGTGCGCCGCGTCCACGATGCGGGCATCGATGTGGCCGCTCGCTGCCTCGGCGGAAAGACGCTCGGCAATCGTATCGAGCGTAGGCAGGCCCTCGAATACGCGACCATGGCCATGCGAGGTCAGCAGCTCGTGCTCGCGCGCGAGCAAGCTCGCTAGGTCGTGGTGGGCGCGCAAGATGTCGAGCGCATCGGATGGATGCTCGGCAACCTCTGCCACGGCGGCGACCGGTGCGGCATCCACCACGCGGTAGAAGAGCTGCGCGAGCAATGGCATCAAGAACACCGTGATGGCACCGGCGGCAACCATGACCGACGCAATATCTTGCGACAGCGCGCCCGCGTTGACGGCAACGCTCGTAACGGCAACGATGATCGGCAGCGCCGTGGTGCAGTACAGGGCCACGGTAATGCGACCATACGCCGACACATCGCGCGTCGCAGGACAAATGCTCATGGAAATAAGAATAGGCACGGCACGAATAATCAACAACGCCACGATAAAGCCCACGAGCAGACCCGGGCGCGACGCCACGGCCGTCAGATCGATCTTTGCGCCCGATACGGTAAAGAACACCGGAATCAAAAAACCGTAGGCCAGACCGTCGAGCTTGGTCTCGAGCGTATGGTTGCCCTCGGGGATGATATAGCGCAGGACAAAGCCGGCGGCAAAAGAACCCAACACGATGTCGAGATCAAAGACGGCCGAGAACGCCACGAGCGTGACCAGGATGAGCACCGTCAGGCGCACGAAGGTCTGCGACGTGGTATCGGCGCGCTCCTCGACAAACGCAAAGAAGCGGCTGCCGACGCGCTTGGAGCGGCTTGGGACCACGGCAAGCAACACGCAGACCACCGCAAACAGGCCAAGAATCACGAGCGTTTGGATGCCGGTACGGGCAGACAGCAGCACCGACATGGCAAGCACGGGGCCGAGCTCGCCCCAGGTGCCATACGCGAGAATCGAGTCGCCCACGCGCGTTCCGACAAGTGAACGCTCACGCATGATGGGCACGAGCGTGCCGAGCGCCGTAGAAGTGAGGGCAAGCGTCACGGCGATACCGTCGAAATGACTGACCGAGAACCACGGGGTAAAGCGCACGGCAAGCCAGGCGATACCAAACGTGACGACCCACGTCGCCAAGCCGTAGCGCCCCTCGACGCCCGTGATGCTCTTGGGGTCGATCTCAAAGCCGGCAAGCAGGAACAAAAAGGCCAGACCGAGCTCGGACACAAGCGAGACCTCGGCATCTACATGGATGACGCCGAGCATATGGGGTCCCAGCACCGCGCCGAGCACGAGCAAAAAGACCGTCTCGGGAACGGGTTTTCCAGGAATCGCCGAGGCGATAAAAGGACTCGCAAAGGCCACGAGTGCGATGATGGCGAGCGAAACGAATGCCATGTGATGCCTTTCTCTTGATTGCGCATCACTGTAGCACCCTCGCCGTCCTCAACGCGCCACGAGCTGTCGTATCATAGTGAGGTTTACAAACATGTGGCTCAAGGCGACCGCAGGGCAGACCCCGCAAACCGACCGCTGCCGCATACCGTACCGTACGCCCAACCGATCAGGAAGGCAGGAACCAATGGTCTCTCGTATCTACGTGGAGAAGAAACCCGGGTTCGACGTCGAGGCTCAGCAGCTCAAGGGCGAGCTGACCGAGATTCTCGGCATCAAGGGCATCGAGGCCCTGAGGATCATCAACCGCTACGACGTCGAGGGCATCGACGAGGAGCTTTTCCGCTCCTGCGTGCCGACCGTCTTTAGCGAGCCCCAGGTCGATGTGACCTACGACGAGCTCCCCGCAAGCGATGGCGCCGTCTTTGCCGTCGAATTCCTGCCTGGCCAGTTTGACCAGCGCGCCGACTCCGCCAGCGAGTGCGTGCAGCTCATCAGCCAGGGCGAGCGCCCCGCCGTGCGCTCCGCCAAGGTCTATATGATCTCGGGCGCTCTGGACGAGGCCGCCATCGATGCCATCAAGCACTACGTGGTGAACCCCGTCGAGGCGCGCATCGCCTCGCTCGACCTGCCCGAGACGCTGTACATGGAGACCCCCGAGCCCCAGCCCGTCGAGGTGCTCGACGGTTTCCGCGAGCTCGACGAGGCCGGCCTTGCCGCCTTTATTTCCGAGCGCGGCCTTGCCATGGACGAGGCGGACATCGCCTTCTGCCAGCAGTACTTCCGCGATGAGGATCGCGACCCCACCATCACCGAGATCCGTGTGATCGACACCTACTGGTCCGACCACTGCCGCCACACCACCTTCGGCACCGTCCTGGACGACGTGACGATCGACGACGCCGTGGTGCAGCAGGCCTTCGACCGCTACATGGAGATGCGCCACGAACTCGGCCGCGACGCCAAGCCCGTCTGCCTCATGGACATGGGCACCATCGGCGCTAAGTACCTTAAGAAGACCGGCGTCATGACCGATGTCGACGAGTCCGAGGAGATCAACGCCTGCACCGTCAAGGTGAAGGTCGATGTCGACGGCGAGGACCAGGACTGGCTGTTCCTGTTTAAGAACGAGACCCACAACCACCCGACCGAGATCGAGCCCTTCGGCGGTGCCGCCACCTGCGTGGGCGGCGCCATCCGCGACCCGCTCTCGGGCCGCAGCTATGTGTACCAGGCCATGCGCGTCACCGGCGCCGGCGACCCCACCGTCCCGGTTTCCGAGACGCTCGAGGGCAAGCTGCCGCAGCGCAAGCTCGTGACCACTGCCGCCGCCGGCTACTCCAGCTACGGCAACCAGATCGGCCTTGCCACCGGCCAGGTCAACGAGCTCTATCACCCCGGCTACGTGGCCAAGCGCATGGAGGTCGGCGCCGTCGTGGGCG
This sequence comes from uncultured Collinsella sp., assembly GCA_902495525.1. Lineage (GTDB taxonomy): Bacteria > Actinomycetota > Coriobacteriia > Coriobacteriales > Coriobacteriaceae > Collinsella. Next base: position 26,456 of record CABUXL010000010.1, read on the forward strand.
CTACCCCGGCAAACCACGTTCGTCGCGAGTGCCCCGCCCCCACCGACAAGATCATCCTACTGGGTGGCCGCACCGGCCGCGATGGCATCGGTGGCGCCACCGGCTCCTCCAAGACCCAGAACACCGAGTCCATCGAGACCTCGGGTGCCGAGGTCCAGAAGGGCAACGCCCCTGTCGAGCGCAAGCTGCAGCGTCTGTTCCGCCGCGGCGACGCCTGCCGTCTGATCAAGCGCTGCAACGACTTTGGCGCCGGCGGCGTCTCGGTCGCCGTGGGCGAGCTTGCCGACGGCCTGTATGTCGACCTTGATACCGTGACCAAGAAGTACGACGGCCTGGACGGCACCGAGCTCGCTATCTCTGAGTCCCAGGAGCGCATGGCCTGTGCCGTCGCCGACGGTGACGTCGAGGAGTTCATGGGCTACGCCGCTGAGGAGAACCTCGAGGCGACCGTTATCGCCGAGGTTACCGCCGAGCCGCGCATGCGCATGGCCTGGAACGGCGTCGCCATCGTCGACCTGTCCCGCGAGTTCCTCAACTCCAACGGCGCACCCAAGCACCAGGTCGCCCACGTGTGCGCCCGTAGCGTGTGGCAGCCCAGCTGGGCCGGCACCACGCTCGCCGAGCGCATGACCTCGCTTGTCACCGACCTCAACGTCGCTTCTAACAAGGGCCTTTCCGAGCGCTTCGACTCCACCATCGGCGCCGCGACCGTGCTCATGCCCTTTGGCGGCAAGACGCAGCTCACCCCAAGCTCGGCCATGGTCGCCAAGTTCCCCGTGGACGGCGAGACCACCACGGCGAGCGCTATGGCATGGGGCTTCAACCCCTACCTGATGGAAGCCGACCAGTTTGCGGGCGCCTACCTGTCCGTGGTCGAGTCCATCGCCAAGCTCGTTGCCGCCGGCTTTGAGCACAAGCGCGCCTACCTCTCCTTCCAGGAATACTTCGAGCGCCTGCGCACCGAGGCAGAGCGCTGGGGCAAGCCCGCGGCAGCCGTCTTGGGCGCCCTTATGGCCCAAGTCGACCTGGGTGCCGGCGCCATCGGTGGCAAGGATTCCATGAGCGGCTCGTTTGAGGACGAGGCCGGCGAGCTCAACGTCCCGCCGACCCTGATCAGCTTCGCCGTCGCCGTGGGCAAGGCCGCCCGCGCCGTCTCGCCCGAGTTCAAGGGCCTCACGCACCGCGTCGTCCGCATCGCCCCCGCCACCTATGGCGAGGACTACCGTCCCGACGCCCAGCAGCTGCTCGCCGCGTTTGACGCTGTCGAGGTGCTCACTGCTACCGGCAACGCCCTGGCCATCTCCACGCCCGGCTACGGCTGCGGCGCCGAGAGCCTCTTTAAGATGTGCGTCGGTAACCAGATCGGTATCGAGCTTGCCGAGGATGTAGACGTGGAGAGCCTCTTCACCCCGCTCTACGGCAGCTTTATCGTCGAGCTCGCCGAGGATGCCGAGCTGCCCGAGGTCGCCGACGGCGTTGTCGTCGAGCCCCTGGGCACCACCGTCGAGGGCTATGTCATCGACACCGGCTCCGAAGTCATCGAGCTCGCCGAGCTCCAGGAGGCCTGGGAGAGCGGCATCGAGAGTGTCTTTGCCTACCGCAGCGCCGACGAGACCCCCGAGGTCGAGACCATCGACTTCCGCGCCAAGAACATCCACGTGTACGCCGGCGCCAAGATCGCCCGCCCGCGCGTGGTTATCCCCGTGTTCCCCGGCAACAACTGCGAGTACGACAGCGCCCGTGCCTTCCGTGCCGCCGGTGCTGAGGCCGACACCTTCGTGATCAACAACCTCACGCCCGAGGCCGTCGCCGAGAGCACCCACGAGCTTGCCCGCCGCATCCGTGCAAGCCAGATCGTTATGATCCCCGGCGGCTTCTCGGGCGGCGACGAGCCCGACGGCTCTGCCAAGTTCATCACGGCGTTCTTCCGCGCTCCCGAGGTCACCGAGGCAGTCCGCGACCTGCTCAAGGCCCGCGATGGCCTAATGCTGGGCATCTGCAACGGCTTCCAGGCCCTGATCAAGCTCGGCCTGGTGCCCTACGGCGACATCGTCGACGCCACGCCCGATGCGCCCACGTTGACGTTCAACACCATCGGTCGCCACCAGAGCCGTCTGGTGCGCACCCGCATCTCGTCCAACTTGTCCCCGTGGCTGTCGCAGTGCAGCCTGGACGACCCCTACACCGTCGCCATCAGCCACGGCGAGGGCCGCTTTGTCGCCAATGACGAAGTGCTCGCCCAGCTGATCGCCAGCGGCCAGGTCGCCACGCAGTACGTGGGCGAGGACGGCAAGCCCAGCATGGATCTCTCCGTCAACCCCAACGGCTCCGCACTCGCCATCGAGGGCATCACGAGCCCCGACGGCCGCGTCCTGGGCAAGATGGGCCATGCCGAGCGTCGCGGCGACAACCTGTACCGCAACGTGCCCGAGCATGTCCCCGGCGATAAGTTCATGCCGATCTTTGAGAGCGGCGTGGCCTACTTCGCTTAAACCTTTCCCATCGGTTACAATCCCTTCGGGTAACAACACCCGCCACCGACACATCCGGTGGCGGGTTCTTTTTTGCTTCGCGCATGTAGGAAGGACATCATGGAAAGCCGCAAGCCGTATCTCGCCACCCTGCCCGGACTCATCCTGGGCTGTCTTGTTTGCTGTGCACTCTGGGGATCGGCCTTTCCCTGCATCAAGATCGGCTACGCACTCTTTGGTATCCCAGCGCACGATAGCGCTTCGCAGCTGCTCTTTGCAGGTTTACGCTTTACGCTTGCCGGCGCCCTGGTTATCGTTGGGATGAGCGCGGCCCAACGCCGTCCCCTCATACCGCAAGCGCGCGACATCAAACCCATCTTTGTCTTGTCGCTCTTCCAGACTATCGGGCAGTACTTCTTTTTCTATCTGGGCCTCTCACGCGCCAGCGCCATGTCGAGCTCCATCATCGAGGCCAGCGCCAACTTCCTCGCAATCCTCTTTGCCGCCCTGGCATTTCACACCGAGAAGCTCAGTACGGCCAAGGTGCTTGGCTGTGCGCTGGGCTTTGCCGGCGTCGCGCTCGTCAACCTTTCGGGCGCAGATGGCACCTTTGGCTTCAGGCTCGATGGCGAGGGCTTTATCCTAGCCTCCACTGTCGCGGGTGCTCTTTCGACCTGCCTGATCGGTATCTTCTCGCGCGAGCACGACGGCGTCTTGCTTGCCGGGTGGCAGTTCTTGGTCGGCGGCCTGGTCCTCACCGCCATCGGCTTTTTGATGGGTGGCGCGCTCTCCCCCACAGCGATTGTCCCCGCCATCGCGCTCATCATCTACATGGCGCTTATCTCCGCGGTCGCCTACTCGCTGTGGTCGCGCCTGCTTGCCGTCAACCCCGTCAGCCGCGTCTCGGTCTTTGGCTTTATGAACCCGGTCTTTGGCGTGCTGCTGAGCGCGCTGCTGCTCGGCGAGGGCGCTGGCACGAGCCCCGTTACCGTCATAGTTGCCCTGCTGTTGGTCTGCGGCGGCATCATCATTGTCAACAAACCCAAAAAAGCCTAGCGAGCTCACTTTTTAGGAAGGGCATTCGCATACTTTAGCTTAATGGAATACATCGATGAGCTGAGGGCCGCCACGCACGCAAGCGTGCGACCCTTTTCCTAGCGTATCTGGATGCCGGCTTTCTTTTTCTCGGCCTTGACGCGGTAGAGCTCCGCATCGGCAGCGCGAAGTAAGTCTTGCCAGGTATCAACACTATCGCCGACCCGCGCGTAACCGATGGACATCCGCAATGCATACGGTACCTCGGCACGAGCGAGCTCGTCGTCAATCGCCGAACACAGGTCTATGATGTCCTGTTCCGCCGCTGCCTTTTGGAGCACCACAAACTCATCGCCACCATAACGTGCGATAAAGCCACCAGACGCCGAGCAGACTTCTTTGAGCGCAGCGGATATGACCTGAAGAGCATGGTCGCCCTCCACATGTCCATAGCGATCGTTAATCTGCTTAAAGCCATCAGCGTCCATCATAAGCAGATAAACATCTTCGGCCTGATCCACATTTGAAAAGAGCGACAGCATATAGGTCTCAAAACGATTGCGGTTGTTGAGTCCAGTCAACGGGTCAGTAGAGATCAGTTGCTCCTGATAGACGATGTAGAGCAGCAGGATGCTCAGCGTTATACCGACGCAAAGGCCCGGTACCGAAAACAAAACTTGGAAGGTACCGCCCACCAGAGCGGGAACCGCAAAAAAGGCGAGGGTGCGATAAATGGCCTTCTTTTGCAGGCTTTCGACTTTTCGAGCCTGAATAAAGGCATGCAAGGACGTATATATGACGTAGCAGTAGCTCACGATGGGCTGAATCATATAAGCAAAGCCGCGACGATATACGCCCTGTGCATCGATATAGAACATAGCGTGCGTCCAGTAGCTGGTAAATGCCAGCACGACCACCAATGCTGTTGGCAACGTTAAAAGTACCACCCTGTAGGGCGTGGTCAGGAGCCGTGAGCCCTGCATCGTCTCGGAATAGAAAAACCAAATGAGGCACGCGATGGCGAACAGCGAAAACGAGACCGCGTTGGAAATCCAGTTGGCCGTGATGCCTACAGGAGTGCTTACGCCGTCCGAGAGCGTCCAGATCATATCGAAGAAAATGTAGGCAGCAGACGTGTAGCCCAGCATGCTAAACAAAAGCTGCTGGGTGCTCGAGAACAGGGAGCGACGGCTTCGTACGGCAAGCCCGATAAGAATAATCATGCACAGCAGGAATATCTCGATCTTGAGTGCCTTAATCACTAGACGCCCTCCCTTCAATATCCAAGTGGCCAGAATCGCCCGAGTCGCGCCCAGGCGCCAAACACCCCTTTCTCCGCAGGGGTAAAGGGAATCATAGCAGAGCGCCCGAACGTCACTGCAGAACAGCCACCGTTCGGGCGCCCATACGGCGCGAATTGCACACGCCGGCTTGATTGACTCGCGTCGACGATTACTCGCCGTCGATGTCGGTCGCGACGGCCTCCTCAATAGCCTCGACGCCTTCGACCGACAGATCCTCTTCGCCGTGGCAGAACTTCTTATCGACCCAGCCGGTCAGAATCGGGGCCATGATTGCCGTGATGATGACGGCGGTGGCGATCTGCGCATACGCGGTGGGCGCAAGCTCGGCATAGCGTGGCGCGACCTCGGCAAGAGCAACCGGCGTGGTCATAGCCGTGCCGGCGATGGTGGAGCAGGCAACGGCGGCCTTGCCGTTGCCGCCGCACAAGCGCTCGAAGGCAAAGGTGATGGGGCCAACGATAAAGAGGGTGATGAGGCCCAGCAGGATGCCCGAGATACCGCCGGTGATAAAGCTCGACAGGCTCATGGACGCACCGAGCTGAAATCCGATGACAGCGATCGCGGGATTGGCGCCGGGGACCAGCAGGTTCTTGATAAACGGGAACAAGTTGCCCAGGACCATGCCGATAACAAGCGGCAGGATGGATCCGATGATGGTGCCGACGGGGATATTGGCGAGACCCGAGACACCGAGGATGATCATCGTGACGGCGGGGCCGGCCGTAAAGAACAGGATACCGACAGCGCCCTGCTCGGACTCATCGCCGAACTCGCCCATGATGCCCGTATAGAGCGCCATGTTGCAAAACGTAATGCCGCCGATGATGGAAACCGAGCTCAGGCCTAAAAAGTTATCGTTAAAGAAGTACGCGACGCCCAGACCCAGCGCGGCTGCCACTACAAGCTTAGGAATCAGCACGACGATGCCGGTCTTGATGGCGCCCGGCGTGGACTTAAAGCTGATGCCGGCGCCCACAAACAGCAGGATCGCGGCGACGATGGTATTGGACCCACCGCGGCAGGCAGCCGTAAAGAAGCCGCCGATCTCAAAAACCTGCGGGCAGAAGGTGTTGAGCAAAAGACCGACGATCATGGGATAGATCATGATGTCGCCCGGGATGCGCGGGACCTTGAATTTCTTTTGCTCGTTGGCGGTTGCTTCCTGTGCCATGAAACCCCCATTTCCGCTGACGGGGTACAAAAGCCCACGTCACGCTTTGCTACAGTAAAGTTTGACCATGGTACCAGAAGAAATAGACCAGCTCGGTGAAAAATTCTACAAGTTGGGATGGAACGAGATTCGGCGCCCGCGACGCCAGCCCTATATAAGGCTCAAGACGATATAGAGCACGATGCCCGAGACGCAGCACCACAGCATCGATTTTGTCTTGACCGCCACGGCCACGACGCCGGCGGCCGCAATCCAGGGAACCAAGGCAGGCCAGAATCCCGCGTCGAACGCGCCGGGGTTCACCAAGTCGTTGGCGACCAGCGCGGCAAAGGCAGCGGGCGGGATATAGCCCAGGGCCTCGGTAATGCGGGGCGACAGGGTCCGCCCGCGCAAGGCGAACGCCGGCGCGATGCGAAAGAACGCGATAGCAGCCCACGACGACAGCCACAGAACCAAGAACTCGTTAACGGGCATCGCGGGCACCTCTTCCGTCAAATACAGCATCGCACGCCAGCGCAATGGCAATACCGACCACGACGCTTGCCGGCACGGCAATATTCGTGAGGCCCAAGGACTTGCATACGGCGACGGACACCGCGCCCGAAACCGCTGCGACAACGTTGCCGCGCGACAGTCGCTGCGAAAAGAGCAGGCAGATAAAAAGCGATGTGCAGACAAAGCCCGCAATAGCGGTGGGGACATCGACAACAGTGCCGACAACGGCGCCCATCGTGCACGAAACGCCCCATGTCGCGATGAGGATCGCGTTGAGCACAAAGGACTCGCGCGGGCCCCAATCCTCCCCTTCAACCAACTTGGCAAGCGAGATGCCATATGCCTCCTCGGTAAGTGTCGCGGCAACAGCCAGCGTCTGACGCTTCGAGGCACCCCTCAGATGCGGCGCGATCGATGCCGAGTAAAGCGCAAAACGCGAGGAGATGGCGGCAACGCTCGCGATAATCGAAGGTGCCGGTACACCCGCCAGCCAAAGATTGCAGATCATAAACTGGCCGCTGCCCGTCACAAACGTGCTGCTCAGAGCAAAAACCATCCAGGGTTCCATTCCCGTCTGCCCCATGATCATTCCGCACGGCGCGCCTATTGCAACATAGGTAAGCATCACTGGCCAGACGGTTCTAACGATTTTGAGCACCATACGCTTCTCATCCTGACAAGGTCTCCGAACCGCATGTAGCGACACGGCAGAATCATCATCCGACAGCAACCGAGTTCACCTACAATTGCCACCGGATCGAAAGACACAACTTTTTAGGAAGTCATTATGACAGCTATCGATCGAGGCCGGGCGCGCACGGCCTTCAAAAGCTACACCGATGCCTACGACGCCACCAACCCACGCATCGCGCTCAAAATCGAGCATACATACCACGTGGCCGAGGCATGCGATGCCGTAGCGCGCGAGCAGGGCTGGTCGTCAGAAGATATTGACCTGGCATGGCTTTGCGGCCTGCTACACGATATGGGCCGCTTTGAGCAGCTACGACGCTGGGACACCTTTAAGGACGCCGAGAGCATGAGCCATGCGGCGCTGGGCATTGAGGTCCTCTTTGGCGAGAATCCCGCCGATGCACCCGCCGAAACGAGCATCCGCGACTTTATCGATGACCCGGCAGAAGATGAGCTCATCCGAGTGAGCATTGCCTATCACAGCGATTTCCGTCTACCCGCGCAGCTCGACGTGCGCACGCGAAGCTTCTGCGATATCGTGCGCGATGGTGACAAGATCGACATTATGCGCACCATCGCCGACAGCACCGTCGACACCATCCTCAAGGTGGACGAGAAGACGTTTCTCGGCAGCCGTTTCTCGTCGCCGGCACTTGCCGCCTTTGACGAGCACCGCTGCGTCGCACGCGATGAACGCAACGAGCCCGCAGACTACCTGGTGGGACTCATCTGCTTTATGTTTGAGCTCGTCTATCCAGCAAGCCGCGCGCTGGCGCGCGAACAGGGCGATATCCACCGCCTGCTCGACGCGCCCTTTGGCATTACGCAGCCCTTTACCGACCCCGCCACGCAGGCAACCTGGAGCCGCCTAAAGGACGAGATGCGCGACTGGCTGGCGCGCGCCTAGCGCTCAAGCTGGGCCAGCAGCTCCTCGACGACCTCGACGGCGTCCCCAACAACCTTGTACTGGGCAGCGCCGAAAATGGGGGCATCCGGGTCCTCGTTGATGGCGATAATGCACTCCGCCCCACCGATGCCGGCAAGATGCTGGATGGCGCCCGAAACACCGATACTCACGAGAAGCTTGGGCGAAACCGATACGCCGGTCTGGCCAATCTGATGGCGATACTCCAACCAGCCGGCCTCCACGACAGGTCGCGTGCAACCAAGCTCGGCTCCCAGAGCCTCGGCGAGCCTTCGCATCAGCGGCAGGTTTTTCTTGGAACCAATGCCGCGACCCACCACGACCAGGCGCTCGGCATCGGCGATCGAGGCCTGCCGCCCCCACTCCTCGGCGGGAATCGAGATCTCGACACGAGCCTTAGCATCATCCGCAAGCGATATCTGGGTGATCGTGCCGGAGCGGTCGTAGTCAAAGTCGGGCGCCTTAAAGATACCGGGGCGCACCGTTGCCATCTGGGGACGATGATTGGGGCAGACGATGGTGGCCATCAGGTTGCCGCCAAACGCCGGACGCGTCTGTTGCAGCAGTCCCGTCTCCGTATCCATCGAAAGTACGGTGCAGTCAGCCGTAAGGCCCGTCTGCAAGCGCACGGCAACGCCGGGTGCCAGTTCGCGGCCAAAAGCGGTCGCGCCGTATAAGATGGCCTCGGGTTTGCGTTCGGCTATCAAATCGCAGATCAAGCGGGCGTAGACCTCCGCATCGTTTTGGCGCAGGCGCTCGTCGCGACAGGCCAGGACCTCGTCCGCGCCGGCACAAACCAGGTGTTCGAGATCCCTGAGCGAGCCCTCGGGGCTCATGCCGATCAGTGCCACCAGACGGCAGCCGCGAGCATCGGCAAGCTCGCGCCCCTTGCCCAGGAGCTCGTAGGCCACGGGAGCCACGGCGTTGTGCTCGTCGGTCTGCACGAATGCCCAAATGTCTCGATACGCATCGAGGTCAACCGCGCCGGCGGCCTCGTCACGCTCGATCGAGATAGCGTTGACAGGGCAGGCGTCGACGCACCCACCGCATAGGATGCAGCCGTCGGTTACGCGGGCGCATCGGCTGGGTCGCTCGCCTTCCACTACGATGCCGCCCGAGGCACAGGCGCGCACGCAGCGACCGCAGCCGATACAGGCTTCGCTATCGATAATCAGTCCGCTCATCTACGCCATCCCCTCGATAATCTTGGCAAGCTTTGCCGCCTGCTCGGACGCCGCCCCCTCAACGGCCTCGCACGTTTGGTCACGGTCGGGCACAAACGAGCGCACGACCTGTGTCGGCGACCCGGCAAGACCGCAACGCGCGGGGTCGGCGTTCACGTCGGCGGCACTGACCACGCGCACGTCCGCCTCCTCCGCCGCGCGAATACCGGCAATACTCGGCATACGCAACTGGCCAATCTCCTTGGCAGTCGTCATCGCGCACGGCATCTCAAGACACACCGTCTCCTCGCCGGCATCGCATCCGTGAACGAGCGCCAGCGAGCCACACGTCGTAAAGCCCGCGCTCTGCACGCAGCTCACGTCGGTCACGCAGGGAGTCTCAAAGGCACCGGCAAGCTCGGGACCAATCTGGGCCGTATCGCCATCCACCGCCATCTTGCCGCAGATGAGCAGGTCGAAGTCCTCGTCGAGCGCCTCGATGCCGCACTTGAGGGCATAGGTGGTGGCTAGGGTATCGGCGCCCGCAAAGGCTCGGTCGGTCAGCAGCAGCGCGTCGTCGGCACCGCGGGCGATACAGTCGCGCAGCAGCGATTCGGTCGCGGGGATGCCCATCGACACCACCGTCACGCGCACATCCATGCCAAAGCCGATAAACTCGTCCTTCAGCGCCAGCGCGCATTCCAAAGCACTCGCGTCAAAGGGATTAATGACCGCCTGCTTGCCATCGCGCACGATGGTATTGGTCTTGGGGTCCATCTTGACCTCGGTGCTGCCCGGCACCGCCTTGACGCACACCACCATATGGAAATCGCTCATCTTCACGCGCCCCCTTTCTGGACGAGCTCATCCAAGAGCTTCTCCGAAAACAGGTTGCCGCGACCCAGTTGCCCGTCGGGATCGAGCTGGAGCTTGAGCCGCGCCGACTCGACCATGGCCTCGTGGCCGTACATCGTCTCTAAGAAGCCCGCCTTGATCTTGCCGACGCCGTGCTCGGCAGAAACGGCACCGCCCATAGCCGTTACCTCCGCAGCCCACTGGGCAAACAGCTCGCCACCGCGACGGTAGTCCTGCGCATCGCGCGGCAGGATGTTCACATGCAGATGGTTGTTACCGATGTGCCCCCAGGCAGCAGATTCAAGCCCGCTTTCGGCCAGTGTGCGGCGATAGAGGGCCACGACATCGGCAAGGCGTGCATTGGGCACCGACATGTCCGAGCCCAACTTGGTGATGGTGGGATCCGTGCGGCGGCGCTCGTCGATAAGCATGTTGACGCTCTCGGGCACCGCGTGGCGAAAGAACCGCTGGCATTCGCGATCGACTTCGGTGCGCGCGACCCATGTCGCATCGTCGCTGCCGCCCGCAAGCTCTAGTACCCACCCCAAGTGATACAGCTCCTCAGTCGCCTGGGCTTCGTCGTCGCAGTCGAGCTCCACGTAAACACAGACCTTAGCGTCTTTGTCGAGCGCCGGCAGCGAGGCGAACGCGGTCGACTGCTCGCGCTGGCGACGTAGAATATCCAGGGCGCCAGCGTCGAAGTACTCGATGGCAGCCGCATGGGACAGGACGGGGCGCACGGAATCGGTAAAGGACACGGCCTTGTCTTCGCTATCGAAAAAGCAGCTCACACCCCAAACGACCGCAGGCGCCGCCTGCAGGGCAATCTCGAGCTCGGTGATAACGCCGAGCGTGCCGCAAGCACCGATAAAGAGGTCGATGGCGTCCATTTCGTCCGCAACGAAATAGCCTGAGGCATTTTTTGTCTTGGGCATGGTATAGCCGGGAAGATCGAGCTCGAGCGTACGGCCCGCTGCCGTCACGAGCGACAGGTGGCGGCCCTGGGCAAAAGCCTCGCCGCGCTGAAGCTCAAGCAAATCGCCATCAGCCAGCGCGACGTGGAGTCCCGTGATATGCGGGCGCATGGGGCCGTAAGCGTAGCTGCGGGCGCCGGAGGCGTTGCATGCCGCCATGCCGCCCAGACAGGCAGACGCCTCGGTGGGATCGGTGGGAAAGAACTGCTCGGGGGCCTCTTGGAACTCCTCGTAGGCCTCAAGCGATGCCTGGTCCCAACCAGCGGTCGGCAGCACCTTCTTGCTCAGCTGCTTGCGCAGCTCCGAGAGAACAACGCCCGGCTCCACGCGCAGCAGAAATTGGCCTTGTTCATCGCGGCGAAGGCCCAAGTAGCGATTCATACGGGAAGTATTGAGGATATGCCCGCCGTGGGGCACGGCACCGGCGGCAAGGCCGGTTCGGGCGCCCTGAACCGTTACCGGGACACACTCGGCATGGAGCTTTCCCAAAATGGCGCGGACCTCGTCTTCCGTCGTCGGAAACGAGATGCTCGAGGCCTCGCCCGATGCGCGAGACTCATCGCGACCATACTCTTCGAACTCGTCGGTGAAGGGTTTAATGGTTGCAGACACGCGAACTCCCCCTTTAGCTAACTACAGTGTTTGCAGGGAGATGTTACCGCATCGTTTCGTCGACGTGTTCGAGACCGTCTCCATAATTGGCGATTTTTACGTTCGTGCAATTCGGCGAACGGCGAGGCTTCCTCGGCAGACGATGCTTTTGACACATATGGCCCCGCCGTCGCCGACCGCGCGATTGTCGCTCGAAAAAAGTTGGAGTATTTTTTGCCGCCTTTTACCTGCGGAGACACCAATCCGTCAAGCATTTGGTCAGAAATTGGTCAAGTAGCGGCTGATACGGTCGGCGTCGACAGCCAAAACCGATAGAAGTTTTGGCCCCAGAAGCAGGGAGGTTCCCATGGCATATTACTGGCCCCAGTACGGCATCGCCATCGAAGTCGACGACGATCCCCATCTCCTGCCTTTCGACGAAGAGGCATTCCCCGATACGACGGTCTACCACGTTACCACCGATGTGATCTGCGACCCCGAGTCGTTCTCGGCGCTCTCCCACCACATCGCGCATATCCACGACATCGAGCTCCCTCCCGACTTCGACGAGCTCGTCTACTCGCGCCGTCTGATGCTTCACATGCTCTTTGGAGCGGACCCGTCCACCTTTGCGCGCATCTATACCGCCAAGGATGCCGCATGAGCGCGAAGAGGCCACCCCACTTTGTAGGCCTGGGTCGTCGCAAGAAGCTCATCGTTGCCTGCCTGGCCATCGTCTGCGCCCTTGTCGCCGTAGGACTATACGCTTGGCAGTCGCAGCCCGTACCCGAGGCGGGCGCTTCGGTTACGACGGCCGAGGGCAAAACGCGTCAGGAAATCCAAGATGAGCTCGACGCTATCGTCCGCGACAACATGATGACGATTTCGGTCGCGCCGGTCGCTCAGCTGCAGGAGGACGGCAAGCTGCGCGTCAACGTGCAAAACGTCCAAGACAATAAATTTCCCCAGCGATTCCGCGTCATCCAAAACGACGAGACCATGTACGAATCCGGTGTGGTCGAGACCGGCAAGACAATCGAGACGTGCCCCGCCGGCGACATCAAAGAAGGCGAGGCGTACATCGAGATCCAGGCACTCGATGCCAAGACCCTCGACAGCCACGGCAATCCGACACGTGTCAAGGTGCGGGTTGAGCAAGCCGAGAACTAGCTTTTCCGGCCGACGCGGCACCGCACGCAATTCACCAGCATTCGTCCAATCATCGCGGGGACGGCCCGCGGCGAATAGAAAGGAACGACCATGGACATCACCAGGAACATGAACGGAGCCAGAGCGCTCGTCGTGGGCGCAGGGCTCGCGCTCGCGCTCGCAATGGGCGCTGCCCCGACGCCAGCTATGGCGGCCGGGCGCGTTGGAACCACGAAAGTAATGGTCAGGACCGAGATCGACAACGTTGAGTTCAAAGTTCCGACGGTTATTCCCTTCGTCGCCAAGGCCGACGGCACGCTTCAGGGCCCCTCAGAAGACGCGACCACCATCGACAATCATTCGGCCTACGGCATCCATGTCACCAACATGAAGATCGACGCCATGAACACCTGGACCATTGCCGCCGACGCCAAGGCCGGAACCGCGCAGAACTCCATCGACTTTAAGGTCGGCCCCGACGGCGCGCTCCAGAACGCCAGCGCCGCAATGCAGGGGACGGGCCTCGATCTTTCCAAGAATGCAGCCTTCGACATGGGCTACCAGGGCATTGCCGGCGGCACGGACAAAATCAAGCTCAAGACAAGCGGAAACGTCGCCCGCGTCACGCGCGACATCTTCCACGTAACCGGCGAAGGCGATCAGGTTGCAACGATCACCTGGACGGTCGAGCCCGGTGCGCACACGGCATAAGGCCGTCGCCCTGGCCGCCGCCATCGGCATCTTGGCGTTTGGGCCAGCCATGGCCTTTGCCCAGCAAGAACAGGCGCAGGCCGCCACACAAGTGACGGTCGACCTCTCGGAGCTCGACCGCCGCGACCGCGAGGAACCGTTGGCGCAGACAGGCGACAGACGATGGCTCTTGGCAGCAGGCGCCACAGCAGCAGGCGCGGGAACCGCCGGCCTCGGTCTACACATCAAACGCAGCCAGAAACAAAACACGGACAGGCCGCACTAAATTAGCTAAGGAGACCCCATGGCATCGAAGAACCTTTTGCCCGTCGTCGCACTTTGCGGCGCGCTCGCAACCGGAACGCCTGTCGCCGCTTGGGCGACTCCCGTCATGGCAGACTCCTTACCAGCAGCCCTAAGTTCCGCCCCAAATCCGTCGAGTACCATTGCGTGCAAGCGTTTTTCGATCGCACAGGCTGCAATCTCAACCTCGGGATGCCTTCGTCGTAATACGGACGGTTCGATAGTCGTGGATATCAATCGTTCGAACAAGGCAAACGGCTCCCAGGCGGGGTACGCCGTCTGCACGTGGCGCTCGGTTGTGCTCGACGCAGATGGCGATCCATGCAATTTAGAGCTGCGCATCGACATCGCTTCGATCGATGACTCGGCGAACGGAGCGAAGGTCGCCTTCGACGGTACGTTTTTTGAGAAAGGAGGCGGTATATGTCTGGGCTGCGCCGCCGCGAATGCAGACGACACGCAGCCCACCCTCTCATTCACGGCATCGTTGCGGCTGACCAAAGCCGACACCGATGCCATCGCGGCGGGAGAAGCGTCCCTGCTGTTCTACGCCGTCAGCACCAAAGACACAGACGCTCATTTCGAGAAGCCAGCCGGATCACTCAGCCTTACACGAGGGATAGAGGCAGGCCCTATTGAAATCGATGTCCACGCGCAAAGCAGGCAACGCATTCTTGCCGACCCGGCGCTTCTCGAAATGGAGTGGAGCGGATCCGGAGCCATCGGAATTCTCCCCTCCGCGCTTGACGCCAAGACGCTCCCCTCAAACGACGAACCCATCAACGCAACCATACAAGAAGAGAGCGCGGACAAAGAAGCAGGTGCGGGCGACACGCCGTCGCCGACAAACAGCGTCCCAGCTTCTTTCGAAGCATCGAATGAGCCCGCTGCCGTTCCAAACGACCCCGAGCTCGCGGACAGTCTGGGGCTTGCTGATCCTCAAGAAATTGATGAGGGTAACTGCTGCGTGCTTGCCGCGCTCGACCACACAGAGGTCATCGACGCTGCGAACATCGAAGTTGCCGCCGCCAATCAGCCCGTCCGCAAGTCGGCCATCATCGCATTTCCCGAATCCATCGAAGTCGTCTTTTTGCCATCGGGCGAGGTCGTGGCCCCAACACTGCTCACCTTGTTGGGCGCCAAGAATACTCGAAACGAAATTAAAAAGGTCACGGTTGTCGAACCTGCAACCACCGCCAAGCTGCGTCTATACGCCGTTGCCCCAGACGGAGGCAAGACCTTGGAATTCGATGGCGACACACTCCTCGCCTGGCGACGTCTGGACATTATGCAAGACGTCTCGTATCAGATCGAACTCGTAGGGTTTGATCGTGCCCGCGATGCCAATATCATCGCCGCGGCTATTGAATCCCCACAGCGGCTTATGACGCTGCGCTTTGACTACTATCCCTATGTCCCGACAACCACCTGAGGCTTAAATGCTGCGCACCATTCCTAATACCACTTATATAACGTATTAGATGAGTCGCGATGTACCTCGCATTCCACTCTGCTACGATTGCCACGTTGGCATCAATACGGGAGGGCTCATGCCGGGCTTGGGAACAATCATCAACGTTGTGCTTTTAGTTGCGGGCGGTCTTTTGGGATTAGCGGGCGGCCGCTTCATTACACCGCGCATTCAAGACACGCTCATGAAAGCATCGGGGCTGTGCGTCCTGTTTATCGGCCTGGGCGGCACCATGCAAAAGATGCTCCTTATCGATGGGGAGGCGCTGGCGACCACCGGTACCACCATGCTCATTGTCTCGTTCGCCCTCGGCTCGCTCATCGGCGAGGCCGTCAACTTGGAAGCCGCCATCGAGAACCTTGGCGAATGGCTCAAGCGCAAGACTGGCAGTGAGGGCGATAACGAGTTCACCAACGCTTTTGTCTCGACTTCACTCACCGTGTGTATCGGCGCCATGGCCATTGTGGGATCGATCCAGGACGGCCTGCTCGGCGACTGGTCAACGCTTGCCCTCAAGGGCGCACTGGACTGCATCATCGTCTGCACCATGACGGCCTCGCTCGGACGCGGCTGCATCTTCTCGGCCCTGCCCGTCGCCGTGTTCCAGGGGACGATCACGTTGTTTGCCGGCGCGCTCTCCCCCATCATGACCACAGCAGCCCTCAACAGCCTTTCGCTCGTGGGCTCCATGCTTATCTTCTGCGTCGGCGTCAACCTCATCCGTCCTCAGACCTTCCGCACGGCCAATATGCTCCCCTCCGTCGTCATCGCCGTCATCTACGCCCTCCTGTTCTAAATCTATCTACGCAGCAGTATCTCGAACACCTGTTTGATGCTGTGCTATGATATGAGGTCACCGAAGCTGCGTTAGGAGAGGAGAGACGGTGGCCGACCAGGACATTAAGATGCTCATCGAGCGCATTATGGCCGAGGCCCGGACCCATCAGTCCGCCCGCTTCTCAAGCGAAGTCTATGCTGACGAGCCGATTCTCAAAACCGGTCGTCAGATGCAGAATTTCCTTCCCGACCAGTACCGCAAGATGCGCGAGATATCGCGCTGGCAGGATGACCCCAAAGGCGGCGCGGGTCGCTGGCTTTCGGAAGCCGAGCTTTTCTACCGCCAGGGCCTGCTGATGGCCGACTTTGAGGACGACTGTCCCTACAACGGCACCTTTAAGTCGTACTTTCCCACCTACAACGCCATGAGCGACCGGCAGTTGCGCGGCTACTTTACCTGGCGTGCCCAAGTGCGCCGCGGAACCGTCGAGGAAACGTCTACGTCCTTTGCCTTTCTGTATCTCTATGAGCTGATCTGCGGCATTGGCGTAGATGATCCGCTCGAAGGTTTTAACAAGATCAAGGCCTTTTGGGATGTCTATCGCGCCTTCGAGCCCGGCATCGACCGGTTTGCGCGCGTGTGGCTGCAGGATTACGCCGTGTTCCACGGGCTCGACCCCAAGCTGCTTCGTGACTCTAAAACCGTCATGTTCGATAACGCCCTTATCGAGCTGCGACGCGCGGCACGAGACCTTGTACCAGCACCGGCACCGTCCGGCCAGACCCCTAAGCGTCGCAAAACCTCCGAGCCCACGCTCCCCCTTCCGCCCGATGAGGTGCGCGAGGAGCGACTCATGGCCGCCATCAACGCCCTCTCCACGTACAACCTAAATAACTCGCGGCTCGATCGCAGCCACCACCGCGATCTGCGCCACGTAGCATGCGCCGTGTATGTCCGCATGGCGCGCTACTATGACACGCACCGAAAGACCGGCATCGTGGCGAGTTTATTTGGGGAGGAGACGGCCATGCCCTACACCATGTTTGCCTCGGCCGTATTCTTTGCGCCCGAGCGCCACGAGGACTGCGAATACCGCTTGGATCCTATCCATATCTACCGTTGCCAAAACGGCTTTTGGGAATGTATGCGTATCCACGGTAGTGGGCAAAAGAGCAACAAGCTCGGTGAAATGATGCGCGCCTGCGACCAACGCCTGCGCCTGGCGCTGGACCCCGCCCATCCCCTTAAGGAAGAAAAGGTCCCCAAATATCTGGCCAAGATTATCGATGACGAGATTGTGGCATGGCTTTCGTGGGACGCCGCACACCAGCCCGTCAAGATCGATATCGACCTGACTCAGCTGGGGCACATTCGGAGCGCCGCTGCGCAAACGCGCGAAGCGCTTTTAATCGATGAAGAGCGCGAGGACAGCGCGCCCGTGGAAGTCGAGACAGCGAACTCAGGGCAACCGGAAGCCGAGCCCGTAGCCGACGCGATTGTCGAGGCGGTCGCGGCACCCATTCGGCAGGACGAGACCGACGAGCCAACCATATCCACCGAACAGTTTGGTGTCGTGGCACCGCTTCTCGCGCCGACGCCCGCGTTCGCAGCTGTTGCGCCCGCTGACGCCACGAACGAACTCACGCCTGCCGCAGACGCCTATCTCCGCGCGCTGCTCGAGCACAACGCAGTACAGGCGGAATCGGCGGTAGTGCAATCGGGGCAGAGCGAGGACATGCTCGTCGACAGCATCAACGAGGCGCTCTTTGACCTGGTGGGAGACACCATTATCGAATTCGGCGCGGCAGGACCGCAAATTATCGAGGATTACGAAGCAGACGTGAGAGGATACCTAGACCATGAGTGATACCGCATCCGCAGCACCCCGCGTGCCCAAGCGCGTCGCCGCCGTCATTCTCAACTCACTCAAGGGCGGCGTGGTCCCGCGCATCGGCCTTCCCTACATCACCGTAGGGCGCGAGGTCGAGATCCGCGCCCTGCTCACCGATCTGAGTCTCATCGCCGACGGTGGCGCGAGCTTCCGCTTTCTGGTCGGTCGTTACGGCGCCGGCAAGAGCTTTTTGCTCCAGACCATCCGCACGCACGCCATGGGCGAGGGATTCGTCGTCGCTGATGCCGACCTGTCGCCCGAGCGCCGCCTGCAAGGCGGTCAGGGGCAGGGCCTTGCCACCTACCGCGAGCTCATCCGCAACATATCGACCAAGACGCGCCCCGAGGGCGGTGCGCTCAGCCTTATTCTGGATCGCTGGGTCGCCTCGTGTGCCGACGTCGACGAGTCGGTCGTCAATACCCAACTGGCCCCGCTCGAGGAGATGGTCCACGGCTTTGACTTCACCCGCATGCTCCGCCGCTATCGCACGGCCGTATCCGAGGGCGACGAAGAGACCATGAGCCGCGTGACCAAATGGATCCGCGGCGAATACCGCACCAAGAGCGAGGCTCGCGCCGAACTGGGCTCCTCGACCATCATCAGCGATGACGACTGGTACGACTACGTTAAGCTCATTGCGCGCTTTTTGGTCTGCAGCGGCTACAAGGGCATGCTGGTGCTCATCGACGAGCTCGTGAATCTGTACAAGATTCCCAACGCGATTACGCGCCAATATAACTACGAGAAGATCCTGACCATGTACAACGACACGCTCCAGGGCAAGGCGCAGTACCTGGGCATGATCATGGGCGGCACTCCAACCTCCATCGAAGACCGCCGCCGCGGCGTGTTCTCCTACGAGGCTCTGCGCAGCCGACTCGCTCAGGGTCGCTTTGCGCGCGAGGACCTTAAGGACATGCTCGCACCCATCATCCGCCTGCAGCCACTCACCTATGAGGAGCTGCTGGTGCTGATCGAAAAACTCATGCAAATTCACGCCGGCTACTTTGGCTGGACGCCCACGCTTACCGAGAACGACTTGGTGGACTTCCTCAAGATCGAGTTCGGTCGTGTGGGAGCCGATACGCATCTGACGCCGCGTGAAGTTATTCGTGACTTTATCGAGCTGCTCGACATCCTATGCCAGAACCCCGACGCCAACGTAGCCGAGCTGCTGCAAAGCGTCGGCGGTGACGCGCTGGCGCCAGCAACCGCAACAGGCGACACCGATACCGCAGGCGGCGACCGTAACTTCGCCGAATTCACCATCTAACCTGCCAAAAAGGGACAGGTTTATTTTGGCAGGTTTTATCTGGGCAAACGTCGAGGCATTAATGCAGCAAGCCACTGCCCACCGCGTTGAGAGATTCGTTTTTGAGAGGAGGCCCCGTGAGCGCCTTTGACAGATATGCTCCGTTTATCCAAGACTTCATCTACTCCCACGATTGGGAGAGTCTGCGCTCTATCCAGGTTGCAGCGGCATACGCCATCTTTAACACGCAAGATAATGTGCTCCTGACGGCATCCACGGCTTCCGGCAAAACCGAGGCAGCCTTCTTTCCCATCCTGACCGAGTTTTGGGAGAACCCGCCCGCAAGCGTGGGCGCCCTCTACATCGGCCCCCTCAAGGCGCTCATCAATGATCAGTTCGTCCGTCTCAACGACCTCTGCGAAGAGGCCGATATCCCTGTCTGGCACTGGCATGGCGATGTCTCGCAGTCGCACAAGGCTAAGCTCATCAAAAAACCGAGCGGCATCTTGCAGATTACGCCCGAGTCACTCGAAGCGCTCTTAATCCATAAGCACATGGCGATTCCGCGCATGTTTTGCGACCTGCGCTACGTGGTCATCGACGAGGTCCATTCGCTCATGCGCGGCGACCGTGGCGGGCAGACGCTCTGCCTTATCGAGCGGCTCTCGCGCATGGCCGGCGTGCAGCCTCGACGCATCGGCCTTTCTGCCACCATCGGCGACCCCGAGCGCACGGGCGCTTTTCTCTCACAGGGAACGGGGCGCGACTGTGTTATCCCCCGCTTTGAAGAACCGCGCCGCGTGTGGCGCATCTCCATGGAGCACTTCTACAACTCGGGTCCCCAGGCACAGCAGCGGGGATTCGAGAGCACGGGTCCTCAAGAGGCCGAAGTGCTTGCGTGCGAGCGTATCGAGGCGGCGGCATCCGCGGCACTGCCCGCCGGCGCCCAAGACATGCGTCACAGCGGACAGCTCACACAAGAGGAGCGCCGTCAACGTCGTGAGCGGGCACGGAGCAAGGCCGCTCCCAAGGACCGCCAAACTTCCTCGGCCCCCGAGGGCGAAGTCGACATCCCACGAGCGACCGAGCAGGCGCTTCTCAACCCCACCGACACGGCGCCCGACAACGCCGACCCCGGTATGGGCTATATCTTTGAACATACGCGCGGCCGTAAGTGCCTGGTCTTTGCCAACTCGCGCGAGGAGGCAGAGGCCGTGTGCTCCATGCTGCGCAGCTACTGCGAAAGTCGACACGAGCCCGACCGTTTTCTCATCCACCATGGCAATCTTTCGGCATCGCTACGCGAGACGGCCGAAGAACTCATGCGCGATGAGGAGCAGGCACAGACGACCGTCACCACCTCTACGCTTGAGCTTGGCATCGATATCGGCCGTCTGGAGCGTGCCTTCCAGATCGACGCGCCGTTTACCGTCAGTTCCTTTTTGCAGCGAATGGGCCGCACGGGACGCCGCGACCTTCCGCCCGAAATGTGGTTTGTCATGCGCGAGGAAGAGCCCGAGCCGCGCACGATGATGCCCGAGACCATTCCGTGGAAGCTCCTGCAGGGCATTGCGCTCGTACAACTCTATCGCGAGGAAAAGTGGGTCGAGCCGCCCGAGCTCGATCGACTCCCCTACAGTCTACTCTACCACCAGACTATGTCGACGCTTGCCAGCACCGGCGAGCTCACGCCAGCAGAGCTTGCCCAGCGCGTGCTCACACTCAGCTATTTCCATCGCATCTCGGCCGATGACTATCGCGTACTGCTGCGTCACCTCATTAAGATCGACCATATCCAGGTCACCGAGGGCGGCGGACTCATCGTGGGTCTCGCGGGCGAGCGCATCATCAACAACTTTAAGTTCTACGCCGTATTCCAGGAAAACGAGGAGTTCACCGTTCGTAGCGAGTCGGCCGAATTGGGCACGATCGTCAACCCGCCACCGCCCGGTGAGCGCATCGCCATCGCCGGACACTGCTGGATTGTCGAGGAAGTGGACTGGAAGCGCCACACCGTCTTTGCCACGCAGGTCAAGGGTCGTGTGCCGGCCTACTTTGGCGACTGCCCCGGTGACATCAATACACACGTACTCGAGCGCATGCGCAAGACGCTCAACGAGCACGCGACATATCCGTACCTCATGGGTAACGCACGGGCTCGCTTGGCGCAGGCTCGTCATACCGCCGAGATTTCGGGTGCGGGAACTAAACCGCTCATTAACCTGGGCGGCGACACCTGGGTACTCTTCCCCTGGCTGGGCAGCTACGCCTTTTTGGCGCTCGAGCGCATGCTCAAGATTAAATGTGCCGCGGAGCTGGGCCTTCGCGGACTCGACCCATCACGCCCGTACTTTATGCAGTTTAAGATGAAGGCCGACGAAGAGACGTTCTTTGAGGTGCTCGCCGCCGAGGCCGAGAAGGACTTCGACCCCATCGAGCTCGTCTATCCTGGCGAGGTGCCTTACTTTGACCGCTACGACGAGTTTGTTCCCGAAGAGCTCGTGCGCAAGGGCTTTGCCGAAGGCGTGCTCGACATAGAGGGCATGAAGCAGCGCGTTCTCGGCTGGCGCGACCACGCCTAAGACCAGTCTTTTTGGGACGGGGAGACCTATTTTTCGTGAAGGACGGTGCCGAGGAAGTCGGTGTCGAAGGGCACGGCTTCGGCAAAGGCGTAGTTGCCGTCGCTGGCGATGAGCAGGTAGTTTTCCTCGCCGCCGAACTTCGCATCGCCACATGGGACCACCCAGGCGTGGGCGAATACCTCGAGTGCCGTGGCAGTGCAGTCGCGCAGAAACGTCACGTCGCTCCCCTCGTTTGCGCTCACAATATTGGCAACGTAGATACCCCCGGGGTTCAGGCTGCCCCGCACTAAACGCAACGCCTCAACCGTCGCCAGCTCGCGCACAGGCTCGGCACCGCCAAAGCAGTCGCTCACGACCGCGTCATAGCGACGATGGCCCACGCTCGTAATGCCCAAATATGAACGAGCCTCGGCGGTTATCACCCGCAGACGATCGCCCGCCGCGCGCTCCAGCTCGTCCAGGTAGAACCAACGGCGCGCCAGGCGCGTAATCTCGGCATCGTACTCAATGACGTCCATGCGCAAGCTCTCGTGCGACATCAGCGCGAACTTGGGATAGGCAAACCCACCGCCGCCCAGCATAAGCGTACGGTCGATACCGTGACCATAAGCGTCACGCATTGCGTCCTCGGCCTCAAACACATCGTCAAATGCACGATAATACGCAAAGACGGGCTCTGCCCAACGATCGCCAACATGGCTTGCGCTTTGGTAGACGCCGCCCTGCACGAGCACGCGAATCTCATCGCCGCCCTCATCGTGCACGCGTTTCACGCGCGCCAACCCATTGCGGGTTCGCGCAACCTGCAGACAGGCAGCACGAACAGCGACAGCGGCCGCACCAAGCGCCGCGGCTCCCAGAGCAACGCCGGCAACGACGCCGGCAGAAACACTCGGCTTGTTCATCTAGAGCTCCTTTTGCAGATAAAGGCCATGGTCATAAAATCCAAGATGGCGATAGTACTCGCGTGTGCCAATCGCGCTAATCACGTTGATACGTGCATAACCCGCATCCCGGGCAATCTCACACGCACGCTCCACGAGCAGACGCCCCAGACCGTGATGCTGAGCCGCCTGACCTTGATCCCCCACGCGTGCCGCCATGCCATACACGTGCACCTCACGAATCATCGCCTCGTCCGGCGTCGTCGGCAACTCGTCCGCATGCGCGGCAACAAACGAATGGTCGGGCAGCGACAACCGCAAAAAGCCCGCGATCTTGCCCTGCGGCGTCATCCACTGCAAAAAGCGCTCGTGCGTCACCGGCGTCTCGTACGCGACCTCATCAAGGGTCAGCTCATGCAAGTCGGCACCCGCCGTGCTGATTTCGCGATAGCGAATCTCGCGCACCACTGCGCCTTCTCCACGAGCCGCCAAGCGATTCTCGACGAGCTGACGCAGGTTGGGCTTCTTGTTGCCCACCATAATGTCGTCGGAACTAAAGTCGCGGATCATGCGACTGATACGGCAGAACGCCGGCGTCACCACGATGTCGTCGGCTAACACATCGAGCAGCTCTTCCTCGGTATAGGGACGCCACTCGCCGCGCTCATAGCAGCCCACCAGACGCGAGCCCTCGATGAGCGCACACGGGTAGACCTTGACCTCGTCGGGCATAAAGGCCCCTTCGGTCATAAAGCGCTCGTAGTCGCGCTTGTCCCCCTCGGGCGTGGCGCCCAGCAGGTTAAGCATAAAATGCGCATGGATCTTAAAGCCAAACAATCGTGCAAGCGAAAACGCCCGCTCGATCTGAGCCACCGAAATGCGACGCTCGTTGATATCGAGCAGGTGCTGGTCGAGACTCTGGATACCCATCTGAATCTTGGTGCAGCCCAGGCGGCGGATGAGCGTGAGGGCATGCGGCGTTACGGCATCGGGGCGCGTCTCGATAACGAGCCCCACCACACGATGCTTCGCCGTCTCGTTGATGCGCTGCTGGCGCTCGAGCTCTTCCATGGTTGTCGTTTGCCACTCGGCAACCTCGCCCCACGGCGTACCAGGGCCGTACAGACGACGCACCGCGCGGTTATAGCCGCCCACGGCAGCATCCACGCGCTCCTGTTCGCCGGCAACACCGCTCGCAAGCTCGGCCTCGTCGGTCGCAATACCGGCAGCCCGATAGCGCTCGCGACGCTCCGCCACCACCGGCGGCAGCGCATCGGCGGGAGCGTCATCGAGCAGGCGCCCTGCCTCGGCACGGCTGATGCCCGGACGCGCCAACATGGGGTTTGCCGCCACGCCGGCGACGGCATCGTCATTGAGCGCACGGAAAAGCTCCGACATAAACCACGTCTGATACCCTTGCGGATAGTCGCTCCAGGTGCCACCGAGCACGATGAGCTCAATCTTATCGGTTGCGTGCCCCATCTGCGAAAGCGCGGTCAGACGAGCGCTCACCTGCAGATACGGGTCAAAGCAATTTTGCTCCGCACGGGCGCACGCCGGCTCGGCGTGCAGGTAGCTTTTGGGCATGCGCAGATCGTTGGGGCAAAACAGGCAATCGCCCGAGCACGGCCAGGGCTTGGTGATGACGGTAATGGTCGCCACGCCCGAGGCCGTGCGACGAGGCTTCATACGCAGCACCTGCAACAGTCGACGTTCCAGCTCGGCATCGACATTCCACCCAGCCCAACGAGCCGGCTCCTCACGTTTTACCCGCTGGTAGAACGGCAGCAGACGGCGCTTGGCCAAATCGCGTTTGTCAGCACCCTCACGGCGCGCCTCGGCATGTATCAGTTTGACGAGCGCTTTGTCGTCCACGGTCTCGCCGCGACGCAGAGCCTCGAGTATGTTCAAGATAATCTGTTCCATGTCCCCATTGTAAAGGTAAAGGCGCCGGAGCCGATCTCGGCTTCGGCGCCTTCATCAAACAGCGCAGCTATGGTATATAAGTCTTCGATAACCGCCCGTCACTCTGAATCAAATGACATGTCGCCCGAACCGACCTCAAAACGATACGTAGCAGACTTATCGCCGTTATCGAATTCAAGATTCAAAATGGTCTCGCCGTCGTAGCCAAGCGGAAGGAAATCGCTCTCGAAGTCGCCGCTGCCCAAGGTAAGGCTCGCCTTAAAGCCCGTCGAGTTCGGAACCATCATCTCCACATCGCCCGAGCCCACACTCACGTCCATCGACTTCGCGGGGGCCTGGTAGAGCTCGAACGTCACATCGCCCGAACCGACCTCAGCACTGAGCGCATCAGTCACGCTGCCCGCAAACTCTACATCTCCCGCACCCAGGAAAAGGTCGAAACCATCACAGGTGACACCGGCAATCTGCAGATCACCCGAGCCCACGTGCGCGTTGACTCCATTCAGATGTTCGGCAACACGGCGCGGCAGCTCGACCGTAACTGAGCGATCGATTGCCTTACCGTCATCACTTCCAAACTGGGAAACCTTGAGCGTCGAGTCCTCGACGGATGCGATGTTCTGCGTCGCGGCCTTGGAGGCATCCATACCATTGGCAACGCGTCCCCGCTCGATAACGCGAGCCTTGTTGCCATCAACAACCTTGACGTCCACCGAAGCCGCATTGATATCGAAATCGAGGTAGCGGAACTCATCGGCATCAAAAGTCATGCTCGAAAGTTGCTGAGGCCGAGCGGAATAGCTGCCGTCGTCCAAGAGATCGTCATCGTCAAACATATCGTCAAAATCAGACAAATGGCCAAATAGAATACCGGTCGTACGCACCATATCGGAATGAGCCAATAGCCGCGAAGTGCCAAAGACAAGTCCGATGATGAGCGCAAACGCTCCGATGCCGACGCCCAGGCGCAGCTTGGATTCATGCGAAAGCTTCATCATTCGTCACCTTCTTTGGCACATGGCTCAGCGGTGGCCGCGGTAGCCACGTCAGCATCAGTTTCCGCAGAAGTATCCTTCCCCTGGGCCCTGACCGCCACCGGTGCCGAACCAACCTGAATATCCCCGCGTACCCAATCACCATCGAGCGCACGCGCCACCCAGTGATAGATGGGAATCGTAAAGAAGATCAGCGCGGCAAAGGGCCCGGCACCAAACAGGAACATCAGCAAAAAGAACAGCAGCCAGCACACGGCCCAATACGGGAACGACTGGAACGGACCCTTCACCGGAGTCGAGCCAACCGCGGTGCCACTCGTCGCCTGCGCCGTAGCGGCATTTGCGGCCTGTGCACTCCAACTTGCCGCTTGCGCCGCCTTGGCGGCGGCGTCACTCGCCTGTGTTGCCGCCTCGGTAGCGCGTGCCGCCGCCTCATGGGTACGAGCACGCTCTGCCGCCTCGGCCTCGCGCTGGCGGGCGCGGTCCTCGTTCTCAAACTCGATATCGTCCTCAATCTCATCGCTCGGATTGAGCAGCTCGTCCAGACTCACACCATAGAGCTTGGCGAGCGAGATCAGGTTCTCGGTATCGGGCGAGCTCTCCGCACGCTCCCATTTACTGACCGCCTGGCGCGACAGCCCCAGCTTTCGTGCCAGCCCTTCTTGGCTAAAGCCTTTGCTGCGGCGAAGGTCGGCGAGCCGCTGCGCAGTTTCTACATTCATGGTTCCTCCTATGTGATGCCAGCCGTGCCGCCGGACCGTTTTTGTTCTTAAGGCGCCTTGCACAGTTAAAAATCTATCCGCCACCGCCAAAAGCATGCCACCTATTCTAGTGAGATTTTTGACAACCGGCGGTTGCGGGCACATATGAGCTGCGGAAATGTGTCCAAACAAAGCAATGACCCGCAGTTTGGTTGTCCCCGTTGCAACGTTAACGGTAGTATGGTCGTACTGTTTATTCCGCACCGCCAACGGAGGGAGTCCCGCACCGTGAACCGCGATTTCGCCTCATCGCTCATCCAGCTCAACAACACGTTCTATCGCGAGCACTCCGCCTCCTTCTCCGATACGCGCCAGGCCCCGTGGCCCGGCTGGGTGCGCACCATGGATATCGCGCTCGAACAGCTCGACGTCGCCACGATCGAGCATCCCGTCCGCGTCTTCGATCTTGCCTGCGGCAATATGCGATTCGAGAACTTTGCCGCCGGCGGCGCACTTGCCGCCAAGGGCGTCGACGGCGCAAACCCCTCGGCAGATGCCAGCTGCCCGTTTGAGTTCTACGGCGTCGACTCGTGCCAAGACCTGGCCATCGATGCACATGGCCACGCGCTGCGCATTCCCAACCTGCACTTCCAGGAACTCGATGTGCTCGATGCCCTCATGAAGCTCAACCCCGCCGAGACACCCGATGTGCTTTTCGACGCCCCGCTCGCCGAAATATCGGTCTGTTTTGGCTTTATGCACCACGTGCCGTCATGCGAGTACCGCGTACGCGTGCTCGACGCCCTGGTGCGTCAGACACGCCCGGGCGGCATCATCGCCATCAGCTTTTGGGAGTTTATGAACGACGAGCGCATGGCGCGCAAGGCCGTTCGAGCCGAAGCCCGCGCCGAGCTCGCCCCACCGTTTGAGGGTTACGATTCCGCGCAGTTTGAAGCCGGCGACCACCTCATTGGCTGGCAAAACGACCGCCACGCCTACCGCTATTGCCATCACTTTGACGATCAGCAGATCACCGATCTGGTGCGTGGCGTCCGTACGTTCTACAAGAGCGGCGAGGTCCCCGTGCGCGAGCTTGAGCGCTTCCATGCCGACGGTCGCAGCGGCGATCTCAACCGCTATGTGATTCTCAAGCGCCTGTAGGCATCGACAACTCGCCGCCGAGCCGCATCGCATCTTTTGGGCAAGCTATGCCCGCCCTTTTCAACCCATTGACGGAACGCGTAGCTATGCGTTCCATACTTATGACCAAGGAGCCTCATGGGAGCCGTCCACGTTCGCACGCCTAAGAACTTTGTGCTCGAGGAGCGCCTGGAGCGCTACGCCGATGCGATTGAGACGAACCCCGAGGCCTATGCCGGAGATTGGCGCAAGGCCTGCGCGCCAGTTGGCAGCAAGCCCTTCGAGCACCTTCACCTGGATCTTGGCTGTGGCAAGGGAACGTACCTTGTAGAGCGCGCAGTCCGCGAGCCAAACACCCTCTTTATCGGTATGGACCAGGAGCCCATCTGCATCGCCTATGCCGCGCAGAAAATCTGCGAGCAGGAGCTGCCCAATGCGCTTGTGCTGCCCCGAGGCGCTGCATCGCTGCCGCAGCTGTTTGCCGCAGGCGAGCTCGATGCCATCACCATCAACTTTCCCACGCCGCAGCCCAAGGCCAAGTACGCCAAAAAACGACTCGTCCATGTCGAGCATTTGATGCTCTACCGCCCGCTCTTTGCAGCCGGCGCCACCGTCACACTGCGCACCGACAGCAAGCCATTGCGCGACTACGCCCTGGGGCAGTTTGCCGCGGCAGGCTACGACACACTTTGGACAAGTGACGACGTTCGCCGCGACCATCCCGAGCATCCCGAGACCGAGTATGAGTGCCGCACGCGCGAGATGGGCGCCGCCGTCTATGGCATTTGCGCCACACCCGGCGAGAAGCCTACCGAAGAGCAACTCGTAGCAGGCCGAGCGCAGGAGCAAAGCCTTGCCTGCTACCTGCCCGATAACCTCGATGAGCTCACCTATGTACCCCTGGGCATGGAAGAAGCCGTCGAGAACTTTAAGAACCGCGCCCGCAAGGGCAAGAAGCGCCTACCGCAGGAGTCCTAGGGGCTTCTGATGGTCGCGACGTCGGCAAACAAGCGCGAATAGGCGCCAACGAACGACCCTCGAGCCTAAGTGAGTAGACTTTTTCGCAATGGCCACGCACAACCCGCATAACGAAAACTAAAACCGCAGGTAGAGCCCTTGCACAAAAGCCATGTGCTCGCGATATTGCAAAAAGTCTACTCACTTAGCTGGCAGCTGCACCAAACGGCTGGGCAGAACGCCCATTTCCTGCATTTTCTCGCGCGCTGGCACCCCGCGCCGCCGCTACGCCATAATAGTTGGCGGACAAACGCGAGAGAAAGCAAACCACATGGCACAGACCACGACAGATACTTCCGCCAGCACCGTTTCCGGCGCCGGCGCCGCCAGCTCATTCTCGGGCGGCACGGGAACCGAAGCCGAGTTTGGCTCGCTCGGTGCGCTCTCCCCCACCTGGTGGGAGCCCGAGGATGGCAGTGAGCCCGAACCGTGGCTCACGCCCGATCAGGCCTTCGAACGTTTCTTTGAATGGACGAGCGACCGCGGCATTGAGCTGTGGGACCACCAAGAAGAAGCCCTCATGGACCTGGCTGCCGGCGATCACGTCATTTTGGGAACACCGACCGGATCGGGTAAATCGCTCGTCGCGCTGGGCATGCTCTTTATGGGCATGGCGCAGGGCAAGCGCTGCTACTACACGGCTCCTATCAAGGCTCTGGTCAGTGAGAAGTTTTTCGACCTTGTGCAGGTGCTCGGCCGCGATAACGTCGGTATGATCACCGGCGACACGCATATCAATACCAAGGCGCCCGTCATCTGCTGCACGGCAGAGATCCTTGCCAACGACGCGCTGCGCGAGGGCGAAGATGCCGATGTTGGCTGCGTCGCCATGGACGAGTTCCACTACTTTGCCGACCCCGATCGCGGTTGGGCCTGGCAGGTGCCACTGCTCACCCTGCCTCACACGCAATTCATGCTCATGAGCGCCACGCTCGGCGATGTCACCGCGATCGCCGCCTCGCTCGAGGAACACACCGGCGCTACCTGCGACTTGGTCGTCGATGCCCCACGCCCCGTGCCGCTGAGCTACGACTACGTGACGACCTCGCTCGAGGACACCGTCGAGCTCGCCATGCGCCGCGGCGAGGCCCCGCTCTACATCGTGCACTTTAGCCAGGACGCCGCACTTGCGACGGCGCAATCCCTCGCCAACTTTGGCATTGCCAGCAAGGAGCAGCGCGAGGCTATCAAGGAGGCGGCCAAGGGCACGAGCTTCTCGACGGCCTTCGGCAAGATCCTCAAGCGCTTGCTTGGCTGCGGCGTCGGCGTGCACCACGCCGGTATGCTGCCGCGCTATCGCCTACTGGTCGAGCGCCTGGCACAGCAGGGCCTACTGCCCGTCATTTGCGGCACCGACACACTCGGCGTCGGCATCAACGTGCCCATCCACACCGTGGTGCTCACCGCGCTCACCAAGTTCGACGGCTATAAGATGCGTCGCCTGCGCGCCCGTGAGTTCCATCAGATCGCTGGTCGCGCCGGTCGCTCGGGCTTTGACACCGAGGGCATGGTCATCGCCGAGGCCCCGGAGCACGAGATCGAGAACGCCAAGCTCATGGCCAAGGCGGGCGACGACCCCAAGAAGCTCCGCAAGATTAAAAAGAAGAAGGCCCCCGAGGGCTTTGTCACCTGGAACAAGCAGACCTTTGAGCGCCTGATCGAGACGCAGCCCGAAACGCTCAAGCCGCGTCTTCGCATCACACACTCCATGGTGATTAGCGTAGTCGAGCAGGGCGGCGACGCCCGAGCCCGCGTACACGACCTCATCGAGACAAGCCTGCAGACTCCCGAGGAAAAGGCAAAACTCGAGGTTCGTGCCGACGAGATCTTCGCCACGCTCATCGACTCCGGCGTCGTCGTGCGCACCGAGGTGCCGCCCGCACCCGACGCTCCGGCTGACGCCGCGCCGGACATCGACTACGCACTGACGGTCGACCTGCCCGAGGACTTCGCGCTCGATCAGCCGCTCTCGCCGTTCTTGCTTGCCGCGCTGGAACTGCTCGACCCCGAGAGCGAGACCTATACCATGGATCTGATCTCGATGGTCGAGGCAACGCTCGAGGACCCCAAGCAGGTGTTGCGCGCACAGGAGCGCGCCGCGCGCGACCGCGCGATGGCCGAAATGAAGGCCGACGGCGTCGACTATGAGGAGCGTCTGGAGCGCATTCAGGACGTCACGTACGAAAAGCCGCTCGAGGATTTGCTCGACGCCGCCTTTGACAAGTACTGCCAGGAAGTGCCTTGGGCAAACGACTACCAGCTCTCTCCCAAGAGTGTCCTGCGCGATATGCTGGAAAGCGCGAGCGATTTTAAGGGTTACATTCAAAAGCTCGGCATCGCCCGCTCCGAGGGCATTTTACTGCGCTACCTGGCAGAGGCCTACCGTTCACTCGACCGTACCGTGCCCATCGAGAAGCGCGACGAGCGCCTGCGCGACATTATCTCGTGGCTGGGCTTTGTGGTGCGCTCGGTGGACTCGAGCCTGGTGGACGAGTGGGAGAACGCCGGCAACCCGGCAGCCCTCGATGCTGCGCTGCCGCAGGGCATCGACGAGGTCGTGGCGGACCGCCGCGGCTGCACGCTGTTGGTGCGCAACGCACTCTTCCGCCGCGTGACCCTTGCCGTCCGCGAGCACGTTCGCGACTTGGGCGAGCTCGACGACGACTGGGGCATGAGCGAGATCCGCTGGCAAAAAGCACTCGACGCTTACCACGAGCAGCACGAGGAAATCCTCGCCGACGGAGATGCCCGCAGCGCCGCGATGTTTTCCATTGACGAGTCCGACGAGAAGACCGCGCACGTGTGGCACGTGCACCAGATCTTTGCCGACGAGGATGGAGACCACGACTTTGGCATCATGGGCGATGTCGATCTGGACGCCACGCAAGACGGCGGCGAGGTCATCTTCAAAAACTACCGCGTCGGCTTTATCGAGGACCTGCTCGAGGACTAGCCGGGCACAATGGAACGAAACGAAGCGGGGCCGCTGGCAACATCACCAGCGGCCCCGTTTTTGCACTATATGCTATGCCTCACTCGGCATCCTCGACCTCATACGAATCCGCCTCGGCGGGTTCATCGCTTGACCCTGCCGCAGCCCCGCGCGCCTCGTCAAACGCCGCCTTCATGGTCTTGTTGCCCCACGTGAGCTTGCGAATGGTAAGATCGTCGGCTTTCTTGTTGGCTAGGCGCAGATTGTTCTCGGAGGACAGCAACGCCTCCTTGGTTTTCTGCAGATGGCTAATCGTCTTGTCGATCTCATCAATCGCCGTTTGGAACTTGCGGCTCGCGATCTCGTAGTTGCGACCGAAATCATTCTTGAACTTTTCCATCTTGGCTTCGAAGTTCGTAACGTCGATATTCTGCTGTTTGTACTCCGCTAGCTCCTGCTTATAGCGCAGCGAACCCATGGCGGCGTTGCGAAGAAGCGTAATCATGGGAATGAAAAACTGCGGGCGAATCACGTACATCTTCTCGTAGCGATAGCTCACGTCGACTATCCCTGCGTTATAGAGCTCGCTCTCGGGCTCGAGCAGCGTGCAGAGCACCGCGTACTCACAGCCTTTTTGGCGGCGATCGTGATCGAGTTTCTTAAAGAAGTCCTCGTTTTTATGCTTGGTCGTGGTCTCGTCGTTCTCGTTTTTCATCTCGAACATAATCGAAATGACCTCGTTACCGCTTGCGTCGCACTCGCGGAAGATAAAGTCGCCCTTGGTACCCTCGGACGCATCGTTATCTTTCTCGAAGTACGCGTTGGGAAACGCCGTCATGCGCAGACGGTTGAACTCGGTCTCGCAGTGCTGCTCGAGCGACTCGCCCACCATCTTGGTGGACAGGCGGACCTTCATGTCCTTAAGGCGCTCAATCTCTTCATCCTTGTAGCGAATCAGGTCATCGCTCGCGCGCTTGGCCTGCGCAAGCTCGAGCTCGTGTGCCGCCTTGGCTTGCTCCTCGCGAGAATCGCGCACCGCCAGCTCGCTCGTCAGTTTGGCACGTGCCTCATCGCGCTCTCGCTCCGCCGCGGCGACCGCCTCTGACAGGTTCATTTTTGCCATCAGTTCCTGCTCGCGCAGCTGGGCACGCAGGCCCTCGGCCTCTTGCTCGGACTGAGCCTTTGCGGCGGAAAACTTCTCTTGCACCTTCGCGCGATAGTCAGTAAGCGCGCGCTCGGCCTCGCTGCGAGCGGCATCGAGCTCACGCTGCGACTCTGCCGCGGCAGCGGCAAGCGCCATCTCCTGGGCCTTGTCCGCCGCGGCGATCCTGGCCTGCAGCTCGGCAATCTGAGCGTCGCGCGCGGACAGGTCGTTTTGAGCAGCATTGCGTGCCGCCGCCTCGGCAAGCCTGGCTTCATCATCTTTGCGCTCCAACTGCGCACGTAAATTGTCGATCTCGCGCTGAAGCTCGGCATTCTCCTTTTGAGCATCGGAACGGGCCTCAACCGCCGCGCGCTGACTTGCACTCTCGCGCTCTGCGGCAGCGCCTTCGAGCTTGGCGTGCAGCTCGGCAAGCTCAGCGTCGCGCTTGGCAACCTCTTGTGCCAGCTGCTGAGCTGCAGCGTTCTTCTGCTCGACAAGCTGAGCGTCGCGCTGAGACTCTGCCTTTTGCAAAGCAGCCGTCGAGCGCGAGCGCTCAAGCTCCAGTGCCTGCTCGCCCTCGCGCTGGACCGCCTTCACGCGCTCATCCAGGTCGCGCGAGAACTCAGCATCGCGCACCTGCTTGACGATATCCGCATAACCGGACGCATCGACCTTAAAAACTTCGCCGCAATGCGGGCACTTGATCTCGTTCATGGCAGCTCCTCGATGGACGCAAATTTCAACCGCCTACACTCTACCGCGCCGCACGGACAAAAAAGACGCCGCTGCCATAATGGCAACGGCGCCAGAACCACCACAAAGGCGACTGTCCCCTTTGTGGTGACTTGGGTCCTTACAGGTCGCGGTAGTCGATCAGGCGAAGATCAGGTTGAAACTCAAGCCAAGTGCGAAGCTCGGGGTCGATCAGCGCATCGACTTCCTTGGTGCGGTCGGTCGTGAGCGAGCTGTTCTCCAGGATAAAACGATCGAGATAGCCCGGATGGCACACAAAGACGACCGTCTCGCCGTCCACCATCTCGCGAACCGTCTGCATGATTGCCTCTTTGGGCTCGTAGCCCGGCTCCATCGAGCGCATCACCATGCGCAGATCAGTATCTCCGCAATGCACCACAGCCGCGGGGTCGAAGCTCGCCTTTTGCTCCTTAAGGCCCAGCTCCTGAGCAACCGCCGAGATCGCCCGGTTAAGGTTTTTGCTCATGACGGCATGGGCCTCAAAGTAATCGGGCTCGCGGCCCACGATCTCGACAAAGCGGTCATGCTGCGCGCGGATCTCGATGCAGGCCTCGTCGAAGTCTATCAACTCCTCGCCGCGCTTAAAATGATCGCGGAAGGTACGGCTGCTATGGAACTCGCCGTTCTCGTTGAGCATGCTCGGAATGAGCGCCGGGTCGGTACACGGCTTGCCCAGGCACACGTTGGTGTG
>CABUXL010000011.1 GCA_902495525.1 uncultured Collinsella sp.
CGGCCTGAACAATCGTCAATATCGGTCGGAGGGGTGGCTTTGTAAAGCCGTTTGTCTCCACCCGCGTAGCGGGTGGTTTAAAGCTGGCCGCTGCGCGGCCAGCGGACTAAAGTCTTGAACAAAAACACGCCGCTCGGGAGCGGCGCATTCATTCGAATCCACATTTGAGTGTATCAGCGAACCCAAAAGGTTGCGCAACGAATGGGCAAATACGAGGTGCGACCGGACCCATCCACGCGATAAGCGGATGAAAAGCAGGTTTGTTGCACAACAAATGTATGAACGCGCACCCAATTATGAGCGCCCCGTGCGGCAGGCCGACGGGAGATGCCGCGGAGCTGA
This sequence comes from uncultured Collinsella sp., assembly GCA_902495525.1. GTDB lineage: Bacteria > Actinomycetota > Coriobacteriia > Coriobacteriales > Coriobacteriaceae > Collinsella. The sequence continues at coordinate 343 of CABUXL010000011.1, forward strand.
CGCCGCCTAGATCGCGCGGCGGGCCTCGATAGCACGGCCAAGCGTAAGCTCGTCGGCATACTCCAAGTCGCCGCCCACGGGAAGGCCGCTCGCAAGACGCGATACCTCAACGCCCAATGGCTTGATGGTGCGAGCAAGGTAACTCGCCGTGGTCTCGCCCTCAATGTTGGGGTTGGTAGCGATAATGACCTCGTGGATGTCCTCGTGGCCCAGGCGCGCCAGCAGCTCGCGAATGTGCAGCTGCTCGGGACCGATCTTGTCCATGGGGCTGATCACGCCGCCCAGCACATGGTACAGGCCATGGTAGCTGCCCGTGCGCTCGATTGCCTGGACGTCGCGCGGCTCGCCCACCACGCAAATGCGAGTGGTATCGCGCATCGGGTCCTGGCAGATGGAGCACTCGTCGGCCGTGGCGTAGTTAAAGCAACGGCTGCAAAAGTGGACCTCCTGCTTGACCTCCAGGATGGCCTCGGCCAGGCGACGGGCCTCCTCGGCATCGGCCTCAAGCAGGTAGTAGGCGATGCGCTGGGCCGACTTGGGACCAATGCCCGGCAGACGACCCAGCTCATCGAGCAGTTTTTGCAGACTGTGATTCGCACTCATATATATGCGTGTCTTAGAACGGCATGCCCGGGATGTTGAGGCCGCCGGTGATGGCGCCCATCTGCTTGTTGGCGAGCTCGTTGACGCCGCGGACGGCCTCGTTGACAGCAGCCATGATCATGTCCTGCAGCATATCGACGTCCTCGGGATCGAGCGCATCGGGGTCGATGGTGAGGTTGACGAGCTCCATCTCGCCGTTGACGGTCACCTTGACCATGCCGCCGCCGGCAGAGGCGTCGACGGTCTGGGACTTGAGGTTCTCCTGCGCGGCGGCAAGCTGCTCCTGCATCTTGCGGGCCTGCTTCATCATCTGCTGCATGTTCATACCGGCCATGATGGCTCCTTTACGTGCGGCCGCACGCCAAGCTGCAAGGGCAGCCGGAGCGCGGCGGGGCTTTCAAACTCAAAAATCGTACCACGGCACGAGGCCAGCGAGCGGGGCGGACGTGTTACCTCAGTCGATATACATGTCCTGGAGCGCAAGCCGCACCCATAGATTATGCAAAGTTGAATAATTCGCATCTGCATAATATTTAAAGCTAAATCTTGTAGAGCCGGAATCCGACATTTAATGCGTACCACTAAATGGCTAAATGCCGAGCCACTACTCGAGGCGGCGCTCATGACGGCGAGGTATAATTTGATTGCCATAGATAGTAATTTGGAGGTGCCCCATGAATGCCCCCAACGCGCTCCAAAACATCCGCTCAAAACACCCCGTTGCATATGTGGTTCTCTATCTCTTTGTCGGCTGGGCATTGCTGGTTGTCATCACCCATGCCATAGCTTTTGGAGCAGAACTGCTGATAGCCAGCTCGGACCAGCCCGTCGTCAAATGGGAGACGACCGATGAGTGCACCGACGGAACCCGAACCGTCTACTACAACAGCCCGTCCCTCTATCAAGAGTTCAAGGTCAAGATAAAGGACTTCAAGATTGTCGATGCCGAGCTAGGCGTTTATTTGGCAATCGGAGCAACCATTAACGCCGAGCAAGTCGAGTACACGGACAGCCATGCGACGTATCGTATCGACCTCAGCATCCTAGGCCGACCGTCACGCACCTGTCTGCTCAAATGCGACATACGCGGCACCACGTTGCACATGTCCGAAATACAGATGCGCCCGGGCAAAGAGATCTCTTCTTGAGCAGCATACCCGCCCGCACGGTTACTCCACCGGCTTGAAGATGGTGGACTGACCGAAGACGCTGCGGATGAGGGCCTTGGCCTCGTCCTCGGTCTGCGGGATGCTCGGGGCTGCGCCCTGGTGGCCGAAGGGGCTGCCGGCGCCGGGGTTGGACTCCCAGGGAGCTGCAGGAGCGTCCTCCTCTTTGGGGGCAGTTACAGCGGACTTGGGCGCGGGCGTCGCACCCGGCACGTCGAACGGAGGCAGATCGTCCCCGCTCGCATCGCCAGCGAAGCCGCCGACCATAGCGTCGTCGTAGGGCACCTGCTCGGATTCCCACGGCGCGGACCGCGCGACAGGTTGGGCCTTGGGAGCAGCCGAGCGCTCGGGCGCACGGGGTGCGGGCTCGGTCGGGAGCTTACCCGTGGCAGGAGCGCCGGCGGGGTTGTCGGAACGTAGCCAGGGGGCTTTGCCCAGGTCAGACGACTTGGGCGCGGGCGAGACGGGCTTGGGCGCGGGTGTCGGAGCAGCCGGTTTGGGCGCCGCGGGCTTAGGCGCCGACGGGGTCGATGCCGCTACCGGCGCCGCTTGCTGCTGCGGCGCGCTGGCGCTCGAGGATACAGGGGCCGCCGAGGACACGGGTTGCGGGTCCGCAGATGCCGCAGCCCGTGCAGATGGAGAATGCTCCTCATGTTGAGGAGCCGGCGTGCCACCCCCATCCAGGACATAGTCGACGGTACGACGACCGAAGACCGCGCAAACCGTCGGCAGGACCACCGACTGCGTATCGGCGCGACCGAGCATCTTAATGGCAAAAGTCGAACCCGCGGGGAACGAGACCGTGAGCCTGGAGCCGTCGTCGGCCGTGGCGCGGGCGTTGAGCAAAAGTCCTGCGTAGGAAGCCTGACGCGCCTTGACGCGCTCGACGACCTCGGCCCATTTGCGCTGCAGCTCTCCGGCGTCCTCGACCGCGGGGGTCTCGGCGGCGCCGGCGGCAGCAACCTGAGCGGCATTGTTGGACTGGGGCTGAGGCGTCAGAGCCGGCGCAGGCTGAGGCGCAGGCGCTGCAGGCTTGGAAGCTGACACGGACGCAGAACGGGGCGCAGGCTGGGCAGTCGGAACAGCAGCACCACGGTCCCAAGGCATACCTCCCTGGCGCGCGGACGTAGCAGCGGGGGCAGCGGATGCCGCCGGAGCGGCAGCGCGGGCGCCCGAAATGAGCGTCGGCTGTTGGGCAGCAGCGGGTACGGATGCTGCAGGCGCGGCGGCCTGAGCAGCAGCCACGCTCGCCGGCACGGCGCCGTTGGCAACCATGGCCTCCAGACGCGCCACGCGCTCGGCCAATGCCTCAATCGTTAAATCAGCCTCGGGACGTGCCAGACGCGTGCAGGCGATCTCGAGCACCAGGCGCACGTCGCTCGCGCCCCTCATCTCCAGTGCGGCATCGTCGAGCACCGTCAGCACACGGGCCAGGCGGTCGGCAGGATGCTCGCCAAAGGCAGCGGCCTCGGCAGCAAGCGCCTCGGCCTGCTCAGCACCGCCCTCAAACAACTCGGCACGGGCACCGGCAACGCAGGCAACATACACGTCGCGCACGTGCGCCACCAGGTCGCGCGTCAGCTCCAGCAGGTCGTTTCCTTCCTCGACCTGCGCGCGAATAAGCCCATATAGCTCGGCGACATCACGCTCGGCGATGGCGCGGGCAAACTCGCCCAGGATCTGGTCCGAAACCTCGCCCAAAAGCGAGCGGGCATCGTCCGCATGCACAGAACCGTTGCCAAAGACGCTCAGCTGCTCCAGCGTGGACAACGCGTCGCGCATGCCGCCCTTGGCATGGCGCGCCACGATAGCCAGCGCCTCGTCGTCGTAATCAAAGCCCTCCTGCTCGCACACGTATGCCAGGCGATGCTCAATATCCTCGTTGCCGATGCGATGGAAATCGAAACGCTGGCAGCGCGAGAGGATGGTCTCCAGAATCTTTTGCGGGTCGGTGGTGCACAGCACAAAGATCACGTGTGCCGGCGGCTCCTCAAGCGTCTTGAGCAGCGCGTTGAACGCCGCCGTCGTGAGCATGTGGACCTCGTCGATGATATAAATCTTGTACTTGCCGCGCACCGGGGCAAAGTTGACGGAGTTGATGATCTCCTCGCGCACGTTGTCCACGCCGGTACGGCTTGCGGCATCGAGCTCGTAAACATCGGGGTGGTTACCCTCGGCAATGAGCTCGCACTCCTCGCAAGTACCGTCGGGCATGCAGCCGCTTGCACCCTCGGCGCGCGCCGCCTCGGCATTGCGGCACAGCAGCGCCTTAGCCAGGATGCGCGCCATGGTGGTCTTGCCCGTGCCGCGCGGACCGCAGAACAGGTACGCATGGGACAGGCGTCCCTCGGTGATGGCGTGCTCGAGCGTCGAGACGATATGCTGCTGGCCCACCACGGAGTCGAAGGTGAGCGGGCGATACTTTCGGTACAACGATTCCATGGGTGCTCCCCCGGGTATACTGAGTCTTGTTGCCGCGGCGGCCATGCGGTCGCACGGCATACTGCATTCCATAATAACCCGTACGGCGAGCCCGCCGCGATAGGAGTCCAAAGAGCATGGCAGACGCAGAGAGCAACCTCGTTCCCTCCGAAGCAGCCGACCAGGTCGAGGTCGCGCTCGAGGAGCAGGCCGCAGCCGACGACGGCATCCTGTACCTCAACGAGTACCAGTACGAAAACGACCTCGTCACCGACTTCGCCCGCCTGGTCGCCTCGCCCAGGCGTCGCGGCTCGCTGTATGTCGCCGCCGCGATTGCCGCGCTCATCGGCATCGGCATGTTGGTGGCCGGCGGCAACTGGATCAAGTTCGGCGTCGTCCTGATCGTATTCGGCGCCTTTTTGGCCTGGTGGAGCAAGAACCTGCACCACACGCTCGCCCGCGACTTTATCGACGCCGTCGAGGCAGACGAGTCCATGGGCGGCCGCTACCGCCGCGTAGCCGCCAACGAGGACGGCCTGATGGTCTGGGGCAAGAGCGGCAAGTCGCAGTTCTTCCCGTTTGAAAAGCTCGACCACGTGCTCGACGGCGAGCGCATCTTTGTGGCCATGTTCGCCGACCAGGGCGTGACGATCCCTAAGGACACCTTTGTTCGCGGCGATGCCGAGCAGTTTGGCACCTTCCTTAAGGCACGCATCAACAAAAAACTCCGCATCGAGACCAAGCGCAAGAAGATGAAGGCAGAAAAGGCCGCCGCCGAAGCCAAACAGGGCGACAAACCCCAGGAGACCAAGGGCAAGCAGCGCAAGCAGAAGAAGAACAAGAAGAAGCGGTAGGCCAGCCGACACCGAAGACGCCTCGCCCCGCGTCATTCCGGGCCAGGGCGCCTGGGATCGAGCGCGAGTGCCACCGATGGACCCATTTTGCCTAGCTCTCGAGTTACTTCACTTCAAACCTTAAGAGCCTTCTCTCTGGCAGATCGGTCATCTTCATCGTATAAGTCCCAGGAAAAGCCTTCTCAAAACGGACGGTCTCGTAACCTTCGAAATAGTCGTTGGTGTTTTGCATCATGAATGGGACGAGCAACTCGTTCTCCGCCCCAACCTGTACAGCAAACGCAGCAGAACCGCCCAGAGCCGGCATTGCCTGCGTTATCAGATCGGTATTGACCACAAAGTCATAGTTTGGCGCAGACTCCGGCACCAAATGCCAAACATACGTCTTGATGCCGCCTTCGGCATTGTCCTTATTCCTGACACGCATCTTTACGGCGATAACACACGTGATGTCGGCGTCCTTCAATTTCGTTTTCGTATCCACGATGCCATATTTTGAATAATCATCATGCGCACGCTTGAGATACTCGCGCGGCGTGAGCAGCTCTGCCCCGTCTATGCAAAACGAATACCCGTCAGTCGCCACATCCTTCGAACCCAGAAACGCCCCATCCATCGAGAGCCATTCGCCCTCCGCATAATATTTCTCAGGAATGACCGTCCGGTTCCCGTTAACGACGCTCACCCTCATGCCCGCAAGGCCGGTAGCAGCACAGCCGAAAAGAGCAAGCACCGCCCGTCTTGTCCACAGGGTCTTCTTCATCGCGCTCACGACCTTTCCCGAACTTCCACAACGGCACCGTCGCGCATGCAGTAAACCCGATCGGCCAGCTCCTCGAGCACCTCTCCGTCATGGCTGGACAGAATAACCTCGCGACCCGTTGAGGCCGCCATCGCCACAACGCGCTTGAGCATTTCAACGCCCGCTTCGTCGAGGGCATTTGTTGGCTCATCGAGAACAAGTAGCTTCGGCTTTTCCATAATTGCCGCAGCTATCCCCAGACGTTGCTTCATCCCAAGCGAGTATGCTCGGAACTTCTTTTTTTCGTCTGCATCGAGCCCCACGAGCCGCAGGGCAGAGCGAATGTCCTCGGGGGTGGCAACGCCCTTGATCTGAGCGATGAGCTCCAGATTGTCGTAGCCAGACAGATATCCCAAAAAGGAAGGCGCCTCGATCAACATCCCCAGACTCGGCGGGAACGAGATGTCCGCCCCAAGCCTTTGGCCATCGATAGAGATTTCGCCTTCGGTAGGCTTGATCAATCCGCAGACCACTCGCATAAGCATGGTCTTACCCGAACCGTTTATCCCCTGAAGCCCAACCACAGTCCCAGGGTCAACCTCGATGGACACGTTGCGCAGAACATCGTTTTTGCCCATGCGCTTCGATACGTCCCTAACGATCACGCTCATATCTTGTCCCCCTTTTCTATAAGGTCGGCCCTTCGAAACCACAGTCCGCCCAACGATAGGCATAACGACATAATCGCAATTGAAAACAAGACGCTCGAGCCCGTCGCGATTCCCTCTTTGACAATTCCGCCCCAGCGCAACAGCATTAGGGCGTTGCCTAACAGCACCCAATGCCGCGCAAATGCCGAACAGATCAGGTAGCTCGTTAAAACCACAAACGAGACCGACGGCCCAAGTACAAAGCCAATCACTGCCTGCGCAAACGCAAGCGCCTCGAAAGCAAGAAAGAGTCCTGTGAAAAACGGCAGCGCATCCGCCTCGTCAGCTTTGAGAAACCACGGCGCCAAATTAGCCAGCTGAAGCGACTCGCCATGAATGACCGCGCTGAACGAGGAGCTCACCACCAAGCTCCAAATCACAACAGAGCAAACCACCACGAGCAGCGAAAATGCCGTTACCGCCGCCACCAAGATAAAACGCGAGGCCCACCAAAGGGTTCTTGCCCGGCATCGAACAAGCGCTTGCAAACCAAGCCCGTGCAACGATTCGGTCGGATAATCGAGTGTTGTATAGAGAATAAGCAGAATGAGGAATAGCCACCCTAACGGAGGCACAAACATGAGCCCGGGCCTAGGCTCAAACGGAGCGGATCCGGCAAACACGAGCGCGAGATTATCAGCAAACCCCAAGGCATTCGTCCGAACCCCATACACAGAAGACAAGCCGTAGGCGTACACCAAGTTCGCAACGGTCACTGCCGCAACCGCAATAAAAGTAAGGATGTTCTTCTTCAAAACGGTCCTCAGGTCCGCGGCGACCAGCCTAAACAGCATCAGACCACCTCGCGTCTTTTTAAGAATCTCGCGGAAATCAAAGAAAAGACGAACAGCAAAATGATTTCTGCAAACCCTGCTCGAATGTCGGGCCAGTTATTTAGTGATTCCGACCTGATGCTGTTAAGAATGTTGCAGTTAAAGCCGACGCATGAAAGGACGCTAAAAATCCAATCGTTAACAAAGTGCCATGCAACCATAATCAGATATGGAACGACCATCGCCTTGATTCTGCTGCGAAACACAACCGACAGACCAGTCACGGCCATGGATAGAGCCCCCAGCGTCACCGCATCGAACAGTGTATAAACCAGCACATATAACAGAGGCCGGGAATAAAACAGACCAGAAAAATAGCTATGCAGATAGAGCCCGACGTAAGTCGATTCATCGACCCGGGGGAGATACGCGGGAAACAGCATTGAGACAATCAGGAAGTTCACGAGTAGCGGAATAGCCGTGACCGCAAACGCAGAGAGAAAAGCAGACAGCATCTTCACGTTCACGTATGCATTTCTAGAAACACGCGTGCAGATCTGCGCCTCGTAACCGCTCAAACGCTCGGACAGGCATGACCACGACCCGGCCAGCATGGCAAGCAACGGCAGCGCATAGAAAAACACCGATGCCGATAGCGGTGCATTTGCACTCACAACGATCCAGTTACCAAAGCTACTTTCACGCGTTTGGCCGAGGTATGCCTGGGCTTGCAAACCAACGCCATAGCCAAGCGATAACAGCTGCTTGCGCTCAGTCTCGAGCGTCCACCATGCCTCAATGGCAGCCGCCATCGAAATTGCAGTTGCAACCATAAGGGTCAACGCAAATATAGGATTGCCAAATATCTTGGACAACTCGTGCCGCATTAGATTTCTATTCAAGCGACATCACCCTCCCTTCGGCCGGGCCGAGCAGCAACACTCGGCCCGGCCCTAATCACAACAAGAAGCTGCGGATTGGCTAGGAGGGAAGTTTGTTAAAATGGCCAAAGCAATCGGGGCTCCACTTTCCATAGACCGTGCCGTATCCGGACTCGGCCCATGCAGTCAGACGAGCATAGCTGCGCTTATTCTCACGGACGAGATTGTATATCTCCCATTCACGCTCATGGTTGGAGCGATACACGCCCTGCGTGCAATTCAAATTGCCCGTTCCTCTATTGTCATAGGCACCGTCCACGTACAAACGTAACGGCTTTCCTGAATAGCCTTTGATCCAAATGTAGACTGAAGATGAATCTTCTTTCTGGCGATAGCCGGTTGCGCTCGTACCAGAACATTGAAAAGCGAAATCTCTATCTTCGTTGTTCTTGCATGTGGCAATTCCGGCATCCGCGCTCTGCGAAATGCTAGAAACCTGGGAAGTGTCAAACTCCTCTTGAGCAAATGATGCGGCAGGTGCACCCATCGACAAGCCCGCAACAATCGCCAAGCCGACTCCGATTCGAGCAATAGCGCTCCTTGGCTTAATCATGGCCTTCTCCAATCAAAAGCGGTTAACAATGCGTCGACGCACGGCAACCTTTGCATGAATAGAGAAAGATGTCTGTAAACACCCGCTATTGAGTTGATCGCTCAGGCGTTTACACGTTATCTACCTGCGATAACAATGAAACAAGCTCCGCTTTATTCTTGATCTTCAACTGGCGGTAAGATGCAGACCGCAGTGCTTGCACCGTAGATGCAGCGTAACCGACATCCTCCGCAATGGTCTTTGTCGTTGCGCCTTCTGCCGTCATCAGCAAAATTTGCGACTGAACATCAGAAAGGGAGCGCGACGCAAGCAGGGCAAGCTGGCGCACGCGAGCTGCTTCGGTAAGCCCGTTCGCGCGGTACTCCAAGACGGCCTTCTCGTTCTCAACCGAGCGGGTGAGCGCGATGTGCGTGACGAACATGGGCGCAGACCAGCAGACGATCACCGTTGCCACGACGACATTGACAGCCGAACTTTGCCCCAGCAACGAAGTAAGGAACAACGGCTCGAAAACCATCAGATCCTGCGCCATGTTGAGCAAGACAGCCCAAACAGGAGCCGCCGCCCCAAAGCAAAGCATCCATACCCCGAGCATTTTGCGCTGCGGACAGCTACGCAGCACTATATATGTGAACAGTATCCCCGTCAGCACCGCAAGTCCATGGATTCGCCCCCTAGTGGCTGCATAGATTAAAGCGGATACACCTATTAACGCCAACGGCACGATAGCCCGAGTACGGCCACGCGCCTTAAATGAACACAGCCCAACAGCGAGCGAAGCCATAGACGTCATGCCGCAAAACAGGACCGGCACAGCCATCAACGGATCGCGTACGCACCTCCATGCCGCGATATAGACAAAAGACCATTCCACGGCAGACAGTATCGCCCACACGCACGGGCTTCCGAGCCCAATCGCCCCATCCGTTCTAGTCAGTGCAGCTTCACGATTCAGTTTTTCACCCGCGTAGTGCAGCGACAGAAGCAGTCCGAGACCCAATGCATAGCTTGAGAGAGAAAAGGTAACAGCCCATGAAACACCGGATCCCCAATAACTATCCGCCATTACCAAGGGGCCCGCTGCAAGGAGGATAAAAAATAATGTGAGCAGGTATCGAAACAGCCGGCGCGTCCGAGCTGATGCCAACATATCGTCAGCATGCCGCCGCGACAGCTCGGGCCCTACAGCATCACCCTCGTCCACAAACAACGCCACGAGCTCGCGTGAGCCCGCAACCGACGCCTTCCCGTATGCTCGGTGAAGCGTTGTTCGCACCGTCGATGGCTTCGTATCCGTCTCCTTGGCAATTTCCGCCGGCGTTTTTCCTTTGAGCAGCAGTCGGACAAACTGTTCTTCTCGAGGCGACAGGGCGGGGGAAAACGCCCCCGCATCGAATGGGTCGGACGTGCGGGGGGTATCCGAATTGTTGTCCCGTTTCTCCCTTAGCAATGTGTATACGAAGGCGGCAACAGCAATAGCGGACCCCATCGACAGTGATGCAATGACCGTGGCACCGCTTGCAAAATATGCCACCTCGACAGCCGGAACAAGGCCAATGGGAACTGCTACGAGCACAGAACGGGCAAACACGTCGCCCTGCCCCCGACCAAAGGCGCGGGGACAGCAAAGCAGCGGGACCGCAGCCAATACGAGATAGACCAGAGGAATTAAAAGCACGATGCCAATTGATGCGGCCGTTACAGAGGGCATCCCCCATGGCTCGGGAACGACTCTCCATGAAACTCGACAGCAAAACAGCAGGCAAGACAGGACAACTACTGTTTCTGCAAAAAGTGCGCTCTGCGGTCGGCGGGTCCCCCTTTCGCCGTCCCGCGCCGCCCCCCGTATCAAAGGAGAGCCCGCCGTATTCCAAATTACATATGAGAGGAGCAACGACCCAGTGAAGCACGAGGCGCATGAAACGCCGCGCAACAGCCAGATAGGTGCAAACACGAATGGAATAGAATCTCCGCGAGCATAGAAGGCCAAGTCGGCCCATTCGGGAACCGTAGCAATAACACCAAGGAAAACACCGATAGCACCGAGATGCTTCGGCCGTCTTATTTCTCTCCCCTTGCGGAGCGCAACACCATGACCAAACGCCGCGAGGCATGCACCAAGGATAACGAGCCAGGTCATCGCACCTGATGCCAGGCCGATTGAAGATGAAAACCGGTGATAAGGGGTGACCGCCATTACGATAAGCGCAACGGCACAGGCAGATGTAGCAGAACGGCGGGAAAAGAGCATATGGCCTCCATAGCGTGTCATTATATCGCTCGGGCTGCTCATTTATCTCCGCGCCTGCACCAGCCAGCATCAACGATTCAGGCGAACTCCAATCCGAGCCAGATCACGGTCCAGCTTTTGTCCGCAGTCCCCGCATCAAAGCGGGATGCGCTTTCCTTTTGAGTATCGATCCGGAAACTGCATCCCGTTCTAGGCCAATATTCTGGGATGCAGTTTCCGCAGCCTACCCCATTCGGAAAACGCATCCCGCAATTTGGACGAAAACTGGGACGCGCTTTCCGGATGGGTCGAGACGAGGGCCAAGCCAGATAGGCCACCTCACCCCGCTACCTTCACCATGCACCCGAGCGTGCTACACTAGCAGCATCTATGCCACCGCGAACGGCTCGGCTCCGCGCCCGCCACTCGCAAACGAACTTTAAACGCACGAGGGTTGGCCATGCCGCTTTTCTCGCAACATACCGCCCGGTTCTCGCCGGACGTTCCTTTGGAGGGCACCAGCTCTCGCGAGCTGCTCAAGCGGTACCAGCCGCTCGAGACACTTGCGACCGGCGGTTTTGGCTCCATCGAGATCTGCCGCGACACGCACCTGCGCCGCCGCGTCGCCATTAAACGCATCCCCCTTATCAACGGCTCCGGCATGCCCGCCAGCGACATCATGGATGTCCTGCGCGAGGCGCACACTGCCGCCATGCTTCAACATCCCAACATCGTGCAGGTCATCGACTTTACGCACGACACAGCCTATGCCTACCTGGTTATGGAATATGTCGATGGCATGTCGCTGGCCGAGTTTTTGCACCGCGTGGACGGCCACTCACTTACCTTTGACGAGGCCGCGGCTATTGCCGATGCCCTGGGCCAGGCGCTCACCTTCGCCCATAGTAATGGCGTACTCCACCTGGACATTAAGCCCGCCAACGTGCTCATCGACCACTCGGGCAATGTAAAGCTCACCGACTTTGGCATGGCGCGACTGTCGTCCGCCGGTGGCTTTGGCGGCTCACGCGGCGGCACCATCGGCTACATGCCGCCCGAGCAGCTCGATATCGAGACCGGCACGGTCGACGAGCGCGCCGATGTCTTTGCCCTCGCCTGTGTGATCTACGAGGGCCTGTGCGGCAGCGCTCCCTTTATGGCGGCCACGCCCGCCGACTCGCTCGACCGCATCATCGGCGGCGCCACCTATCCCAGCGAGCTGATACCACACTTTCCCCCGGGAGCCGAGAGCGCGCTCATGAGCGCGCTCTCCCCCATGCCGCAGGACCGCCCCAACAGCATCGAGGCATTTTGCGACCAGCTCCTTGCCGGTCTGGGCAGCGTACGCGAGGGCCGTCGCAGCCTGGAGCAAATGGTTGGCGAGCTTTCGGATGACGAGCAGGAGCTCGACGATATCGAGCCGTCGCACTACGAGGACGACGCCATCGAGGTCGACCCCGCACTCGGCTGGGCGGGCACGCGCTGGAGCCATGCGCGCGACTACACCATGCGCACTATCTCGGCGCTAACGTGCGGCACCTTTAGCTTTTTGCTGATGCAAACGGCCGGGGTCGCGGCGCTTCCCGGCCTGGTCATTGCGGCCATCGCGATCGGAGCGGCGGCTGGCCTGGCCCCCCAGATTGGCTCGGCCATCTCGGCTGTGGGCTTTTTGGTGCTCATGGCCAACGCCACCATGCAGGCACAGGGCATCCTGTCGATGCTGCCCGTCGCGGTGATCTTTGCCGCCGCCATGTCCGGTTGGTGGATCGCCTGGGGTCGCACCGAGACTGCCGCGAGCGCCACGCTCACCTGTGCACTCGCGCTTGGCTGTCTGACCGGCAATACCTTCCTGGCAGCTGGGGTCGCCGCCGGCGTCGCGTCATTTTGGCTCGGCCCGGCAAGCGCCGCCGCGGCAACGGGCATGGGCGCGCTTTTTGCCCGTCTGGCCACGGTCGCGCTTTCAGCCGGAGGCGTGCTGGGGCTCGGTAACGTTGCCGCAGCGCTGGGAGACCCGCTCCTTTGGGCCGCCTTTGTGCTGGTCGCGGCAACTGCCTCAGCGTCATCCGCGCTGCTCAATGCCCATGCCAAGCGTGCCGATCAGGGCTCAAACCTTGCCGCAATCGCCGCCATCGCTGTCACCGGCATCGGCTGCGCAGCGGCGTCCTGTCTTGCACACCATATGGAAATTGCCAGCCTTGCAGCCGCGGTCGTCGCCAAGGCGGCGGTTGCGGGAACCCTATCCTCTATAATCGTTGGGATATGCCTATATTTGCTCGGATACCAAAGAACCTATACGGAGAGTGATCTTTCGTGAACTTCCTGAACATCTTCGAGGACCACGTGGCCGGCATCTTCGGTGCCACCCGTGCCCCGTTCTCCTTTAAGAAGCTTGCCAAGCAGGCCGCTCGCGACATGGAGGATCAGACTCTGGTGATCAACGGCGTCAACACGGCGCCGGCACTCTATACCATCCTTATCGCCGCCGACGACGATCCCATGCTCGCCCCGTTCTACCCCGAGCTTTCGCGCGAGGTCCGCGAGTTTGTGAAGGCGCAGGCCGAAAAGCGCCGCTATGTCTTTGTCGGCGAGCCCCTCGTGCGCTTTATGATCGATCCGCAGCTGCGCGCCGGCAAGTTCTCGGTCTTTGCCGAGAACGTCGATGCGCCCACGCTCGGCCGCCTGTACGAGGAAGAGCGCGCCTACCAAAACGGCCTGGGACAGAACAACTCCGCGGCAAGCCGTGCCGCCAGCGCCCCGCGCGCCGGCCAGCAGCAATTTGCTGCCCCGCAGCAGCAGCGCCCCGCCGCCATGCCCCAGCAGCAGCCGACGCCTCGCGCCGCCGCTCCCGACCCGCTTGCCGTGGCAGACCCCTTCGCGCCTAGCGTCCCCGACCCCGCCGCAGCACCCATCCCGGTGCCGCAGACCGTCTCGCGCGACGCGCTTGCCGGCATGGGCGGAGCCGCCGCGACCGGTGCCGCCGTGGGCCTAGGCGCCGCAGCCGGCATCGCCTCCAACATGGCGAGCACTCGCGCCCCGCAGCGCCCGCTCGCCCAGCTCGTCGACGTCGTGAGCGGCGAGAGCCATAGCATCACCTCCGCACAGGTGACCATCGGTCGCGAGCGCTCAGTTTCCGACATTGCCCTGCGCGACCCCAACGTGTCGCGCCGCCACGCCCAGCTCACCTTTACGGGCTCGGATTGGTCGATCGAGGACCTCAATTCCACCAACGGCACGCTCGTCAACAACCGCCGCATTACGCGCTGCCCGCTGCGCAACGGCGATCTGCTGACGTTTGGCCTGAGTACCTTTGAATTTAGGGGATAGTCGCTTATGAACATCGATATCGTCCTTTTTGCAGGCCGCATCGTCCTGGTCGCCCTGCTCTATATCTTCCTGTTCGCCGTCATGAAGACCGGTGTGGGGCTTGTGCGCGGACAGCGCCGCGACTCGGCCATCTGGACGATCGATGTGGACAAGGGTCCGCGCGGTATCCGCGGCATCCACGTAGACATGCTCGGCCCCGTCATCGTCGGCCGCTCGCCGTCTTCGGACATCTGCATCAACGAACCGTTTGTCTCGGCCTCGCATGCGCGCTTTTCGCTGCAGGGCCCGGCGCTCATCATCGAGGACCTCAACTCGCTTAACGGCACGCTCGTCAACGGCCGCCAGCTCGTGGAGCCCGCGACGCTGCGTGAGGGCGACGAAGTCCAGATTGGCGACGTGGTCATGAAGGTGAACCGTCGATGATCGACGAGGAGAACAAGTCCGCAACTATGACCGAGGCACCGGCCGCCGCCACAGCTGCGCCGGCCCACGCCGCTCCGGCGGGCTCCGCACCCGTGGAGCCCGAGGACACCGTGTTCTCCCTGCCTCTTTCGCATGTAACGCATGATATTTCGGATCTCGCCGATAACGAGGACGAAGAGGATGCCGTAGCGGCGCCCATCGGCGCACATGCTGCGGAACAGCCCGCAGCGCCCGAAGCAACCGCGGCGCCGGCTCACTTTGCAGAGCCCGTCGCCGCGGCAATCAACGAGAGCGCTGCGGTGTTTGCGGCACCCGAGCCCGCCGCGCCGGCGTTTCCCATAGCCCCGGCATCCGAGGTTGCGCCCGCGTCTACGCCGGCGCCCGAGACAGGGCCATCCCCCGAGGACGGCCCTGCACCCAAGACCCCGCAGCCTGCGCCCGCAAGCGAGTCCGATGCCGTGGCCGAGCCCGCCGCCCAATCGAAAAACACGCCCGCGCCGTCGCACTTTGCGACGCCCGAGTCTATAGACGTCAGCCCGCAAGACGACGAGTCGACCGCCCGCGTTTCCGAGGAGCCCGACTCCCCGGACACCGGCGATTCCGAATCAAACGCCGAGACCGACACCGTCTCTCCCGGTGACACCGCCGAAATCGACGTTGCCGCCGTTGAGGCCAAGCTCAAAGACCCCGGCTCGACCATGAGCTTTGAACCCCTAACCGAGGAGCGCATCGAGACCGACTCGACCTATGATGCCGGCACCACCACGCAACTCATGTGGGGCGCCCGCTCCGACGTTGGCTGCGTGCGCCCGCACAATGAGGATTCCTACCTGGTGCAGTCGCCGCTCTTTTGCGTATGCGACGGCATGGGTGGTCACGCCGCCGGCGAGGTAGCCTCTTCTATCGCCGTCGAGACTATAGCCAAGACGGCCCCACAGTCCGCCGACGCAGCACGCCTGGCCGCAGCCGTCGAGGCAGCCAACGCCGCCGTAATCGAGGCAGCCCTGAACGGCCTGGGCAAGCCCGGCATGGGCTGCACAGCCACCTGCGCCTATATCGAAAACGACACGCTCGCCATCGCCCACGTGGGTGACTCTCGCGCCTACCTGCTCCACGAGGGCACGCTCATCCGCGTGACCCGCGACCACTCCTACGTGGAGGAGCTCGTGGACGCCGGCGAGATCACGGCAGACGAGGCTCGCGTCCACCCCAACCGTTCGGTCATCACCCGCGCGCTGGGCTCGGACCCCGCCATGTATGCCGACCACTTCACTCTGCATATCGAGGAAGGCGACCGCCTGATCCTGTGCTCCGACGGCCTCTCGAGCATGATTCCCGATAGCGATATCGAGAACATCGCCACGCAGTCCTCAACCGCGCAAATCTGCGTCGACAACCTAGTGGACGCGGCGCTTGCCGCCGGCGGCCACGACAACGTAACCGTAGTAGTCGTTGACCTGGTTGACGATGGCGTTATGCGCGAGGCGCAACGCGTGCGTCGCCGCAATGTTACTATCGCCGCCATCCTGGCCCTCGTCTTTGTGCTAGCAGCTGGCATCTGGGCCTACACGGGTGTCACCGGCTCGTACTACCTGGGTACCTACCAGGGCAATGTCGCCGTCTGGCGCGGCCTGCCCGGCAAGCCACTCGGACTCAAGCTCCACTGGCTCGAAAGCGAAACCAGCATCAAGCTGTCCGACCTGCCCGAAGACACGCAAAACCGCCTCAAGGCGGGCATTCCGCAAACAAGTGTCGACGATGCGCAGGACACGATATCCAAGTACCGCCACCAGATCGACGAGGAGCAGACCCGCCAGGTGATCGACGCGCAAACGATTCGCGACAACACCAATCAGGGATCGACCTCCGAATCAGATTCCGAGAAAACCGCCGAACAGTCCGCCGAGGCCGAAGCCTCCGATAAGAATTAGAAAGGGAGTGCCGCTTATGAGTCGCCGCAACACCGAGCTGCTCTTGCTCATCGCCTCGGCGTTCCCCGTCATCCTGCTGTATGCGATGTACGTCCTCACCGCGGGCGCTGCCATCTCCTTTGAGACGCTCGCCGTACCGATCGGCCTCTTTGCCGCCTTTGCCGCGGCCCACATTGCCGTGCGCATCTTGGCGCCCGGTGCCGACCCCGCCATCCTGCCCATCGTATTTATACTTTCGGGCATCGGCATCACGTTTGTGACGCGTCTCGCCCCCGCTCTCGCCATCTCACAGCTCATCATCCTGTTTGTCTCGGTGGCCCTGATGGTGGGAACGCTCGCGTTGGTTAAGAACCTCGACGTGGTCATGCGCTACAAGTACACCTTTGGCATCATCGGCATCATCCTGCTGATGCTGCCTATCTTTATCGGCACCACGATCTCGGGCTCCAAGCTGTGGATTCGCATCGCGGGCTTTACCATCCAGCCCGGCGAGTTCGCCAAGGTCTTTATCGTGCTGTTCCTGGCCGGGTACCTGGCCGAGAACCGCGAGCTGCTCTCCATCTCCAACCGCAAGATCTTGGGCTTTAAGATCCCTCGCCTGCGACTGCTACTGCCGTTGTTTGCCGTGTGGGGTGTGTGCCTGCTCGTCGTCGTCTTCGAACGCGACCTGGGTTCGGCCGTGCTGTTCTACACCATCTTCTTGCTGATGCTCTACGTTGCCACGGGGCGCTTTTCGTATGTCGTTATCGGCCTTGCGCTCTTAGCCGTTGGAGCCGTGGGCGCCTACAAGTTCCTGTCGCACGTTCAGGTGCGTTTCCAGGTTTGGGTCGATCCGTTTAAGGACGCCCAGGGCCAGGGCTACCAGATCGTCCAGTCGCTCTTCTCGCTTGCCGACGGCGGTCTGGTCGGCGTTGGCATCGGCAACGGGATGGCCAACAACATCCCCGTCGTCGAGTCCGACTTTATCTTCTCGGCCATCGGCGAGGAGATGGGTCTTTTGGGCGGCGGCGCCGTGCTCATCCTGTTTATGCTCTTTGCCGTGCGTGGCCTCACCACAGCTGCCCGCGCTAAATCCGACCTCGCCGCCTTTAGCGCCACCGGTCTTACGGCAGCCATCAGCTTCCAGGCCTTTTTGATCGTGGGCGGCGTCACCCGCCTGATCCCGCTGACCGGCGTCACTCTGCCCTTTATGAGCCAGGGCGGCTCCTCGCTGCTGGCAAGCTTTATCATCGTCGCGCTCCTGCTACGCGCCGGTGACGAGGCGACCGGACGCGAGGCAGAGCTTACCGGCACCGGCACCATGGCCGCCATCACCGATGATCAGGTCGCATCGGCCGCTGCCCCGACGGGCACACGCTTTGCCACCTCGTCTTCCTACGGCAGCGGTAGCCATTCCGTCGGCTCGCGCATGCGCCGTCGCCTGCTCGACACGCCTGAATCCGGCGTGCTCGGCCGCGTTGCGCTTGCCAACCGTCTAACCCGCGCGGTGCTCGCCTTTACGGCGCTGTTCGCCATCCTTATCGGCAACCTCACCTATGTCCAGGTCATCAAGGCCAAGGACTATCAGGACATGCCGACCAACAACCACACCATCGCCCGCTCCAAGTACATCCAGCGCGGTTCCATCATCACGTCCGACGGCGTGACGCTGGCCGAGTCGCTGCAGCAGGAGGACGGCACCTACGTACGCTCCTACCCCAACGGTAACCTAGCAGCGCACGTGGTTGGCTACGTGAGCCAGCAGTATGGCACCACCGCCATCGAGAGCGTCATGAACGACACGCTCACCGGCTCTAAGGATTACTCCAGCTGGAACAACGCCATCGCGTCGCTCGCGGGCCAGACCCAGCCGGGCAACACCGCCAAGCTCACCATCGACTCGCGTATCCAGACGGCTGCTGAGCAGGCGCTCAAGGGCTTTAAGGGCGCTGTAGTGGTCATCGACCCGCGTACCGGCGCGGTGCTCGCATGTGCCAGCTCGCCCACCTACGACAACACCAACATCGATGCCCTGCTGCAGACGGGCGGCGGCGAGGACGGCTCCATGTACAATCGCGCCATGGACGCGCTGTACACGCCGGGCTCAACGTTTAAGGTCGTTACGCTTTCCGCGGCACTCGAGACCGGCACCGCCAGCCTGACCAGCACCTACCAGGCGCCCGGCTCCATGGACATCGGCAACGCACCGGTCACCAACTATGCCAACGAGAGCTACGGCACCATCAGCCTGCAGCAGGCCTTTGCCGTGTCCTCCAACGTCGTCTTTGGCCAGGTGGCAAACGAAGTTGGCGCAAACACGCTCGTACAGTTTGCCAACGCCTTTGGCTACGGCCAAAAGCTCGGCCAGGACCTGACCTCCGCGGCCTCCATCATGGCCGACCCGTCGCTCATGACCGAGTGGGAGACCGCCTGGGCCGGCGCCGGCCAGCCTGTCGGCATGGACCACACGCCCGGCCCGCAGACCACCGTCATGCAAAACGCCGTGATTGCCGCCGCCATCGCTAACAGCGGCGTGGTCATGGACCCGTACTTTGTAGCCCAGGTACTCGCCCCGGACGGAACCGTGGTCAAGACCACGCAGTCCCGCTCGCTTGGTCAGGCCGTCAGCTCCGCCACGGCCGACCAGGTCAAGCAGGCCATGCTTGCCGTCGTCCAGTCCGGCACCGGCACCGATGCCCAGATCCCCGGCGTCAAGGTCGCCGGCAAGACCGGCTCGGCCGAGACCGGCGGCACCAACGTCAACTCGATGTTCGTTGGCTTTGCGCCTTACGATTCACCCACGGTCGCCATCTCGGTGGCCTTGGAGGATTTCGACAAGCATGACGTCAAGGCCGCCAAGATCGCCGGTATCGTCCTGACCGCGGCGCTTGCCGCACAGGGAGCGTGATGCCCATGATCGAATCGGACACCCGAGGCGCGCCGCGGCCGAAGAGTTAGCGGCAACGCGCCACACGGCCCCAGCGGCCACATCGTAGGTACTACACACATCGTTGAGCGAATAGTTATGTTAGGAGCAGGAATGGAACAGAGGGTCCTCGGGGGAAGATACCTCCTCAAGGATAAGGTGGGAACAGGCGGCATGGCGACCGTCTACCGTGCACAGGACCAGGTCCTCGACCGCACGGTTGCCGTCAAGATCATGCTGCCGCAGTATGCTGGCGACGCCACCTTCGCCGCACGCTTTAAGCAGGAGGCCCAGGCAGCAGCCGGTCTCTCCTCCCCCTATATCGTGGGCGTCTACGATTGGGGCAAGGACGGCGACACCTATTACATCGTCATGGAGTACCTGCGCGGTACCGACCTTAAGAGCGGCATCAAGAGCCACGGCGCCCTCGACCCCAAGAAGGTCGCGCAGATCGGCTCGCAGATCGGCTCCGCGCTTTCGGTCGCCCACAAGCACGAGATCATCCACCGCGACATTAAGCCGCAGAACATCATGGTGCTGCCCGACGGCAACATCAAGGTGATGGACTTTGGCATCGCGCGCGCCAAGAACAGCCACCTCACGCAAGACAACAACGTGCTGGGAACCGCCCACTACGTCAGCCCCGAGCAGACCCGCGGTCAGGACCTCGGCCCCACCTCGGATATCTACTCGCTGGGCGTCGTGATGTACGAGTGCGCCACTGGCCGCGTTCCCTTTGACGGTGACGACGCTATCTCGGTCGCACTCAAGCAGGTCAACGAGCTGCCTATTCCGCCGAGCCAGATCAACTCCGGTGTCGACGCCGACCTTGAGCGCATCATCCTCAAGTGCATGGAGAAGGACCCGGCAAACCGCTTCCAGACCGCCGACGAGCTGCGTCAGGTGCTCAACAGCTACCTGTCGGGCCGTGCCGTCAACGTCTCGGAGCCCACGCGCATCATCGGTGCCCCCGGTGAACTGGGCGCCACCAAGACTCGCGAGCTTTCCGATCAGACGCGCGCCATGGTGCGTCCCGTCTCGGGCGTGAGCGGCCAGAATACCGCCCGTAGCTCGGTTTCGGGCTCCACCGGCTCCTACGAGGTCGAAAAGCCCAAATCCAACAAGAACAAGATCATCGCCGCCGTGGTGGCAGCCGTTGCCGTCATCGGCATCGTGGTGGCCTTTGCCACAGGACTCTTTGGCGGCGAGCAGGTCACCGTGCCCGATGTGCTGGGCAAGGACCAGCAGACTGCCGTCGAGCTGATCAAGGAAGCCGGCCTCGAGGTCGGCACCATCGACCAAAGCTACAACGACGATGTCGACGAGGGCAAGGTCGCCGAGCAGACGCCCAACGGCAACACCAAGAAGACCAAGGGCACCAAGGTGAACCTGGTAATCTCCAAGGGCCCCAAGCCCTCCGAAAAGGTTGAGGTTCCCAAACTTGTCGGCCTGACCAAGGACCAAGCAGAAGCCGCACTGGCAAGCGTTGGCCTGAAGGGCAACGCCTCCGAGGAGGCCAACGAGGCTGATGAGGGCCAGGTCTTTGAGCAGGGCACCGAAGCCGGTAAGGAAGTCGCGAAGGGCACGACCATCTCGTACAAGGTCTCGAGCGGCCCGGATACCACGTCCGTCCCCGACCTGACCGACATGACCGAGGCCCAAGCACGCAACGCCCTCGATATGGCAGGCTTTGGCGTCGACGTGAGCTACCAGGAGAACGACTCGGTTACCGAGGGCACCGTGATCAGCTGGAACCCCAGCGGCAAGCAGAAGCCCGGCGCCACGATTACCGTCGTCATTGCCAAGAAGTCCGGCAAGGCCAGTGTTCCGGGCAACCTGTACGGCAAGAGCATATCCGCCGCCGTCACCGCGCTCAACAACGCCGGTTTCTATAACATTGGCTTCTGTGACCAGAACGGCAATCCCGTAAGCGGTAACGAGGATGCCACCGTTACAGGCGTCTCCCCCACCGGCAAGCAGTCCACCGACAGCACGATTACACTGACGGTCGCACTTTCTGGTTCGGGCTCCGGCTCGGGCTCGGGCACGGGCACGGGCGACGATTCCGGTACGACCAACTAGTCGCCACCTCACCGCTCATTACGGCTTTCGCCGCAAACATATTCGCTCACAGGCGCCCGCTTGCTCCCCGGCAAGCGGGCGCTTTGTTTATCGACAGGCCAGGGCTCCATAGCAACACAAAGAGGCCCGCAAAAACAAGCCTCCCAGGTGACAACAGAATATGTAATGCAGTAATTACTAGCCGCAGAACTTCACCATGGTCTCGACCACGAGCTTCTCGGAGTTGAGCTACTGTATCATGATGCCCTGCTGGAACAACGGGATGTTGGCGCGCGTGCGCTCCGGATCGGAGTGCTCGACGAACTCCTTCTTATCCAGGTGCAGACCGAGCGCGACAAAACGACTTCGAAGCGACCCATTACGGCATCGCGCATGCGCTACAATCTCGGTTAATCTGTTAACCACCCGAAAGCAGCAGGAGGCCCCATGCCCACACCAGGCAAGCGCCCATCCATGCGCCAGATTGCCGTCGCGGCCGGCGTATCCGTCGCCACGGTCTCCCACGTCATCAACGGCAGCGGCCGTTTTTCCGAAGACACCCGCAAACGCGTGGAAGCCACCCTAAAGGAATACGGCTACGTCACGAACATGGCGGCGAAGAGCCTCCGTATGGCCCAGTCCCGGACCATCGGCATGATCGTGCCGGACATCTCCAACGACTTCTTTTCCAAGATCGCCCTGCATGTGGAGCGCGAGCTGGCAACCGAGGACTACTCGGTCTTTGTTTGCAACAGCGCCAATGACCCCGCCCGCGAGCGTGACTACTTCCGCACGCTGGCAAGCAAGCAGGCCGACGGTATCATCTGTATCTCCGGCCTGCGCAGGCTCGACGGCGAGTTCGTCCCCCACGGAATCCCCGTGGTCTGCATCGACCGTGCGCCCGAAAACGACCTCGGTTTCCCACACGTGGGCTCCGACAACATCGGCGGTGGCTACATGGCGACCGAGCACCTCATCGAGCGCGGCTGCAAGGACATCCTGAGCATCTCGAGTTTTACCGCCAACTACCCCGGCAACGAGCGCCAGATGGGCTACGAGCGGGCGCTCGCCGCGCACGGAATGCCGCTACGCCGCGACTACCAGCTGTTTGTCTCGGGTAAGCAGCCGAGCATCATCGAGTCGGAAGAGCTCGTGACCGACTTCCTCTCCACGGGCTACCCCGTCGACGGCGTCTTCGCCCATAGCGACCACGCAGCCGTGGGCGCGCTGCGTGCGCTCGTTGCCGCCGGCAAGCGCGTACCCGAAGACGTCCGTCTCATCGGCTTCGACGATTCCGTTTACGCGCAGCTTCCGACGCCGCAAATCAGCACCATCCGCCGCTTCCCCGAGCGCCTCGCGCACGAGGGATGTCAGGCCCTGCTCGCCCTGCTGCGCGGCGAAGAGCCCGAGATGGAGACGCTTGTCCCCGTTAAGCTCGTGCAACGCGCGAGCAGCTAGACAGCGGGCAGCGAATAGCCGCGTTTTTCTCTCGCATGTGCTCTATCCCACGCGCGACATGCAAAAAGCCCGCCACCACACGGGTGACGGGCTTTTCCGCTACCAGCCGCGTGCTTCCTCCGCACGTACGAGCTGACGAGCCTCGATCTGGCGAATCATATCGATGCGTCGCTGGTGACGGCCGCCCTCGAACTCGCCGGTGAGCCAGGCGTCGACAATCATTTTGGCCAGCTCGATGCCTACCACACGAGCACCAAATGCGAGCATGTTGGTGTTGTTGTGCTCGCGCGACAGGCGAGCGGAATACGGCTCAGAGCAGGTGCAGCAACGGATACCGCGCACCTTGTTGGCGGCAAGCGAGATGCCCACACCCGTACCGCAGATAACGATACCGCGATCAACCTCGCCGGACATGACAGCGTCCGCCACGGCCTCACCCGCGATGGGATAGTCAAAGCGCTCGGTGCTGTCCGTACCGAAGTTCACGACTTCGTAGCCGTACTTCTCCTGGATATACGCCGTGATGGCTTCCTTGTACTCGACTGCGACGTGGTCGTTTCCAATACCGATCTTCAAAAGAGACCCCTTTCCATAAGAACCATTCGCGCATGCCGCGCGCTCAATCCGTCCTAATTCGCCGTTCCGCTTCTAATACACCTCGCCGGCGCGCAAACGGCGCAGACACTCCTCGTAACCAGCGTCCTTGCCAAACAGCGCACTGGTGCCCAGGATAAATCCGTCCGCGCCAATGGCGGACAGGTCGCGCACGCGCTCGGGCGAGCAGGCGCCGTCGATCATGAGCTTGAAGCCAAAGCGCTCCTTCAGCGCGGCAAGGCGACGCACCTTGTCGTTCGTGAACTCGATAAAGCTCTGACCGGCAAAACCCGGATTCACCGTCATGACCATCACGTAATCGCAGAGGTTCAACATCTCCTCGATCTCGGAGATAGAGGTGTCGGGGTTCACGGCGATACCGGCGCTCTTGCCGAGGGACTTAATCGCGGCGAGTGTCTTGACCACGTAACGCTCGGACTCCGGATGGATATAGATGATGTCCGCGCCGGCGGAGGCGAATAGTTCAACCTTGCTGGCAGGATTCTCGACCATAAGGTGCACGTCGACGAGCTTGTTGGTGGCAGCTCGCACGGCCTTGATGTCTTCGAGACCCATGGCGAAATTGGGAACGAAACTGCCGTCCATCACGTCGCAATGGAAGATGTCGATGCCGGCGGCGTCGAGATCCTCGACGGTCGCACGCAGATTGCCGTAGTCGGCGCACATGAGACTGGGGCAGAGCAGCATAGTGAACTCCTTATCTACTCGGTGGTAATTAATCGTTTAACCTTTATCTACAGTCTGGCTGATTAATCGTTTAACCACGTTGTTAACCTGCAGGCTTTTCCAGATTCACAACGTTGCCATATTTGCCTATCTAGCTGGTATCATGCAGGAGCCCGCACCACGAAACGCTGTCGTATTCCCTAGGAAGAAATCCCGCTACGCGGACAGCAGCAGCCAGGGGCCACAATCCGCAGACCTGAGCCCGGACCCCCTACGCTCCAGGCGTGATCAGGCGCGCGCACTGGGCGATCTTCTCGTCATAGGACTCCGCGATAATCGACACACCATCGAACCCAAACGCGCGAACATTCGAGAACTGATGGAACTTCGAGCTGTCGCACAGCACGTACGCCTTATTCGAATTCTCGCGCACGATGCGCTTCTTCGCCGCCTCAACGTAGGAGGGCGTCATGACGCCGCGGTCCTCGTCAATCGCGTTGGTCCCGATAAACGCCTTATCGAAGTACAGATCGCGCAGGATCGATTCGGTCATAGAACCGCAGAACGAGGAGTTCACATAGTTGAACTCGCCACCCACCACGATGAGCTGGGCGCGCGTCTCGCTCTTAATCAGGCACGCCGAGGCATCCGTCGTGTAAATTGTCACGTCGCGGTCGAGCAGCAGACGCAGCAGCGCCGTGCAGGTGGAACCCGAGTCCAAGTAGAGCGTGTCCCCGTCCTCAACAAAACGCAAGGCGACTTGGGCAATCTGTTCCTTCTCACTCCCGTGTAGGCCCGAACGCGTCGAGATACTCACCTCGTGGACAGCCGAGAGGAGCCTCACCGCGCCGCCCGAAAGATGCTCAACCTTGCCAAGCGCCTCCAGCTCCTTGAGGTCGCGACGTAGCGTCGAAATAGAGACGCCCGGCAGCTCCTCCTGCAGCTCGGAAATCCTCGCGAGGCCCGACTTCTGCAGGCACTCTACAATTCGCTCCTGGCGCTCATACGGAATCATATTGGGAACCTCTCCAAACCACTCTGCTTCACGCTCGTTCATTTCTTTTCGAAAAGTGTAACGCACAAGCAGAATAGCGACCGCCACCTGTTGCGATGACGACCGCTTAATCGATTGACCTACCCTCTCGTTCACAATTTGAACGAGGTTGACACACCTCGCGTAAGCGCGACGCTCTTCAAGCGAAGAGAACGACCCTAGGAGAGGCGGCGCATCCGGGGCTCTTAGGCGAGCTGATCCTCCTTGCCGGTGAAGGCGAAGGCAAGAACACCGGCCACGACGGCGGAAATGAGCATGCCGACCATAGCCCAAGCGAAGTTCATGGGGTCGGAACTCACGAAAGCCGGGAACGTAGTGACGGAACCGAAGGTGAACGCAGTGGTGACGACCTTCATGATACCGAGGAACGCGCCGCCGACGGCACCGCCGATGATCTGCGCAAGCCAGACCTTCTTGTTCTTCACGAGCATACCGAACAGCGTGGGCTCGATGATGGCGGACAGGGCGATCGATACGACACCGGTCATCGCGAAGCTCTTGAGCTTCTGGTCGCGGGCCTTGAGGAACACGCCGAAGGCGCAGCCGATAACGGCGAAGTTGCAGGCGAAGGTGAAGGGGCAGATGTAGTCGAAGCCGTTCTGAGCGATGTTGTTGATCATGATGGGGTTCACGGCCCAGTGGATGCCCATGGACACCAGCACGGACCAGCCGCCGCCAACCAGCACGCCGGCGAACACGGAGCTGCGCTCGATCAGCCAGTTGACCACGAAGGCGATGGCCTCACCAGCGTAGACGCCCAGGGGACCGATGACGAGCATGGTGAGCGGAACCATAACGATCAGGGAGATGGCGGGCAGCACGACGAGCTTGAGCATCTCGGAAACGTGCTCATCGAGCCACTTGTACAGGTACGAGTAGACCCAGACAGACAAGATGGCAGGGATAACCGTGGAGTTGTAGTTCATGAGAACCACGGGGATGCCGAAGAAGTCCGTCATGGCGCCGTTGCCCGCGTCGCCCATGAGGGCGATGAAGTCCGGGTAGAGCAGGCACGCGCCGAGCAGCGCCGACAGGTACGGGCTCGCGCCGAAGCGCTTGCCGGCGGAGAAGCCGAGCAGCACGGGCAGGAAGTAGAACACGCTCATGGCCAGGGTGTACAGGATGGTGTAGGTACCCGTGCCCTCAGCGATGATGCCGAGCTGGGCGGCCAGGATAACGAAGCCGCGCAGGATACCGGAGCCGGCCATGGCGGGCAGCAGCGGGGCAAAGATGCCGGAGATCGCGGAGAAGACTTGGCTGACGATGCTCTCGCCCTCGTCCTTGGTAGCAGCGGAGATTTCCACGCCCGAACCCTTGACCAGCGGCTCAAACTTCTCGTACAGCTTCGGGACCTCAGTGCCGATGAGAACCTGGTACTGACCGGCCTTGTTCAGCGTGTTCACAACGCCTTCGACTTCCTTGACCGCAGCGTCGTCGCAAGCCGCGTCGTCTTTGAGATTGAGGCGCAGGCGCGTCGCGCAGTGCGTCATGCCCGAGATGTTCTCGGGACCACCGACGGCGTCCAGAATCCCCTGAGCCATCGCGTTCCAGTCGCGTTTCATTGGTTACCTCCCCATTGCGCAGAAGAGCTCGCGGACAAGCTCGGCTGCCTTAATCGCGTCGTTTGCATCGATAACGGATTGGATCTTCTCCATGCTTACGGCCTCGATGGCGTCGTTGAGCAGATGGATCATCTGGTCGTTCTGTGCAGCCTCGCCGGCAGCGGGCTCGATGACCGGGAACGTGTCGAAGTAGATTGCGCTGTCGTAACCGTGCTTCTTCACGTAGTAGAGGAACTCGAGGGTCTTCACCGGCGTGGACGTACCAATCATAAGGCCATCGTCGAAGCGACCGTTGCCGTCGTTTAGGTGAATGCCGTAGAGCTTGCCCTCGCGGCCGAACAGGTCGGCGGCCATGGCAGGGTTCTCGTGCTTCATGAGCATGTGGCAGTAATCCAGCGTGACGCCCAGGTTCGGGCGGTCTGCAGCGTTGAGAATCATGCCGGTCATACCCATGGAGTCGATGAACGCGTACGCGCGCTCCTCGTAGGGTTTGTACTCAATCGAGATCTTGAGGTCGGGCGCGTAGTCGCAAACCTTCTGGAATGCGGCTACGAGCTGGTCGAAGACGCGAGCGTAGGCGATCTGGAAGCTGTAGTCAAAGCCGTCGTGGCCGAGCCAGATGGTCACCGTGTTGCCACCGGCAGTGCGGCAGTAGTCGCACGCCTCGTAGCAGAGCTCAAGGGCTTCCGCGGCAAGGGCATCATCGGCATTGCCCAGGTCACCGTTGAGGAAGGCGTTGCGGAAGCGCAGCGCGCAGCCGTTCAGCTGCAGGTCGTGAGCTGCGAGCTTGGCGGCCATGTCCTCAGCCGTGACACCTGTGCAGTGCTCGGGGTAGTTGAGGTCGACGTGCGTGAGGCCCACGCTCTGGAACTCCGCGAACACGCGATCAAGATTCTTGTCGCCATCGCGAAAATAGGAGTTGATACGAGTTGCAAGCTTCATGCTTCTACGTCCTTTACCTTCGTCCTTGATCGTTTCTGCCCGTTCGAGCACCTGATCTATATCCGTAATTCGATAAGGGCCGCCGCCTGCGCGCCGGGGCTTACCCTGTGACATGTAGATTACTGCCACATAAGTTCATTTTCAATCAGTATTTTTCACTCTTTTTCTCATTGTGTCAGAGTTTTTCACCGTATAAAGCCATCTACCTTGTGGTTTTGCTGTTAATCAAGTTTGACCATTCTTGAAATTACCTGATTTTTTCTGAATTAATTTGCCGTTTATCGGTAAAAATCGACCGCTCACGGCTGACGGCGACGCAAGATGGAAGATACTTGCATGAGGAAAAGCACTGAATTCCCAGCGCCGATTCGAATGACGCGATTGGTGACGCGAGCGTCGACGGCCCGAATCTGCCGTCGGCCCCCACTAACCAAAAACGGCGCCGCTCACGCGACGCCGTCATATTCCCTGGTGCCCCCGGGCGGATTCGAAAACTCCCCCCCCCGCGGGGAAATTGGTGACGCGGGTGTCGACGGCGCTGAGCGCTCCGTGTTTTGGTATGTGGATATGGCAGCCATCAACCTTTCTCGGCATGTGAAACTCTAGGCACATATGAGCATACCTGAGCGACGCAACACATGCGCTCCATCTATCCCAACAAGCTCCAGCGGTACCCGCACTTCCCATTTCGTGTAGAAAAGGGCCTGTATATACTTCCCATTTCGTGTATTGAATCAGGTAACCACACTTCCCATTTCGTGTATACAGCAGCTAGATTGGGCAATCATGTCAGTATTCAGACGTACGGCCTACAATAAACTCCTCGATTGGAAAGCGAGCAATGGATCCCGAGCCATCATGCTCGAGGGGGCCCGCCGCGTTGGAAAAAGCACCCTTGCCCAAGAGTTTGCGCAGTCCAAATACAAATCCCACCTCGTGATCGACGAATCTGTTGCGAGTGAAAAAAGAAGACCGGAGACTCAACTGGTCTCCGGCCTCATTTCTAAAAAACGTCTCGTGGTTCTACTCGTGCTGTCGGGCTTCTACCAGTCTGCAGAAGTCGTTGACGCTCATGAGCCATTCCCTTTGCGCGGGCGTGTAGGTTTCGAACAGCGATGAGGGCACAACGAGGCTGAGCCTGTCCTTAGCCATAGCTCGTGTGTAATCCTCACTTACGGCGGGCTCAAGTGTTACAAGATGCTTGTCCTCGATTCTGTCAGCCTCATCAAGCACCTGACGCCAACGCTCCTTGATGGTTGTCTTGGCACCGAGCATCGTCAGTCGAGCGACAGGGAACTTGGGGTCGTGGTAATCGTCAATAGAGGGAAAGATGAAATCCGGCTTTGATTTGCCCTCGGTGTATTTCTGCGCCGAGTAGCGTATGCCCCTAGCATCGAATAGCATCGAGAGTTGATTCTCGAACGCCGTCCCCGCACGGGACTTGCGGCGCTGGAAGGCCGACATAGTGGTGCGCAGCACGCCATCAACATCAAGCGCCGAGCCAAGGTATGGCGCGAGGTCGCGCTCCAAGAGATGCCGCTCGAAGACGCGGAACAGCATCTCTTCGCGTTCGTAACAAGCGACCAAGCAGCCATCCGGGTCGCCCGTCCAATCGAGCTTTCCAAGGGTGGAAGCTGAGTAGGCTGAGAAGTCTGCCCCTTTGGGGAAGGACTCGCCGAATTTCTCGATCATACCGTCGAGGAAGTTCTCCGCTGCGATCGGCATGCTAACTTCGATGCCGATGGACTCCAAAATCCTTGCGGCGATCGACGTGATGCGCGTATCCTCCCGAGCAGAGGGCGTAAAACCCTTCTCGCCAACCCCGTCGAGCGCGAAGAGCCAGCGAACTTGAGATTCCGCCGTACTCCCCGCTCGGGCAAATAGGATTACGACCTCCTTGGCTTCGTGTAGGGCCAAAACCATGAGGTCGCCCGGACGGGCCATGCCCATGGCAGCATTATCGTTGTAGTAGAGCCTATACTCAGTTCTAGTTGGATGCTTCCTGCGGGCGTCGTACCAAGTGGTATAACCATGGTCGAATATAGGGTCTGCACCATCATCGAGATATGCGAAGGTAGTTCGCATCCCCTTTATGTCATCGTCTCCGAAAAGCGCGCGCAAAGGCCCCACGCCGTTGAATTCGTGCTGGTGGCTTTTATTGGCCCCCATGATGTCAACGCCCGCGAGGGTTTTCGCGACAGCACCGTCAAAATACGCGCCAAGTACTCCATAGTCCATCCTAGAACACCTCCATCATCAACTTCGCGACCGAGCGCACGACCGGCACGGTCACGGAGTTGCCGAACTGCCTGTATGCCTGAGTATCCGACACCGGGATGATGAACTCATCGGGAAATCCTTGCAGGCGCGCGCATTCGCGGGGAGTGAGTTTACGAGGGTTTTTTCCTTCCTGCCCGACCAGAATCTCGCTGCCATCCTTGTGGTACCGGGCGGAAAGCGTCCTTGTCGTGTCCTCTGGGCCGACCATCGAGTATCCAAAGCCGTGGCCCGCCGCCTCATGCTTTTCGCGATAGGCGCGCAGATAGGCCCATAGCTTATCCGAAATGGTGTAGCGTTCGTTTGGTTGCTCTTCGAGGATTTCCCCTAGCGCATGTCCCGGTCCCGGCACCTCAAGGTCATCCCACGAGAAGGGAACTTCCTCCCTGAACCCCACGATGTAGATGCGCTCCCTGTGCTGGCACGTCCAGTTTTTTGAATCAAGCACTTTCCAGAAAATATGGTATCCAAGGTCCTCCTCAAGCGTCTGTCGTATGACCTTGAAGGTCTTCCCGCCGTCGTGACTCGTAAGGTTCTTAACGTTCTCAAGCAAGAAGGCCTTCGGGCGC
The DNA here is from genome assembly GCA_902495525.1 of uncultured Collinsella sp. Taxonomy (GTDB): domain Bacteria; phylum Actinomycetota; class Coriobacteriia; order Coriobacteriales; family Coriobacteriaceae; genus Collinsella. Next base: position 31,123 of record CABUXL010000011.1, read on the forward strand.
TTGTCGCGTATGATGCGAGCGACCTCGAAAAAGAGGGTTCCCTGCGTTTTATCCTCAAAGCCGGTGGGTCTCCCCAAAGATTGCTTCTTCGAAACGCCTGCAAGGGAGAATGGCTGACAAGGAAAGCCTGCGAGCAGGACATCGAAGTCCGGTATATCGTTTGATGCGACCTGACGGATGTCGCCCGCCGGGGTCTCTCCATAGTTCATCCGGTAGGTTTTCTGGGCGAACTTATCCCACTCGCAAGAGAAGACGCACCTACCGCCAAGCTCCTGGAACGGCATTCGTATACCGCCGATGCCCGCGAAGAGATCGCAGAAGGTAAAAGGCGCGTCGCTGCGCTCCCCTTGGTCAAATGGAGCCCCCGCATCGAGCGATGCGATAAAGGCGCATTCAGCCGCCGTTGGACTAGTATCCCCAGACTCCCAGCGCCGAACGGTGCGTTCGCCAGACGAGCCCATACCAAGGGCGGCGGCGAACTCCTTTTGGGTGAGGCCGAGGTCAATTCTCTTTTGCGCTATATCAGCTGCATTTAGTTGCATGGGACGCCTATCTTGGTTGAAAAACGGTCAAACTGTCCTGTATTTACCACAGCGTTAGTCTATCACCCCGAGCGGACATGTCTTCCCCTTGCTTCAGTCCGCCTCTAAACCCCGTAGCATCAACTGGGCTTTAGGGCTTGGACACTCTACCGGAGGGCTCTAGACGCAATTGGTGACGCGGGTGTCGACGGCCCGAATCCGCCGGCGGCCCCCGCAAACCAGAAACGGCGCCGCTCCCGCGACGCCGTCATATTCCCTGGTGCCCCCGGGCGGATTCGAACCGTCGACACCCGCTTTAGGAGAGCGGTGCTCTATCCCCTGAGCTACGGAGGCATGTTGTACTAGTGTAGCAGATTTGCCCCTTGGCCATGTAGCGCATGGCCACTCATCAAGAAGGCTCTGCAGCGAATTATCGCCGTAGAGCCTTCTCAATAACGGAAAATTATAACCCAGAATAACGCAAAATAATGGGATGGGGTTTCCTCTAACCACATGTAAGGGAAATTCCATCCCGGTATTCGGCTAAAAAATGGGACAAGCTTTCCCAACTGGCGCTCAAAAGGAAAATGCATCCCGGAATGAGAACGAATTCCGGGATGCATTTTCCGCCATCTATCGCAGACGACTAGTCGCCTTTGTGAAAGAGGCTTTTGATGGCAGCAGGGATGCTCTTGGCGCCCTTGGCCGTCACATCGATAAAGTCGGGCGAACGCACGAGCTTATCCTCGTCGACGTACTTGCGGACAGCACGAAGCGTCTCTTTGTCGTCGCGCGTCGAAAACGTAAAGTGACCGTTGTCCTTGGTGAAGATGGCAAAACGCGTGATCTTCTTGGTGCCGCGTAAAACCTCGGCGGCAATATAGTCGACCTCATCCCACGGGATTTGAATATAATCCTCGGGATTGCGCTCGTTGTAATACTCGAACGCCTTATTGCCCACCATCACGTTGCCGTGGCTGGTAAGCCCCATCAGGCAGGTTGCCGGCGTTGCCAGATCGACCGTGCTGTTCTGAGATTGCGCCATGCGCGCCTCGCCCTCCAAATAAAACAATCGGACCGCATCCAGTGTACCCACCGGGTGCGGTCCGTTTCAATGGCTCAAAAGCCCTTGCCTAGCAATTCTCGGTCTTAAGCCGAAACGTGCTTACATGAAGCCGCAGACGCGACCGATGATGCCGATGGCGAAGAGAGCCAGGATGATGACGATCGGGCTGACCTTCTTCTTGAGGAGCTTGCAGACCAGCAGGGTCAGGCACACGGCGGCAAGGCCGGGGATGAGCTGATCGAGGTTGGCCTGAAGCGTGGTGACCTTCACCTGATCAAGGGCGCTAGCACCGATGGAGTTATACATCGTCAGCGCTTCCTTGATACCCTCGGAACCGGAGGGCAGGCTAGCCCAGTCGATAAAGGCGCCAGCAGACTGCGTGACCCTGGAGACGACCGGGGTGAAGGAGATGGACACCCAGCGCTCGACCAGGGCGCCGATGATGAACATACCCAGGATGGAAGCACCCTCGGTGACCTTGCCCATCAGACCGCCGGAGAGGTCCTTGGCGATGGAGGAGCCGACCTTGTAGCCAAACTCCTGCGTGTACCACAGGAAGGCGTAACGGATGATGTTCCACGCGAAGAAGAACAGCAGCGGACCGGCGATGCTGCCGGACAGGGCCAAGGAAGCGCCCAGAGCACCCAGAATCGGGCGAAGGGTGAACCAGAAGGCGGGGTCGCCGACACCGGCGAGCGGGCCCATCATACCGACCTTGACGCCCTGGATGGCGACGTCGTCAATCGGGGCACCGTTGGCGCGCTCCTCCTCGAGAGCGAGGGTAACGCCAATGACGGGGGCGGAAACATAGGGGTGGGTGTTATAGAACTCCAGGTGGCGCTTAAGAGCGGCAATCTGGTCATCCTTGCTGGTGTAGAGCTTCTTGATCGCAGGGATCATTGCGAAGCACCAGCCGCCGTTCTGCATACGCTCGTAGTTCCACGAGCCCTGAAGGAACTGATGACGGAAGCAAACCTTCTTGCGGTCAGCCTTGGTGAGCTGAATCTTGTTCTCTGCCATATGTATCACTCCCCTCCTACTCGTAATCGTTCAGAATGTCGCCGAGCGGGTCGCCGGAGCCACCGCCCATGCCGCCACCCTGCTTGGCCAGATCCTTAAGGCCAAGGTAGATGAGGGCAAGGGAGATGCCGATGAGGCCAAGGGCGATCAGCGTGAGCTGAGGGATGGCAGCAAGGACAAAGCCGAGGATGAAGAACGGCCAGGTCTCCTTGGTGGCCATCATGTTGATGACCATGGCGTAACCGACGGAAGCGACCATGCCGCCGCCGACAGCCATGCCGCCGGACAGCCAGTCGGGCATAGCGTTAAGCGCGTTGGTAACGGCCTCGGCCGGGATGATGCACAGAAGTACTGCCGGGATGGCGATACGAAGGCCCTGCATGAGGATGGCAGCGTACTGCCAGCGCTCGATGCCGGAGAAGTCGCCCTTCTCGGCGCAACCGTCCATGGCGTGAGCGATAGCGGTAGCAATGGTACGGCAGATCATGGTCAGGAACAGACCAGCGACCGACAGCGGGACGGCGACGGCGATGGCCGCGGTAACGGCCTTGGCCGAATCAGTGGCGCCGCCGTTGAGGGCGAGCACCATGATGATCGAAGAAGCGACCGAGGCCAGAGCGGCGTCAGGCGCGACGGCGGCGCCGACGTTAGCCCAGCCAAGGGCCATCATCTGGAGCGAACCGCCCAGGAGGATGCCCTCCTGAAGGTGACCGGTTACGAGACCGATAAGCGTGCATGCCACGAGCGGCTGATGGAACTGGAACTCATCCAGAATGCCTTCCATACCGGCAAGCAACGCGACAATCGCAACAAGCAGAATAGTGATTGCAGACATGTATCGGACCCTCCTTTACTATGCTTGAGCGGCCAGTTCGGCCTTAGCTTTCTTCAACATGGCGTCGAGATCCTCGGAAGCATCCGAAGGAACCTTGCGGACCTCGAACTTGACGCCCTTGGCCTTGAGGGCCTCGAGAGTCTTGACGTCGTCATCGCCCATAGCGACGGCGTTGGTGACGACGACCTTGCCCTTGGAGTGAGCCATGGAACCGATGTTGACTTCCTTGATGTCGACGCCGGCCTCGATGGCCTTGAGCAGATCCTGCGGGTTCTCAAAGAGCAGCATGGCCTTGGTGTCACCAAAGCGCGTGTCCTTGACGACCTCGGCCATCTTCTTGATGGGCACGACGTTGGCATGGACTCCCGGAGGGGCAGCCTGCTCGATCATGGTCTTACGGAGCTCATCGTGAGCAACGCCGTCGGAAACCACGATGATGCGGTTGGGGTTGATCTGCTTGGTCCACGTGGTGGCCACCTGACCATGAAGCAGACGGGTGTCGATACGGACGTGGGCGATCTTGATGTGCCCATCGCCGATGACCGTTCCCGGAGGGATGGCGCCTGCAGGAGCAGCGGCGGCCGCAGCCGGCTTCTTCTCCTCGGGCTCCAGAGACTCGGGCTTGACACGCACGCCAGCCTTAGCCTCAGTCACGAGATGTTTTGCGATCGCATGTGCAGTGTTCTTTGCGTCAAAGCGCTGCGAATATGCCTCGATGAGCATAGGCAGGTTGACACCGGTGACGATAGCCCAGGAATCGTGGCCCTCGATGAGCCCGCTGATCTGGTTGAACGGCGTGCCGCCCCACAGATCAACGAGGAAGAGCACCTGCTCCTGGTCTTCGAAGGAAGCGATTGCTTCCTCGACCTTGGCACGGAAGTCGTCGGGGCCCATGCTCGGCTCGAGCGAGACCACGGCAACAGACGGCTGATCGCCAAAGACCATCGAGCCCGTCTGCTTGATTCCAGCTGCCAAGTCCCCGTGGCTAGCAAGAACAATACTTACCATCACATAACCTCCTTTTTGTCTACGTATTTCCTACACGACATGAAAGGAGTATAGCTGTTTGGTTTGTGGAATTATAGCTAAATCCGCAAAAGGTTGGATTATTTGTTTAAACGTCTAGGTTTGTTACAAGTTGATTACGTTACTGCTTTTTGACTCATTACACGACAAGGCGTCGCTCATCAAGCCATGCATTTTACAGATACAAGCAGGCTGTTCATTAATATCGATTTTAGGCAAGCGCGAATGCGCTTGTACTGCCGCTATTTTGTTTAAACAGACATGGCTTGACTATTTTCGTGACTTATGGTCTATGAAACCACTCAAAATAGTTGCGGTGGAATAGTTCTTGTTTAAGAGCCAGAAGGCTGAATTTAGGAACTATTTCACCGCAACTTATAGGGAATCCTAGGCGATGTGGAGGGGGTTGGCGGCGTCGACGGCATCGGGGGCGTCGGAGAGGCCGTCAGGAGCAGCGTCTGCCGGATCCTCTTCGGGGGTCTCGATCTGTTTGATCATGACCTCTTGGCCCTGCAGCAGGTATGTCTCGCCGCTACCGCAATGGGGACAGGTCTTGCCGTGCTCGACCGTCGCGTAGTCGCGGCCACATGCCTCGCAATGCGTCACAGCCTCGACGGGCTCCACAACAAGCTCCGCGCCCTGCGCGATAGGCTTTTTATCTGCTGCCCAGCGCCAAGCGTCGAGCAGCAAGTCGGGAACGACGCCCGAGACCTCGCCCAACAGCAACGTTACGCTCGAAACGCGACGCACGCCATGAGCGCGCGCTACATTCTCGACATCGCGAATGATGTGGTAAACGATCCCCAATTCATGCACTTTTTCTTCCGCCGTTCCCGTTATGGCTACTTACTTGCGACCGAACTTAATCTTGATGGCGCGCTTGAGCGCGTACTTGCCCAGGCTTGGGAGCTTTTGCTCGTATTTGACCATCGTGGAGCACTCGGGGCGGTCGCGATCCAGATGGATGGCGTCGAACGCGCACTTGGTGGTGCACAGGCCGCAGCCGATGCACTTGTTGGGGTCGACGATCGAGGCACCGCAACCCAGGCAGCGGGCGGTCTCGGCGCGCACCTGCTCTTCGGTAAAGGTCTCGACGTACTCGCTAAACGGCGCGGCCTTCTCGCGCTCGCGGTCCACGTGGGCAACCTCGCGGCTCGCGTTGTCGTAGCTCTCGATCACGACATCGTCGCGGTCGAGCGCGGTGTAGTGGCGCTGGTTGCGGCCGATGGTGAGCGTGGAGCCTGGCTGCACAAAGCGATGGATGGACACGGCGGCCTCGTGACCGGCGGCAATGGCGTCGATGGCAAAGCTCGGACCGGTGTAGACGTCGCCGCCTACAAAGATGTCGGGCTCGGCGGTCTGATAGGTCTGAGGATCGGCAAGGGCACCCTGGCCGCGGCCGAGCTCCACCTTGGAGCCAGCTAGCAAGTCGCCCCACACAATGGACTGGCCAATCGACATGACGACACGGTCGGCATCGACACGGCGCAGATCGTTCTCGTCGTACTCGGGCGCAAAACGGCCCTCGTCGTCAAAGACACGCGTGCAGCGCTTGAAGGTGATACCGCACACACGACCGGTCTCGTCCAGGTGAACCTCCTTGGGACCCCAGCCGCAGCTGATGTGGGCGCCGTCCTCAACGGCCTCGCGACGCTCCTCCTCGCTGGCGGGCATCTGGGCCTCGCTCTCCAGGCAGAACACCTCAACGTGCTCGGAGCCCAGACGGCAGGCGTTGCGCGCGACGTCGATAGCCACGTTGCCGCCGCCCACCACGATGGTGCGGCCGGGCAGCGCGTCGATCTTGCCACTGTTGACCTCGCGCAAAAAGTCGACGGCCACGGCCACGTCCTCGGCATCCTCACCCGGAATACCGGCGAGGCGGCCGCCCTGGCAGCCAATGGCAACGTAGAAGGCCTTAAAGCCCTGTGCGCGCAGCTCGTCGAGCGTCACGTCGCGACCGACTTCCACGCCATAGCGGAACTCGGCACCCATCAGGCGAATGATCTCGACCTCGGCCTCGATAACATCCTTCTGCAGCTTAAAGCTGGGAATGCCGTAGGTGAGCATGCCGCCCGGGCACTCATTCTTCTCGAACACGACAGGTTTGTAGCCCTTCTCGGCCAGGTAGAAAGCGCAGGACAGGCCGGCCGGACCGGCACCGATGATGGCGATCTTCTGGTCGAAGCCGCCGGCACGCGTCGGGGTCACCACGGGCGGGACGTAGCGGGTCGCGGCATCCAGATCGCGCTGGGCGATGAACTTCTTGACCTCGTCGATGGCCACGGCGGCGTCCACACGGCCGCGGGTGCAGGCATCCTCACAGCGGCGGTTGCACACACGGCCGCAGATAGCGGGCAGCGGGTTCTCGCGCTTAATGAGTGCCAGCGCCTCGTCATAGCGACCCTGAGCCGCGAGCTTCAAATAGCCCTGAACGGCAACGTGCGCGGGGCAGGCCGTCTTGCAGGGAGCGGTGCCGGACTCATGCGTCTCGATGCGGTTGTCGTTGCGGTAGTTGGGCGACCACTTGGTGTGGTCCCACTTGGTGGCATCGGGCAGCTCCTGGCGCGGATACTCGGGCACCTGTCCGCCGGCCTTTTTGCTGCAGAGCTTCTGGCCCAGCTTGGCGGCGCCGGCCGGACACACCTCGACGCAGCGACCGCAGGCCACGCACTTGTCCTTCTCGACCTTAGCGACATAGGCCGAGCGCGACAGGTTGGGCGTGTTGAACAGCTGCGAGGTGCGCAGGGCGTAGCACACGTTGACGTTGCAGTTGCAGATGGCGAAGATCTTGTTCTCGCCGTCGATATTAGTGATCTGGTGCACAAAGCCGTTGTCCTCGGCCTGGCGCAAGATGTCGTAAACCTCGTCGCGCGTTACATAATGGCCACGATCGGTCTCAACCACGTAGTCGGCCATATCGCCCACGGCGATGCACCAATCGGCCGGGTCGTCGGCGCAGCCCTCACCCATCACGCGACGGCTCGCGCGGCAGCTGCAGGTGCTGGCGGCATATTTGCCATCGTATTTGTCGAGCCAATGCTCGATATGCTCGATCGGCACCGAGGTACTCGCGGCGTCGATGGCCTTCTCGACCGGAATGACGTGCATGCCGATGCCGGCGCCTCCGGGCGGCACCATCGGCGTGGCCTTGGACAGCGGTCCCTTGGACGCCTGCTCAAAGAACTTGGCATAGACCGGGTGCTCCTCGAGCTGGCTCACGCGCATGTTGAGGAACTCGGCAGAACCCGGCACCAGCATGGGCAACACCCATTGCTTGGCGCGCTCGGGGTTTTCCCAGTTGTACTCGAGCAGACCCGTGTAGCTCATGTCGTCGAGCATCTTCTCGATCTGGGTCTCGGGCATGCCGGTGAGCTTGGCCATCTCGGGCAGCGTATAGGGACGGCGCATCTTCATCTTGCAGAGCACTTCGGCCTGCTCGTCTGTCGCGGCCTCGGCAAACGACCAGTACTCGTAGCCCAACAGCTCGTCGCGATGCAGCAGACGGTTGGTGCAGTGCTCGCACAGCTTGACGATGGCCTCGCGCGGATGCTCCGGCAGCGGCGGCACGAACTCCGAACCGATGTCGGGCTCGGTGTAGCTAATCCCCGGTCCGTTGAGAATCATGGTTGTCCCTTCTCTTGCCACAGCCCGACGAGGCCGCAGCGCCCCTCTTTTTTTGCAGGCCGGGCATGCCCCATGCCGTTCACCCGCCATTGTTGACATTGTGTCAAAAATAGTATTGACGAACCGTCAACAATATTCAAGACTGTTAGGCGAACGGTCAGGCAAAAGAGGATGAAAGGCGGCAAAACATGGGCAACAACACAGCAGGTACCTCTGTAGTCGATGCCGTCCCCGCATCCGATAGCGCGGCAAAGCGCCTGACGGGCGACGAACGCCGTCGCGAGATCCTCGATGCCGTGCGCACCGTAAGCTCCGAGCTGGGCGTGTCCCACCTATCGGTATCGGCCGTGACCAAGCGAGCCGGCTGCACGCGTTCATTGTTCTACCATTACTTCGCCGACATGGACGCCGCCGTCACCTCTGTTATGGACGAGGCGATCGACGGCTTTATCTCCGAACTCGAGCAGTGGAACGCCGACCGCACCGTCGGTGATATCGAGGGCGCGCTCGACACCGTCGCCCCGCTCTTTAAGCGCCTGGTCGCCAGCGGCCACGAGCTGCCGAGTACGCTCACCTCAAGCAGCGGCGCGCTCTACGGCGGCTTTTTACACAACGTGGTCCAGCGTGTGGCGCAATATATCTGCGACACCACCGTGGTGGATTTTGTCGCCCATCATGAGCTACGCATCGACCATGTCTACGAGACGTTCTACACCCTCATCATGGGGTTGTTGATGTATATCCGCACGCACCCCGATGTGCCCGACGAGACAGTCAAGGAAATCATCGCCTCGACACTCCACATCGAGGGCTATACCGCCAAGTATCCGGAGCGCAAGCCCCAGGACTGACGACATTTGGCCAAACTGCCCGCGATCAGAAGAGGGGCCGCGGGCGTGTGAAAGGAGAGCAGCATGCTGTTCGATGTTTGGGGTAGCGATACCCTTATCCACTGGGCCGGCTGGGCCATGGTCTTTATTGGCCTGATCGTGCTCAACGAGGTCGGCCGCCGCACCAAGCTGGGCGCGGCCATCATCTTTGGCGTGGCTCCGCTGGCCATGACCATCTACTGCGTCGCCATCGCCGTGGGCGTCTCACAAGGCGCCGAGTGGGCGCTCACCAACCCCACCCATGTGTACCAGAACAGCTGGTTCCACTACGCCAAGGTATACGCGGCGCTGGCCGGTTGCTGGGGCTTCATTGCCATTAAGTACCAGTGGGGCAAGATCGGCAAGGCGCATTGGTTCCGCGCATGGCCGTTTGTGATCGTCGCCATCAACATCATGATCGCTGTCGTGTCCGACTTTGAGAGCGCCTATCACTTCTTTGTCCTGGGCCAGTCCACCTGGGTCACCTCCGAAGGTGCCACGCAGCTGGCCGGCTGGAACAACGTGTTCAACGGCATCGCGGGCATCATCAACATCTTCTGCATGACCGGTTGGTGGAGCGTCTACGCCTCCGAGGATCAGACCGATATGCTGTGGCCCGATATGACCTGGGTCTACATCATCGCCTACGATATCTGGAACTTCTGCTACACCTACAACTGCCTGCCCACCCACTCCTGGTTCTGCGGCTTTGCGCTGCTGCTGGCGCCCACTGTCGCCGCCTTTATCTGGAACAAGGGCGGCTGGATCCAGAACCGCGCCTTTACGCTGGCCATTTGGTGCATGTTTGCCCAGGTGTTCCCGTACTTCCAGGAGGAGTCCATCTTTGTGACCCACTCCACGCTCGACCCCGGCGCCGCTACCGCGGTCTCGATCGCCGCACTGGTCGCCAACGTCGCCGCGATCATCTACATCGCCTACCGCGCCAAGAAGCTCGGCCGCAATCCCTACAAGCAGGATGTCTTTGAGGGCACCAGCGATTGGGAGAAGGCTACCGCTCGCCGCGCCAAGGTGGATTACGCACACGCCGAGTAACGCGCCCGGCGCAGACATCGCTTGAGCACGAAGCAGCATAGCCGGCTCCGCGCAACTCAACGCATTGTAGAGCCCCCGGAATGTGATTCGTTCGCGTTCCGGGGGCCTTTTGCCGCCGCGAGGATGCGGCCGAACGATGCGCTCAGGTTAAATCGGATCTTATATTTCGCACGCGCTTTATATGGCTCCATTTTTGGGTACAGTGTTGTCCCGATATTGAGCTTGGGGGATGTATGAATGATGAGACGATGGGCCAAGAGGATGCGGCCCAAGATGCAGAAGCTTGCGCTGAGGCCTTGGAGAGCTTAGACCGGATTTCACTCGATGAGATTGCGTTTGACGATTCGGGCGTTGATGTGCAGGATGAGCCGGAAACCGAGGCGCAATCCGATAATCAGGATGCAGGCGACGTTGAGCCTGCTGAGGATGAGGCAGATCACGAAGGCACCGAAAGCGAGGCCGGCAACCAGCCCGAATCCGACACGGGCGAGGAAACCGTCTTGCTCGACAGCTTGCCGGCCGAGGATTCGCTGACTCGCGAGCTTCCTGGCCTGGGTTCCGCACCAGCCGTGGACGAGACCATCGCCATGGGCGATATACCCCTGCCGTCCGTTCCCTCGGCACGCGAGGCCGAGGTCCGCCATCGCAAGATGTCGCCCAAGCGCCGCAATCTGATGGTCGCCGGTGTCGTGGCCGTCGCGCTCGTCGCCGGCGGTGCAGGCTATGCTGCCTGGAACGGATATCAGCAAGAGCAGGCTGCCGCTGTCGCCGCCAATGCCCACACGATGATGTCGGTGCAGATTGGCATGCATGCCGCGGGCCTCGACTGTTCCACTGGCTCCAAGATTCCCGTACAGGTGAGCGGTCAGGATTCTGACGGCTCCTCCGTGAGCGAAACGCTCTATGTTGACGAGCACGGCCGCGGCATCAAACTGCTGCCCGGCGATTACACGCTCTCCATCGCTGCCTCCCCCATCGCGGCCGACGGCACCATCTATACCGTCCCGACCACCAAGACGCAGGTCACCGTTAAGAGCGATGGACAGGATTTAAGTGCCCAGGCCACCTTTAAGCTCAAGGTGCCTTCGGCCGACACGGTGACTGACGACCAGATCGATGCCGCCGCCAAGTATGCCGAGGAGGGCGGTGCGAGCTCCGCCGCGGCTGCCAAAGTGCTCCAGCAGGCAGCAACCGCGCGGCGCGACGCCGCCGTCAATGCCGTGAGCGCGCAAAAGGCACAGGCGTCCCGTGATGCTGACGCTCGCCACAAGGCAACCGACCTCTACCAGCTCGATATTCCCGTCGAGTGGTACGGCAAGGTCGCAACTTGGCAAAACGGAAGCACGCTATGCATCTATCTGGGCGACGACGCCAATACGCCGCTCGTGACGCTCGTCGCGGTGCGCGAGGGCGAGAGCTTTACGCCCGATGAAGGCGATACGGTTTTGGGTGCGGCCAATCTAGGCAACGGTTATACCGTCTACGCCAGCGGCCCCGTCTATCCGTACGTGGTGCCCCAGACCATCAACGGGCGGACGCAGAATCCCGTGTCGACCTACCCCATGGATACGGCCATTGAGCTTGTCGAGCTGACGACCGGCAACCGCTATACGTATAGCCAGATCAAGAACGACCTGGTGGGTAAAGACGGCAAGGCCGATGGTGCCACTAAGCTCGAAACCGACTACCTCGCGCAGATCCTGCTGCCGAGTATCAAAGCCCAGGACTAGCCTGGCGCAGCAAGGTGCTCCCCAACCGTGATGAAGGAGCCAGGAGGTCCTGACCCCACAGGCCCATAGATGATTAGGCAAGGAGCCACTTCCATGCGGGCATAACGTGTACCACACCGTGCTCGCATGGAATATCGGTCTGTTCATCCATGGTAACGATTGCCGACTCGCCAAGATCAAACTGGGCCATCGAGGCATCAAGCGCGGCGATTTCGCGCTCGCGCGTTTTCTCACTTGCCATATCCGCACTCACCTGAATCAGGCTATAAGCCCGCATGAGAAGCGCATCCCCAGCCACAAAGTCCACCTCATGGCTTTTGCTCTTCTCTTTGATTAGCAGGCGGCAGACCGAGCCGGTCCTCACCGCGGGAGTCCTTCTTCTTAGCGCATTGAACACTGCGGTCTCGAGCCTCTGGCCCTGGTCCAATGCCGATGCGGGAGAGAATGCTCCAAACATCGCAGGGTCGACAGCGTAGACCTTAGACGCAGACCGCATGTTATTTGCCAGTGAACGCGTGAACTCCGGCACAGAAAATAACAGGTAGGCGTCCTCATAATACTCAAGTAAGTCGCTGAGCGAATTACGACTGACGGGTATCTGTCTGCTCTTGAACTCGTTGTACACTTTGTTCACTGACAGCTCTCGTCCCGAAGATGCCATACACCGCGTCAAGAACAGCGATGCCAGGCGAGGGTTCTTGACGTCGTAACGTTCAACGACGTCCATGGCGACCGTTCGCGAAGCATATTCCTGTAGCAGCTGAATCGCGTCTGCAGGCGTCTGCTCAAGTGTCGCGATGAATCCCCCTCGTTCAAGATACCCGATCAGATGATGTCGAAGCAGCGCTGCATCGCTCGGGGAAAAGGTCGCATCTGACTCGAGAACGCTCCCCGTCTTATATCGAACGTATTCCGAAAAACTCAACGGAAAAAGCTCTCGCACAAGAGAACGACCCCTGAACTCGCTCTTAAGTTCTGAGGACAGCATCTTAGAAGAAGATCCCGTCACATAGACGGTCGCTTTCTCCGTATCGACTACACGCCGCAGAAACGCACCCCATTCGGGAATTTCCTGGATCTCGTCAAAGAAAATGTAAGCGCCCTCGGTTCGAGCAACAGGATACAGCGCATAGAACGTGTCGAGCACGTCCGCCAGCAGCGATGGCTCATACGGGCGCAAGCGCTCATCCTCAAAATTGAAGTAAAGCATCCGGTCAAGCTCGACGCCCCGGCTCTGAAGCCGCCGCATCTCCTGATACAGGCGATACGTCTTTCCACAACGGCGGGCCCCCACAATCACATTTACGATGTTGTCGCGCTTTGGCTCCTGTGGGTTTCCTAGATCAAGGTCTCGCTCAAAGACCTGCGGAACCCCCTGCTGTTCAAAGTCCTTTATTTTCTGGGCGATCAAGTCGTTGAATGCCATGATTCTCCAATCTTGCTCTCTAGCTAATCAAAATTATACTGATTCTTGATTAATTAGAGAGCAAGATTGTGTGTAGCTTGATTAACACTTAAGCAAGTTTTTTCACTGTTATTGCTCCGAAGGATATCGAGTGGCCAAGAGGACACGAGCTCGAATGCGACTCCCCGAGCAGTCAATTTGGGACGGGGCTTTTTTGACTACCCCGTCCCAGGAAATCATCGCCAAATTAGCTACTTGATGCAACTAGCGCCAGGGGTCGGCTTCGAACAGCGGCTCGCGCTCGGGGCGGCGATCGCTGTAGGGATCGTAGCCGTCATCGTCCTCGTTCTCGGCACGGATGTAGGGGTCGCGCGGCTTGGGCGCCGGCTTAGGCACAGGCTTGGGTGCGGCGGGTGCGGCATCGGTCGCCGGCGCGCTTGTCTTGATCTCGTCTTTCATCTGCATAGCTCCTCGCATCGCATCCGTTCAACATCATCGATTGTCGCACGAAAAAGGGCGGCGGACCCAATTGGATCCGCCGCACTTGGCGTTTAGAGACGACTGACAGATTGTAAGGCATGGCCCAAAATCTACTCGGCGTCGGGAACCTCGTAGGTGGCCGCCGGCGTGTTGTCGCACACGACGGTAAAGCCACCGTCCTTGTCGACATCGACCGTCACCTGATCGCCCTCGCGCACCGTGCCGTCGATGATAGCGGCGGCGATGGCATCCACGACCTCGCGCTGAACCAGACGCTTGAGCGGACGGGCGCCAAAGACCGGGTCCAGGCCGCCCACGGCGAGCATCTGCTTGGCCGCCGGGGTGATGGCAAGCGTCATGCGCTCCTTGGCCAGACGCGCGCGGACGTCGGCGAGCTGGATGTCGACGATCTTCTCGATCTGCGCCATACCGAGCGGATGGAACACCACGATATCGTCGATACGGTTGAGGAACTCGGGGCGGAAGGTCTGAGCCATGGCCGCGTCGACCTGATGGCGCATCTCCTCCTCGTCCTTGCCGGAAAGCTCGGCGATAGCCTTGGAGCCCACGTTAGACGTCATGATGATGATCGTGTTCTTGAAGGACACCTGGCGACCCTGGCCATCGGTCAGACGGCCGTCGTCGAGCACCTGCAACAGCACGTTGAAGACATCAGGATGAGCCTTCTCCATCTCGTCGAGCAAGATTACGGAGTACGGGCGACGGCGCACGGCCTCGGTGAGCTGGCCGCCCTCGTCGTAGCCCACGTATCCCGGGGGCGCACCGATCAGACGCTGGACGCTGAACTTCTCCATGTATTCGGACATGTCGATACGCACGAGCGCGCGCTCGTCATCGAACAGGCACTCGGCCAGCGCCTTGGCGAGCTCGGTCTTGCCCACGCCGGTGGGACCCAGGAAGAAGAAGCTTCCGATGGGCTTGTCCGGATCGGAGAGGCCCGCACGGCTGCGGCGCACAGCTGCGGCGACGGCGGAGACGGCCTCGTCCTGGCCGATGACGCGCTTATGCAGCTCGCCCTCCAGGCCCTTGAGCTTGTCGAGTTCGCCCTGCATCATCTTGGACACGGGCACGCCGGTCCAGGCGCTCACGACCTCGGCGATCTCATCGGAGGTCACCTGTTCGTTGAGGCCCTCGCCGTCCTGCTGCTTTTGCGCCTCGAGCGCGGCCTCGGAATCCTGAATCTGCTGCTGCAGGCCCGGAATCACGGAGTAGCGCAGCTCGGACGCACGACCCAAATCGCCATTGCGCGTCGCGCGCTCCTCTTCGCTCTTGGCCTCGTCGAGCTGCCCCTTGAGCTCTTGCACGTGGTCGATGGCGTTCTTCTGGTTGAGCCAGCCGGCCTTTTGCACGTTAAGCTTTTCCTGGACCTCGGCAATCTCCTGGCGCAGGGCCTCCAGACGCTCCTTGGAGGCGTCATCGGTCTCTTTCATGAGCGCCTGTTCCTCGATCTGCAGCTGGGTGAGCTGACGCGTGGTGGCGTCGATCTCGACCGGCATGCTGTCGAGTTCCATGCGCAGGCGGCTTGCCGCCTCATCGACCAAATCGATGGCCTTGTCGGGCAGGAAGCGGTCGGCGATGTAGCGATCGGAGAGGTCGGCAGCTGCCACGAGCGCGCTATCGGTGATATGCACACCGTGGAAGATCTCGTACTTCTCCTTCAGACCACGCAGGATCGAAATGGTGTCCTCGACGGTAGGCTCGCTCACCATAACGGTCTGGAAACGACGCGCGAGCGCCGCGTCCTTCTCGATGTACTTGCGGTATTCGTCGAGCGTGGTCGCGCCGATCGCGTGCAGGTCGCCACGGGCGAGCGCCGGCTTGAGGATGTTGCCGGCGTCCATGGAGCCCTCGGTGGCACCCGCGCCCACGATGGTGTGGAGCTCATCGATGAACAGGATGACCTTGCCCTCGGACTTTTGCACTTCCTTGAGCACGGCCTTCAAGCGGTCCTCGAACTCGCCGCGGTACTTGGCGCCGGCGACCAGCGCGCTCATGTCGAGCTCGATAAGGTCGCGGTCGCGCAGGGTGCTCGGCACGTCGCCGGCCACGATACGCTGGGCGATGCCCTCGACGATGGCCGTCTTGCCGACGCCCGGCTCGCCGATGAGCACGGGGTTGTTCTTGGTGCGGCGGGACAGGACCTGGATGGTGCGGCGAATCTCATCGGTACGGCCGATGACCGGGTCGAGCTTGCCGGCGCGGGCGAGGTCACAGATGTTGCGGCCGTACTGCTCCAGCGCCTCAAACTGGGTCTTGTCCTCGGCAGACGTCACGCGGTCATCGCCGCGCAGCTCCTCGTAGACCTGCTCGATGCGCTCCTTGGTGACGCCAGCGTCGCGCAGCACGCGGCCCGCCTCGCCCTTGTCCTCGGCAAGTGCCATGAGCAGATGCTCGGTCACCACAAAGCTGTCGCCCATCTTGGTGGCCTTCTTTTCGGCCTTCTCGATGACGCGGACAAGCTCATTGGAAAGACCCATCTGCTGGCCCTCGCCGGAAACCTTGGGCGCATGGTCGATGGCATCCTGCGTGGAGCGTGCGAGCTGGGCCGGGTCGGCGCCGATGCGCTCGATGATCACGGAGATGTTGCGCTCGCCGGCACCGAGCAGGGCAGACAGCAGATGAATCGGCTCCACCGCGCCAGCCTGCGCGTCGGCAGCCGTGCTCATGGCGGTCTGCAACGCCTCGCGCGACGTCATTGCTAGCTTATCGATTCTCATGGAATCACCTCTCTTGGGGCGGCCGCCCTACGGGGCGGCTTCACGTTGTTCGAGAAGTATTGTTGCCAGCTTTGCGCGATCTTATACACAAATCTAAGTCTCTATATATAAGATTTTCTGAGTGTTCACACGACATGCAAACCACCACAAAGGGGACAGACACCTTTGTGGTGGTCGCGGTCTCTACTCCTTCGCCGGACCCGTACTTCCCGATTCGACGGTCCAGGGCATCTCATCCTCGAACAGCCATGTACGGGCAGACCCACTATCGCGTGCAGCCTGCGGGTCAGGCAAGCAGGTCTGTTTATAGGCATCTTGGATACACTGGCCCATAAAATCGTTGAGCTCGGTCTGGTCGCCCTCCATGACATAGGCGACATCGCCGTCCATGATGTAGATGCCCGGACCCTCATTGTCCTCGTAGCCCGGATCGTACGAGACATCACATAACTTTGCGCCGTTTGCAGTGTCCAGCTCGATGGAAGAGTGGCATCCGCCAACCATGTCGTTCGCTTTTGCCCGATAGGACGCATATCCATACCAGCGCTTAAAGATTTTGCCCTTGAGCAGCTCGGACGCCCTGTCGATCAGACCAGAATCCGTGGTATAGCGCATAGCCCCAAGCTGAATGCGTGGATAATTACTAATGCCCAGCGCAGCCGGTTGCTCATCAAAATCAACGGTAATGGTCTCAGGCTTGTCGTCGCCGGTCAGAAGTTCGACAGATCGAGTCACAGGCTTGACCACCGGCTCCGTCACCGCAGCAGGTAGAAATGCCATACCGACAGCGCCCGCGCCAACCACAGCGATCGCAAGCGCCAAGACAATCAATCCAATACGGGCAGGACTTCTCACAGCAAAGCACCTCACAATGCAAACCCGCGCCATTTGTCCTAATGATACCGCCGGCTAACACTATCACCAAAGAAGCCGCGCGCTCCCCACCACCACAAAGGGGACAGGCACCTTTGTGGTGGTTTTCGACGCTAACGGTCGACCATCTCACGCCATGAGATTAAACTTGAATTGTTCTCTGAACATATCCATTTCTGCCTATCCTCAACAGCTCTTTGTCTCGAGGAGCGCATATGAAGCCGTCTCATTCCACCGGTCGCAACGTCATCGCCATTCTCGCCATACCCATCGTGATGCTCTTCCTTATCGTCATCACGCCCTTTTCTTTTGGTATCGCCTCGCCCTTCGATCTTTGCGGGATGATCGACGCCGGCTCGCGTGCCACCTCGCTCTCCTTTGTCTGCCGTGGCGTGTTCTACGAATATGCAATTCCCACCGGAAGTTGGCAGTCCAAGTTACCGTTGCTCGGCAAGGTCGACGGATGCTCTCCTTATTTCTGCCTCGAACCTCAGACAATGAATTATCTGATCGACGACCAGCCCCTTGACTCCATCACCCTCGCCTACGACTACGCACCAAACACCGATGAGCGCCACATGAACCAAGTCCTCGACAAGCTGCTTGGACAGTGCGGGCTCACCGCGGAAGCCGGTCGAACCATCTATAGCAACCAGAAATTAAAGCGAACAGAACTCCGCCGTGTCGGAAAAATCAAAGGGCGAAACGGGGCCGCCTACTGGGATGCCTGGGCAACACGCGACAAGGGCGAATTCGGACACAGCACCTATATGGTCACTGTCTACACCAAAGACGGAATTAAGGACAATGTTGACGATTTCGCGTCATCCAAACTCGGCATCCCCAAAACAACCAAACCCGCCAGCCCAGATGAAATTCTGTAGAGGTGCCCATTAACATGCCGCTCAACGATCACAACAACATCGAGCTCGTCCCCACCGCCACAAAGGTGCCTGTCCCCTTTGTGGCGGTTTTCGACAAAAAGAAGCCGCCCCGATAACAGAGGCGGCATCAAGCAAGCCTATTTATTAGCGTCCCTCAAGACCCAACGAAAACGCAGCGATGGAATCGAGAACCGACAATAGCCCGTTCGCACAGATAGAGGCGGAGATTCAAGGTCAGAGTCCGGCTTAAACGGCTTAGCTATCGCACGTCACAACGTTCTCGTCGTCCTCCCTATCGTATTTATAGTGCTTACTGTGAAAATAGTGAGTTTAGTGAGAATAGTATCGCTCAAGACTCGTGAACTGAATTATTGACCTCTCGCCCAGAATGAGTGGGGCAAATATTCCTATTAGAGGTCAAATCGAAGCCCAATAGGGCCTTTTCGCCCCGTCATTTCGACCGATCGCTTTCTTTTGAATATTGTCGTAAGCTGGTATCACTTATCTTAATGAATGCATACTGTTTGCGAGGTACCCGCCGTGAAACGCTCCACCTATATCGGCCTGCTCGTCTTAGCGTTTGCGATTACCGCAGTCGGCGTAGGAATTATCTATCTCGCATTTCTCCCTGCCTCGGCAACGCAGGCGGCGGTTGAAACCGTAAGCTACCCCATCGAAATCCTCACCGATATCGTCAAACCCGATTCGATCACCGTCGATTTCGACGGTACGCCCGCAGCGCTTGGGGTCAGTAACTATCCCCGAATCGAACTTGGAGCCACGCGCTATACCCAAGATGAGCAGCTTATCGGTAAGGCAACCAGTTTACTCAAAGGCAAGACGTTTAAGCGGTGGTACGGCGCCGCAACATATCGAGCCAAGAACGGCCAAATGGTTGGCGGGTATCATTCGACCCTTGAGCTCGATGCGGCAAACGGGAGCAAATTGTGCAACGTCTCATACGACCCCGGCTGCGTGGACAATGAAGGACCGGGGGTCTATATCTCGGATGGCGACGTAATCTACGTCATGGAGGGCGACCAGACGGCAGTCGTCGATTTTATGGATCGGTGTACCGAGGATGCCTACGAACAAACCTGCGAGCCCGATCCGCAGACAGCGCGCAACAGTGGCTCGGCACGCACTTGGCTATTTGACGATGAAATAACCTGGACCCCATCGAAATAAGGACCCGCCGGGCAGGCACCTTTGTGGTGGTTTCGGCTCCGATGTTCCACTGTCTCGATCTGTAACATCTAGCGGCCCTTTTCGATCCTAGATGTTACAGATTGAGATGAAATGATCGGCGGCGATCGTTTGTCTCAATCTGTAACAACCGCTCGTCAAATAGGGGCCCAGATGTTACAGGTCGAGACAAACGGAACCACCGCAAAGGCGCCTACCCCTTCATGGCGGTTCTCGACAAAAAGAAGCCGCCCCGATAACAGAGGCGGCTTCAAGCAAGTCTATTTTTAGCGTCCCTCAAGACCCAACGAGAACGCAGAAATGTAGCCCGGGGCTTACCCTTTCCCGAACGCGACCCTCGCGAAGCGCGTGAGCGGGCGGGAAAGGGTAAGCCCCGGGCGGACAATTAAGTGCGTTACTCGGCAGCGGCCTTGAACTTGTTGTAGTTGATCAGGCAGCCGGCCTTGACGATGGCACGCTCCTCGGCCGTCATATCGGCAATGTAGAGCTCAATCTGCTCGACCGTGCCGTCGGTGCGCACCACGTACGCGGCGATGTCCTTCAGGTCGCCATCGAGCGCAGCACGGATACCCGGCACGAAGACGTAATCGCCCACCTCAAAGTTGGGCTCGGCCTCCATCTGGAAGGGCACCATGCCCCAGTTCATCACGTTGGAGCGATAGCGCTTGGTGGCGTACTCGTGGACGATGTTGGCCAAGCCGCCAATCACGCGCTGACAGCTCGCGGCCTGCTCGCGGGCAGAACCGTCACCGGGCTTCTTGGCATAGAGCATGGAGCCGTACTCAGTCGCCTTGGCATCGGCCGCGACACCCGCGCCGGTCAGCGCCTCAAACACGCTGGCAAGCTCGGCATCGAGTGCCGCCAGGTCGCCCGCTGCCTCGCCGGCAACGCGGCGCTTTTCCACCGCGTCGACCTCCTTGGAGCGGCCCACGTAGGCAGGGTCGCGACGGCTGAGCGTAAACTCGGCCAGACCCAGCGGGTTGGAGCGGAAGGAGCTCGTCTCGCCCGAGGGAATGAGCTCGTCGGTCGTGGTGACCGGGTCCATGATCTTGGAGCACACCTTGAGCAGGATGTCGTCGCCGAGAGGCTCCATCGCGGGCCACGGCTTGATGTTGGGACCCTCGACCAGCTCGTCGGCAGGCTCCGCCTTGCCAAAGCCCCAGTACACGCGCTTCTTGTACGGCGCGTCGTCAAAGGTGTACTCGCAGGCCTCGTCCCAAGTCTCCTCGGGCAGGTCGGTCGCCGGCGTCAGGACGCCGCCGTTGGCAGCCGTCGCCGCAATGGAGCGAGCGTCCATCAGGGCCACGGCGCTCAGCTGGCCATTACCCGGCTTGGAACCCTCGCGGTTAGGGAAGTTACGCGTGGTGTGGCGGATGGACAGACCGTTGTTGGCAGGCGTGTCGCCGGCGCCGAAGCACGGGCCGCAGAATGCCGTGCGCACAATCGCGCCAGCCTCCATAAGGTCGTAGATATAGCCGCGGCGTGTAAGCTCAAGTGCCACGGGTTGGCTCGTGGGATAGACCGA
This sequence comes from uncultured Collinsella sp., assembly GCA_902495525.1. Taxonomy (GTDB): domain Bacteria; phylum Actinomycetota; class Coriobacteriia; order Coriobacteriales; family Coriobacteriaceae; genus Collinsella. The sequence continues at coordinate 51,978 of CABUXL010000011.1, forward strand.
CAGCGAGAACTCGCCGCAGCCGGTGTTGGCGCCCTTGAGCACGCGGGCAGCCTGGACCACGGAGTCGTAGTTGCCGCCCGAGCAGCCGGCGATCACGCCCTGCTGCACGTGCAGCTTGCCATCGACGATCTTGTCGAGCAGGCTGAAGTGCGTCTTGCCCTCGCCGATCTTGGCGGCCTCGAGCTCCACCTCGTGCAGGATGTCCTCGAGGTTCTCGTTGAGCTCGTCAATCTCAAAGCCGTTGGAAGGATGGAACGGCAGCGCGATCATGGGCTTGATGCTCGACAGATCGACCTCGACGCAGCCGTCGTAGTAGGCAACATCGGCGGGCTTGAGCTCGCGGTAGTCGTCGCCGCGGCCGTGCATGGCCAAAAATGCGTGTGTGTCCTCGTCGGTAGCCCAGATGCTCGACAGACAGGTGGTCTCGGTGGTCATGACGTCGACGCCGTTGCGGTAATCGGTCGTCATGCTCGCGATGCCCGGGCCCACAAACTCCATGACCTTGTTCTTAACGTAGCCCTTGGCAAAGACGGCACGGATGATGGCGAGCGCCACGTCGTGCGGGCCAACGCCGGGGCGCGGGGCGCCCGTGAGGTAGATGGCAACGACGCCGGGATAGGCGACATCGTAGGTGTCGCGCAGCAGCTGCTTTGCCAGCTCGCCACCGCCCTCGCCTACGGCCATGGTGCCCAGGGCACCATAGCGGGTGTGCGAGTCGGAGCCCAGGATCATCTTGCCACAGCCGGCGAAATTCTCACGCATAAAGGAGTGGATGACGGCGATGTGCGGCGGGACGAAGATGCCGCCGTACTTCTTGGCAGCCGAGAGACCAAAGACGTGGTCGTCCTCGTTGATGGTGCCGCCCACGGCGCACAGCGAGTTGTGGCAGTTGGTGAGCACGTAGGGCAGCGGGAACTGCTCCATGCCCGAGGCGCGCGCCGTCTGGATGATGCCGACAAAGGTGATGTCGTGGCTCGCCATGGCGTCGAAGCGAATCTTGAGCGCCTCGGGGTCGCCGGACGTATTGTGTGCCTGGAGGATCGAATACGCGATGGTGCCGCGCTTGGCATCCTCGGGCGTCTGCGTAATACCGCGCTCGGCAGCCTCGGCCTCAGGCACAACCTCGCTGCCGTTACGCAGGTAGATGCCGTCCTCGTACAGCTTGACCATACTGTCTCCCACTCTGCCCAAAAGATTTGGGCGCATAGCATACATTCGTTCAATATCGTGCCATAGAACGGTTGCCAGCGGGTTACGAATCTGCACGTTCACTTTATCTCGGTAAAGCAAAGGACGAGCCCGGCGAGGGCCGGCAGATTTGGTGTAAGAGTGTCCCTTCGACTAGTCATTTAAGAACGTCCCCAATGACTACCCTACCGCATCCGGAGCAAGGCAACGCCGCAGGTAGAGGACGGACAGCGAGCGACGTCCGGAGCGAACAAGTTGGCATGAAAAAGGCAAGGCATAGACCTTCTGGTCATGCCTTGCCTTTTGAATGACAAATTGTCGCTCCGGACGTCGCGCAGCGTCGGCCGTTCGGCAGAACGGCGGAACCTACAGATCTCCGCCGGCGCCCAGCAGCTTGCGCATGACCTGTTCGGGGTTAACCGAGCCGTCGCGCGGGGCCAGGGCGGTGATCTTCTTCTGCATCTTGTACTCGTGCAGCTCGTCCTCGAGCTGGCGCACGCGGGCGCGGAGCTTCTCGTTCTCGCGCTCGCGCTCCTCGGCACGTTCCTTCATATCGAGGATACGCACCACGCCGGCAAGGTTGATACCCTCGTCGGTCAGCTGGTTGATGAGCTCCAGGCGCTCGATATCGGCACGCGAATACAGACGCGTGTTGCCGCCCGAGCGCTGGGGATTCACCAAGCCTTTGGACTCGTAGACGCGCAGAGTCTGCGGATGCATGCCGGTCAGCTCGGCCGCCACGCTGATCATGTACAGCGGTTTGTTCCTATTGTCCTCGGCCATGCTACCTGACCCCTTTCCGTCTCGTTATCGTCCATCATAAGCCTGCGGACGTGGGCGTGCGCCGCGACCGCCCTAGTACGTCGCCTTGTAACGGTTGACCTTCTCGCGATAATCGCGCGTGTCGGCCTCGCGCAGCTTGGTCATAGCATCGCGCTCGTCATCGGACAGGTTCGTGGGGACCTGCACCTTGATCTCGACGAGCAGCGCGCCCGTACGGCCACGGTGCTTAACGTCGGGCGCTCCCATCTCCTTAAAGCGGAACTTCTTGCCCGTCTGGGTACCCGCGGGCACTTTCAAACGGACCGTCGCGCCGCCGGGCGTGGGCACGTCCACCGTGCAGCCGAGCGCCGCCTCATAGACCGAGACCGGTACCTCCATGGTCACGTCGGCGCCTTTGCGCTTAAACAGCGGGTGCTCCTCCACGTGCGTGGTCACGACCAGGTCACCGCGCTCGCCGCCGGCAACGCCGTACTCGCCGCGACGCTTGTAACGCAGCTTGCCGCCGTCGACCGCACCCGCGGGCACCGAGACCGTAATGGTCTGCTGCTCGCCTGTCGAGGGAATGCGATAGGTAACCTTGTGCGTCACGCCGCGAAACGCGTCCTCGGCCGTCACATCGACGGTCAGCGACAGGTCGCCGCCCTTGCGAGCGCGGCTGCGACCCGCACCGGCACCGGCAGCGCCCGCAGCCCCGGCAAAGCCCGAGCCCCAATCGCTACCCCAGGCACCGTTGCCGCTAAAGATGCTGTCGAAGATGTCGCCCCAGCCGCTGGCACCCGCGCCGGCACCGTAGCCGCCGCCATACGCGCCGCCTGCGCCCGGCATACCGCCGAACATGAGCATCTGGTCGTACTCTTTGCGCTTCTTCTCGTCCGAAAGCGTCTCGTAGGCCTCGCTGATCTCCTTGAACTTGGCCTCGTCGCCGCCGGCATCGGGGTGATATTTTTGCGCGAGCTTGCGAAACGCGCTCTTGATCTCTTTGTCGGAGGCGCTCTTGGATACGCCCAGGATGTCATAGAAGGTTTTGCCTGCAGCCATCGTAGCTCCTCTCCTGTTTCATCCGCCGCCCAGCGGGCGGCGGCTCATGCTTTCATATGGCACTAGGTCAGAAAGGGCCCCGGGTGTTGCCCCGGGGCCCTTCTCAATTACTCCTCGGTGCTCTCGGCCGTATCGGCCGCAGCATCCTCGGGCGCCGCTTCGGGCTCCGGTGCGGGGCGCTTCTCGCCACCGTAGGTCACCGTCACCATCGCGGAACGCAGGATGCGATCCGCCATGCGGTAGCCCTTCTGGTATACGTCGTTGACGGTCTCGTCGTACTGCGACGTGTCCTCAACGCGACCCACGGCCTGGTGCTCGAGCGGATCGAACGCCTCGCCCTTGGGGTCGATGGGCTCAACACCCTCGTGCGCAAACACATCGAGCAGCTTGGCATGCACCGCGTCGACGCCGTCGACGAACTGCTTAAAGTCATCGGCAAGCTCCTGGCTGCGGGCATGGTCAATCGCGCGCTCGATATCGTCGACCACCGGCAGCAGCGCGGTGACAAGCTTCTCGGTCGCGCGCTCGCGCTCGGCGATACGCTCATTGGCGGTGCGGCGACGGAAGTTCTCCCAGTCGGCCTGAAGACGGGCGGTACGCTCGGTGGCGTCCTTTGCCTTGTCCTCGGCGGCCTTCTGGGCCTCTGCCGCAGCATCGAGCTCGCTGCGCACGTCGGCGAGCTCCTTTTGGGCCTGCTCGAACTTGAGCTTAAAGTCGTTGTCGGCGGCTTCCTCACCGGCGCGGATAGCGGCTTCCACCATCTCGTCCTCGGTCATCGTCGCCTCCTTGTTGGAATCCTCTACCTGGTTCTCGGCAGCCTCGGCGGCCGCGGCCTCGTTGGCCTCGGTATCGTCGACGGCCTCTACGGGAATCTTCACGTCCTTCTCCTCAGAGTCAACGGGGGCGGTGCCAGTGGCAGCCGCCTCCGTGCGAGCTTTACGGGCGGACATGATTACTTGTCCTCGTCGTCCACAACCTCGTAGTCGGCATCGACGACGTCATCGTCGGCAGGCTGGGCGCCGGCGGCACCGTCGGTCTGCTGCTGAGCGTCGGCGTAGACAACCTGAGCCAGCTCGTAGGCCACGGACTGCAGGGACTCGCCGGCGGCCTTGATGGCCTCGACGTCAGAGCCCTCGAGCGCCTTCTTGGCGTCGGCGATAGCGGCCTCTGCCTTGGACTTCACGTCGGCGGAAACCTTGTCACCGAGCTCGTTGAGGGTCTGTTCGGTGGAGTAGCACAGGCTGTCGGTCTGGTTGCGGACCTCAACCTCTTCCTTCTGCTTCTTGTCCTCCTCGGCATGAGCCTCGGCGTCCTTGACCATGCGATCGACTTCGTCGTCGGAAAGCGCGGTGGAGCCGGAGATGGTGATCTGCTGCTCCTTGCCGGTGCCCTTGTCCTTAGCGGAGACCTTGACGATGCCGTTGGCGTCGATGTCGAAGGTGACCTCGATCTGCGGCACGCCGCGGCGGGCAGCCGGGATGCCGGTCAGCTGGAACTTACCGAGCGACTTGTTGTCGCGGGCAAGCTCGCGCTCGCCCTGGAGCACGTTGATCTCGACGCTGGTCTGGTTGTCGGCAGCGGTGGAGTAGACCTCGGTCTTGGAGGTCGGGATCGTGGTGTTGCGGTCGATCATCTTGGTCATGATGCCGCCCATGGTCTCGACACCCAGCGACAGCGGGGTAACGTCGAGCAGCAGGATGCCCTCGACGTCGCCGGTGAGCACGCCGCCCTGGACGGCAGCGCCGTCGGCAACGACCTCGTCGGGGTTCACGGACATGTTGGGCTGCTTGCCGGTCATGGTCTTGACGAGCTCCTGGACGGCGGGCATACGGGTGGAGCCGCCGACGAGGATGACCTCGGTCAGATCGGAGAGCTTAAGCTTGGCGTCGCGCAGGGCGTTGGTGACAGGCTGCTTGCAGCGCTCGAGCAGGTCGCGGGTGATCTTCTCGAACTCGGCGCGGGTCAGCGTGTAGTTGAGGTGCAGCGGGCCGGACTGGTTCATGGTGATGAACGGCAGGTTGATGGTGGTCTGCTGGGCAGCGGAGAGCTCCTTCTTGGCGTTCTCGGCGGCCTCCTTCAGACGCTGCAGGGCCATGGGGTCCTGACGCAGGTCGACACCGTTCTCCTGCTGGAACTTATCGGCCATCCAGTCGATGACGCGCTGATCCCAGTCGTCGCCGCCCAGGTGGTTGTCGCCCGAGGTGGACAGAACCTCAAACACGCCGTCGGCGAGGTCGAGGATGGAGACGTCGAAGGTACCGCCACCCAGGTCGAAGACCAGGATGCGCTGGTCGGTGCCCTGCTTGTCCAGGCCATAGGCAAGAGCAGCAGCGGTCGGCTCGTTGACGATACGCTTGACGTTGAGGCCGGCGATCTTACCGGCGTCCTTGGTGGCCTGACGCTGGGCGTCGTTGAAGTAGGCCGGGACGGTGATGACGGCGTCGGTGACGGTCTCGCCCAGATACTTCTCGGCGTCGGCCTTCATCTTTGCGAGCGTCATGGCGCTCACCTGCTCGGCGGTGTAGTCCTTGCCCTCGATGTCGACGACGGCACGGCCACCCTGGCCCTCCTTGACCTCGTACGGCACGGTCTTGATCTCGGAGGTGCACTCGGAGTACTTGCGGCCCATGAAGCGCTTGATGGAGAACACGGTGTTCTTGGGGTTGGTGACAGCCTGGTTCTTAGCGGCCTTACCCACGACGCGGTCGCCGTCGGCACGGAAGCCCACGACAGACGGGGTGGTGCGGTCGCCCTCGGCGTTCACGATAATGGTCGGAGAACCGCCCTCGAGAACGGCCATTGCGGAGTTAGTAGTACCAAGGTCGATACCAAGAATCTTGCCCATTAGAAATTCCCTCTCTCTTGTGCGTTCGCGCCGCCTCGACGGTCTGTCGCGCGGCACTTCGGCTTGTCTTTCAGGATGTAGTGTATCCCCTTATGGGCCGGAATATACAAAATCTAAGTCAATTCATATAAGATTTCTTATTGCTGAGAGTTTAGGTTCTCAAATGTGCAGGTAGATGCGCTGATTGAGTTCTCGGTAAATCTATCGAGATCTATGTAGAGATGGCTGAGGTTTTGGTCCGGGGGTGCCTGGGGCTGCCTTTCGGAAAGCTCATCCCGGTTTGAGCGCGGATTCCGGGTCGCAGCTTCCGTCTGAAGGCTCAACCGGAAACCATATCCCGTTTTGAGAGCTGATACCGGGTCGCAGTTTCCGCTAGCGGGCCCAACCGGAAACTGCGACCCGTTTTTCGGCCAAATAACGGGATGCCCTTTCCGCAAGCACGCTCAATCGCCCTATATTTCAAGTCACCTTTAGCTAACATTTACGCAGCTCAACGGCCCCACCTGCGCGTTTTTTAGTAAACCTTGGCATACTCGGCGAACGGTATGAAGATGCCGGCCAGAGGGTATTGCAAACGGTCGCTCCCGTGGTATGTTTTTGCCCGAATCAAACCGGCGCGCATCGTCTGTAGCGTCGGTCAACAGAGAGGAAACTACCATGGCTCATCCCGTAATTGATGCCGACGAGTGCATCGCTTGTGGCGTTTGCGTCGACTCCTGCCCCGCTGGCGTTCTGGAGCTCCAGGACGTCGCTACCGTCGCTGACGAGGACTCCTGCGTCGCCTGTGGCGCTTGCCAGGACGCTTGCCCCGCTGGCGCGATCACCGAGATCGTCGAGGAGTAACAACTCCCCCACTTGCACACTCAAAAGTACACCGTGCACAAAAAAAGGAGGCTTCCGCATCGCCGCGGAGGCCTCCTTTTGCATATGTGGGCAGCTAATTTGGAGCGGGACCCTTGGCAGTTGCGGTGGAATAGTTCCTGTTTTATGTCTTGGATGCCGATTTGGGGGTGCGGACAGAAAGTTGGACCGCGGGGCGGTCCGGACTGGAGGTTCGCATGTACAGCAGGGAGAAGGTCGAGCTCTTCCTCCTGGCGACGGAGGACGGCATGGGGCCGACCGCCG
>CABUXL010000012.1 GCA_902495525.1 uncultured Collinsella sp.
AGGCGTGGGTCGAGGCGGGGCTCCCGCTCAATTGGGACAGGCAAGCCTTCGAGGCCGAGCGCAAAATGGATTCTAAAAAACACCTTGCCAAATAGGAGCGTCAGGACGCAAAGAGGCTCGCCGCACGAAGTGCGCAGCGAGCCTCTTTGCATGTCCGAGGACACCAATTTAATTTAGCGTGGTTCCCTAAAGGACGACAACGCAGGAGACCCGGCAAGGCCGGGAGCACTTTGTCTCGCAAACATTCCGCAGCCGCGAAGCGGCGAGGACGTTTGAGAGACAAAGTGCGTAGGCCTTACCGGGTCTCCGGTGGGAGTTGAGTCCCTTTAGAACTTGTCGTGGAAGGTACGCGCAATGACCTCGTCCTGCTGCTCCTTGGTGAGCGTGTGGAAGTTCACGGCGTAGCCGGAAACGCGGATGGTCAGCTGCGGATACTTCTCGGGGTGAGCCTGAGCGTCGAGCAGCGTCTCACGGTTGAAGACGTTGATGTTCAGGTGGTGGCCACCCTTCTCGGCGTAAGCGTCGAGCATGTGGACCAGGTTATCGGCCTGAGTCTCGGAAACTTCAGAAACCTTCATAATGTGTCTCCTTCGATTAATAGGCGCCGGCCGAAACCGGCGCACTAATCAGTAATCGTTATTGTTAGTATAGCACTAACAATAGTTACTCGCCCAGCTGATCAAGGTCGATATCGCCAAAGAACACCTGGTCCTCCTTGCCGAGCGCACTCGGGATGATGGAGAAGGTGTTGGAGATGCCGTCCTGAGCATCGCGGAACGGGAGCTTGGAAACCGAAGACAGCGAAGCGATGGCGCCGTGGCTATCGCGCTTGTGCATGGGGTTAGCACCCGGGGCGAACGGCTGGCCAGCCTTGCGGCCGTCGGGCGTGGAGCCGGTCTTCTTACCGTACACGACGTTGGAGGTAATGGTCAGAACCGAGGTCGTAGGCACGGAGTTGCGGTAGGTATCGTTCATGCGGATGTACTCCATGAACTGGTGCACAACGTCGTGAGCGATCTGGTCGACGCGGTCGTCGTCGTTACCGTACTTGGGGAACTCGCCCTCGGTCTCGAAGTCGACGATGATGCCGTTCTCATCACGGACGGGGTGGACCTTGGCGTACTTGATGGCGGACAGGGAGTCAGCCACGACGGAAAGGCCAGCGATGCCCGTAGCGAACCAGCGGTGCACGTGCTTGTCGTGCAGAGCCATCTGGATGCGCTCGTAGCAATATTTGTCGTGCATGTAGTGAATGATGTTCAGCGAGTTGACGTACACGCCAGCGAGCCACTTCATCATGTCGTTGTACTTGGCCACAACGTCGTCGTAATCGAGCGTATCGCCCTCGACGGCGCGATACTTGGGGCCGACCTGCTTCTTGGAGACCTCGTCAACACCGCCGTTGAGTGCGTACAGCAGGCACTTGGCCAGGTTGGCGCGAGCGCCGAAGAACTGCATCTCCTTGCCGATGCGCATGGAGGACACGCAGCAGGCGATGCCGTAGTCGTCGCCATGATAGACGCGCATGAGGTCGTCGTTCTCGTACTGGATCGAGGAGCTAGCGACAGAAGTCTTGGCGCAGAACTTCTTGAAGTTCTCGGGCAGACGGGTCGACCACAGAACGGTCATGTTGGGCTCGGGGCTGGTGCCCATGTTCTCGAGCGTGTGCAGGTAGCGGTAGCTCATCTTGGTAACGAGCGTACGGCCGTCGACACCCATGCCGCCGATGGACTCGGTGACCCACTGCGGGTCGCCGGTGAACAGGGCCTGGTACTCGGGGGTACGGGCAAACTTGACCATGCGAAGCTTCATGATGAAGTGATCCACGAACTCCTGGATCTGCTCCTCGGTGAAGGTACCGTTGGCAAGGTCGCGCTCAGCGTAGATGTCGATGAACGTGGAGGTACGGCCGATGGACATAGCGGCGCCGTTCTGCTCCTTGACGGCAGCGAGGTAGGCGAAGTACATCCACTGGATGGCCTCCTGCGTGTTGGTAGCAGGGTTGGAAATATCGAAACCATAGGTCTCGGCCATCATCTTAAGCTCGCCGAGGGCGCGGATCTGCTCCTGCAGCTCCTCACGATCGCGGATGTTGTCGGCGGTCATGACCGTCGGGGTGGAAGCCTTCTGGGCCTCCTTGTCCTTGATCAGGTAGTCGACACCGTACAGGGCGACACGACGGTAGTCGCCGATGATGCGGCCGCGGCCATAGCCATCGGGCAGACCGGTGATGATGTGGGCCGAGCGGCAAGCACGCATCTCGGGGGTGTAAACATCGAAGACACCGGCGTTGTGGGTCTTGCGCTCGAAGGTGTAGCGCTCGACAACGTTCTCGTCGACCTTGTAGCCGTGCTGGCTGGCAGCCTGGCAAGCGATGCGGATACCACCGTTGACGTGCAGCGCGCGCTTGAGCGGCTTGTCGGTCTGGAGGCCGACGATAGTCTCCTTCTCGCGGTGGGCGTTATCGATGTAGCCAGCGGGGTGGCTCACGATACCCGTGACGATCTTGGTGTCCATATCGAGGACACCGCCCTGTTCGCGCTCCTTAAGCAGCAGGTCGAGAACCTCGCCCCACAGCTCCTTGGTACGCTCGGTCGGACCGACGAGGAACGACTCGTCGCCCTCGTAGGGGGTGTAGTTCTTCTGGATGAAGTCTCGGACGTCAACTTCTCCCGTCCAGATGCCTTCCTTGAAGCCTTCCCATGCCTCCTGCATTGTGTAACCACGCTCCTAGTTACGTGTAATGCGGCGCTCTCTCACACCGCTGCTTATTGAATTCTTGAATGTTCGGCTTGCACTACCGGCTTCTTCCGTTCTTCACCACACGCTGGTGCAGAGAAAACGTTTGTCCACCTTGGAACTACAACCCAAAACCCAAGATTTCACCCGTCTGAGAAGGATAACATAGCGACCCTCTCCATCTGGGCTGTTATATGTTTCTTTTTTTATATCATAAGGGCGTTTTTTACAAACCCGCAGGAAATGCGAGCGCGAACAACTACCGTTCACCGATTTGTATGTTATTTTCCTTGCCTTTGTACGACGTTCGCTCTAGCTGTTATGCCAGCTTTAGCAGGGTAAAGTGTCTCAGAGACCCTACAGAAACTGCAGGGCGGCCACGGGATCCCCCGTGGCCGCCCTGTGGCGTAGCTAGTTTTTAGCTTTGATTGCCGCTTGGCATTAGGCGGCTGCGGCGGCCTTGTCGGTCGTTGCCTTGCTATTGCCGTTGCCCTGGCCCTCAAAATGCTTGTAGCACCAGCTGGTGACCAGCGGGGTCAAAATAGCCGTCACGATTGCGCAGGCAGCAACCTGTGCCGTAGCCGTCGCGAGCACGGCGCCGCCGTACATGGCCCCGTTGACGCTTGCCATGGCAGCAGGCGTGGCCACATTGGCTCCGGCGCAGCTCGAAATGGCCGCACCTGCGACACCCGTACCACCCGTGAGCTTATCGACCGCGATGACGGGAATTGCAAAGACCACCGAGCAGATCACACCGAGCAGAATACCGGGGAGACCGCCATTAATGAGCTGGCCAAAGGTCATGGTCGAGCCCATGGCAAAGAAGACGAGCACGATGATGGCGGAAAGTGCCGGTGCCATCATCTTCTTAAAGCTGGGGAACAGGTTACCCAGAATAATGCCGATGACGATCGGCAGAATGGCACCCACGAGCGACCAGCCGATCGGAGCCTGACCGGCAGCGCCGAGCACGATCATCGTGACCGGAGGGCCGACAACGAGCGTGGTGATGGCGACAGCGCCACGCTCGGCCTCATTGCCCATGGTGCCCATCAGACCAGCGTACATAGCGTTGTTGGCGCCGGTGCAAGCCGCCAGCATCACCATGGCAGAGATGCCAAACAGGTTGTCGTTGAACACATAAAGGATGAGCAGCGACACGGCAACGACCACGATCTGCTTGACGGCGATGATGATGGCGCCGCGTGCAGCGGCGGCAGGAGCACTCTTAAACGAAATCGTCGTACCGACGATGAGCAAAAAAGCGCCCACGAGCGGGCCTGCGCCCTGCTGGGTCATACCAAGCGTAAAGCTGCCGAGCGTTTTGAACAGGTCGGGGAATAGCGTGTTGAGCAGGCAGCCCAGCAAAAGCGGCACCAAAATATTGGCACCCGGGATGGAGGACATCTTAAAGAACGGCTCCTTTGCCGCCGGCGCCTCCACCGCAGTCGATTCACTCATATATATCTCCTTTGGATGCATGCGAATCGTAGCCGCACGCGCCTATGTCAGAAAGAAGGCGACGGTCCCGAGTCGCAGGAGCCGTCGCCGAATAATCATCGCGGGGTATTACCCGTCCAGGACGATGCCGCCGTCGCAGTCACCGATCTCGCCGTTCACGAAGCTGGCGAGGTCGGAAGCGAAGAACAGCACCATCTGCGCAGGCTCGCTGGCCTGGGCAGCGCGGCCCAGAGGAATACCGTTGATGATGCGCTGAGAGTTCTCGTCAGAGAGAATCGAGGTCATATCGGTCAACGTGAGCGACGGGCACACGGCGTTGCAGCGAACGCCAAACTTGCCGCCCTCCTTGGCGACCGCCTTGGTAAGGCCGTTGACACCGGCCTTGGAGCTCGCGTAGGCAGCGGTGCCAAGCAGGCCGCCGCCGATCTTGCCAGCAACGGAGCTCACGTTGACGATAGTGCCGGCATGCGCCGCCTTAAAGTGCGGGTACACGGCGTTCATCATAGTGAAGGTACCGTTGAGGTTGATATCGATAGTGCGGCGCCACTCGGTGTCATCGATCTCGTCGAACTTCTTGGTGCTGATGACGCCAGCGCAGTTAATCAAGATGTTGGTTTGCGGCAGGTCCGTAAAAATCTGCTCGACGGTCTCGCGCGCCTTGGGCGCATCGGCGACATCGAGCTGATAGAACTTGTTGCCCTCGCCAAGCTCGGCCACTGCGGCCTCGCCCTTAGCAGCGTTCCTTGCGATGAGCGCGACATGTCCGCCGCCCGCGACGATGCCCTTGGCGATCTCGAGGCCAATGCCCTGAGTGCCACCGGTAACGATCGCGGTTTTACCCGTGAAGTCAAATGCCATGACTCCATCCCCCTTTATGTAAGGTGTCTCCTTGCGGGAAGTTGGAGCATCGCACGTGGCGATTATATGAGTCCCAGTCGTCATGGTGGTGACAACCCCTCGCCTAACCGCGTGCATAATAGTTCTTTGAAACGCTTCAGCAATTGAATGATTTTAAGTCTTAATGCACTCTTAATATTGCCTAGCGGCCAAGTAGATTTTTGGGACATGCCTAGAAATCCACCGAATGGGATGGTTGAGCGGTGGTATCATCTTTCACCGAAAATAGTTTCTAGTGTTAGGGGTTTTCGGTGGAAGATACCGATTTCCGTGAACTTGGGCGTCAGCTCCTTACCGAGTTCGGCAGCATGCATCAGCGCATTTCGCGCTTTGCGGACAAAGCCCTCGGCGGCGAAATGGCCGTCATGCGCGCCCTCATACTCGCCGGCGGTTCGCTCACGCCGAGCGAACTCGCTGATCGCGCCTGGGTCTCGAGTGCCCGCATCGCCAATATCCTACGCGCTCTCGAAGCCAAGGGCTGGGTCGAGCGCGAGCACTCAAAGACCGACCGTCGTCGCGTACACGTCACGGTGACCGACAAAGGATTCCAGGATCTCGAAATCAAACGTCGGGAATTCGAGAACCGCACTGCGGCTTTCCTCGAGCAGCTCGGCGAAACAGATACCCAAGAGATGGTGCGTCTTCTAAGGCGTGCCAACGAAATTATCGACCGCAATCAAGAAAGGAGAGATGCCGAGTGAGGATTCTCAAGCTCTTTAAAAAGCATGTCCTGGCACTGTTCGCAGCTATCGTGCTTATCGTAATCAGCTGCAACGCCGATCTAGCACTGCCTACCTATATGAGCGACATCGTCGACGTAGGCGTGCAGCAAGGCGGCATCGCCTCGCCCGTGCCCGACACCATTCGTGCCGAATCGCTCGATGACCTTGAGCTCTTTATGAGCGCCAAGGACGCCAAGGCTGTGGAGGCCGTGTTTAGCAAGGCTGACAAAAACGGCATTCGAACGTATGAGGGTACCGAGGACGAGCGCGCCGACGGCAGCAAGCTCGCCGACATTATGAGCCTGCCCGAGACCGTCGTCCTTTCGCTCAACCAGGGCATTGACGCCAACTCCATGGGTGACATGATGGGCTCGTCCAGCGAGAAAGACAACAACGCTGCCCAGACCATGCCCACCCCCGAGCAGATGGCTACCATGACGCCCGAGCAGCTCGCCGAGATGCAGCAGAAGGCCGCAGCGGCGCAGAACATGCAAAAGCAGATTGATGCCGACGGCGGTAAGATCACTATGAAGAGCCTGCGCCTGGGTGTCGAGGGCGGTCTGGTAGACCAAAGCAAGCTCGTCGAGGGCGCCAACCAAATGGCGGACAAAATGGGCTCCATGTCAGGCTCCATCGTCACTCAGCGCGCCGTGAGCTATGTGCAGGACGAGTACAAGGCACAGGGCATCGACCCCGCCGACGTGCAGAACGCCTACCTGAGCCGCATGGCGACCACGATGTTTGGGCTGTGCCTGGTGTCGCTCGTCGCCACCATCCTGACCGGTGCCGTGGCTTCGCGCACCGCCTGCTCCATCGCCCGAGACCTGCGCCGCGAGACCTTCAACAAGGTGATGCACTTCTCGCCGGCCGAGGTGGGCAAGTTTAGCCAGGCCTCGCTCATCACCCGCTGCACCAACGACATTCAGCAGATCCAGATGGCCGCAACCCTGTTTATCCGCATGTGCCTGATGGCACCGGTCATGGGCATCGTCGCCGTCATGCGCGTCCTGGCCAACCACACCGGCCTGGAGTGGACCATCGCCGTGGCCATCATCGCGGTTTCAGCCGTTGTCGGCGTGCTTATGGGACTCACCATGCCCAAGTTCAAAAAGATGCAAAGCTTTGTGGACCGCGTGAACCTTACCGCCCGCGAGCTGCTCGACGGCCTTATGCCCATTCGCTCGTTCAACCGCGAGGAGCATGAGCTCGAGCGTTTTGACAAGGCTTCGCTCGACCTAATGACCACGCAGCTTTACACCAACCGCGCCATGAGCTTTATGATGCCGCTCATGATGCTCGTCATGAACTGCATCACCGTGCTTATCGTCTGGTTTGGCGCGCAGGGCGTGTCCGACGGCGTGATGCAGGTCGGCAACATGATGGCGTTTATCTCCTACACCATGCAGGTCGTCATGGCGTTTATGATCCTCACCATGGTTTCGGTCATCCTGCCCCGTGCCGAGGTCGCAGCCGAGCGCGTAGATGAGGTCATCACCTGCCCCACGAGCATCAACGACCCTGCCTCGCCCAAACTGCCCGCGGCCAGCTCGCCGCGCGGTGAGCTCACCTTCCGCGACGTGAGCTTCCAGTACCCCGATGCCCGCGCCGACGTCATTAGCGGTGTGAACTTCACCACGCATGCCGGTCAGATGCTCGGCATCATTGGCTCCACGGGCTCGGGCAAGTCCACGCTCGTACAGCTGATTCCGCGCCTGTACGACGTCACGGGCGGCAGCATTTCGCTCGACGGCATCGACGTGCGCGACATGACCCTTTCCGAGCTGCGCCGCCGTATCGGTTATATTCCGCAGCAGGGTCGCCTGTTCTCGGGCACCGTCGAGAGCAACCTCAAGTTTGCCGGCGACATGGTAAGCGATGACGACATGCACAAGGCGGCATGCATCGCCCAGGCCGAGGACTTTATCGCCGAGCGCGAGGGCGGCTACGACTCCCCCATCAGCCAGGGCGGCTCCAATGTCTCGGGCGGTCAGCGCCAGCGCCTGGCCATCGCCCGCGCCCTGGCCAAGAAGCCCGAAGTCGTGGTGTTCGACGACTCGTTTAGCGCCCTCGACTACAAGACCGACGCGCGCCTGCGCGAGGAGCTGGCCAAAAACGTTACCGACGCCGCACTCGTGGTCGTGGCCCAGCGCATCGCGACCATCATGCACGCCGACCAGATCATTGTGCTCGACGACGGCCACGTGGTGGGCACCGGTACGCACGAGGAGCTGCTGCGCAGCTGCCCGGCGTACCTGGAGATCGCACAGTCGCAGCTTTCCGCCGAGGAGCTGGGGCTTACCCAAGAAGAAATTGCAACCGTCATGGAAGGAGGCGAGCGCTAATGGCAGACGAGACCAAGACTCAGATTCCCAAGCCCACCCGCCAGCGTGGTCCCATGGGCCGCATGGGCGGCATGCGTCGCGGCGAAAAGGCCAAGGACTTTAAGGGCACCATGAGGCAGCTGCTCGGCTATATCGGCCAGCACAAGATTGCCGTGTTTGCCGCCGTCGCCTTTGCCGTGTGCTCGGTCATCTTTAACATTGTGGGACCCAAGGTGCTCGGCCAGGTTACGACCAAGCTGTTCGAAGGCCTGGTCGCCAAGGTCAACGGCACCGGCGACGTTGACTTTGACTGGATCGCCAAGACGCTCGGCTTTTTGCTCTGCCTGTATCTGGCGAGCTCTGTCTGCAGCCTGGTCCAGGGCTGGCTCATGACCGGCGTCACGCAAAAGATCTGCTACCGCATGCGCAAGGAAATCGCCGCCAAGATTGCCGTCGTGCCGATGAGTTACTTCAACGGCCACAGCAAGGGAGACGTACTCAGCCGCATCACCAACGACGTCGATACGCTGGGTCAGTCGCTCAACCAGAGCGTGACGCAGCTCATCACGTCGGTGACGCAGATTATCGGCGTGCTCGTCATGATGCTTTCGATCAGCCTGCCGCTTACCGGCGTCACCGTGCTCACGCTGCCGGCCGCCGCGATTATCTTGACCGTAATGATTCACTTCTCGCAGCCGTACTTCCGCGAGCAACAGCAGGTTCTGGGCGCCGTCAACGGCATTATCGAGGAGGACTTTGCCGGCCAGAACGTCATTCAGGTGTTCGACCGCGCCGAGGCCTCGATCGAAGAGTTCGACCGTCAAAACGACCGCCTCTTTATTAGTGGCTGGCGCTCGCAGTTCCTGTCGGGCCTGATGATGCCGCTTATGAGCTTGGTGGGCAACATGGGCTACGTGGGCGTCGTCGTGGTGGGCGCGCAGCTCGCGCTGACCGGCAATGCCACGCCCGGCGACATCCAGAGCTTTATCCAGTACGTGCGCAACTTTACGCAGCCGGTGCAGCAGCTGGGCAACGTGAGCAACACGATGCAGTCGATGGCCGCCGCCACCGAGCGTGTGTTTGAGTTCCTGGCCGCGCCCGAGGAGGAGCAGAAGGCCGACGCGCAGATTCCCGAGAAGCGCCCCGGCCACGTGGAGTTCGACCATGTCAAGTTTGGCTACACGCCCGACAAGACCATCATCCACGACTTTAGCTGCGAGGCGCAGCCCGGCCAGACCATCGCCATCGTCGGCCCCACCGGCGCCGGCAAGACCACGCTCATTAAGCTGCTGCAGCGCTTCTACGACGTGGACGGCGGCTCGCTGCGTGTCGAGGGCGTCGACGTGCGCGACTGGGACCGCGCGGCACTGCGCGGCGAGTTTGCCATGGTGCTGCAGGACACCTGGCTGTTTAACGGCACCATCCGCGAGAACATCCGCTACGGACGCCCCGACGCGAGCGATGCCGAGGTCGAGGCCGCTGCGCGCGCCGCACGCTGCGACCACTTTATTCATACGCTCGCCGGTGGCTACGACTTTATGATCAACGAGGAGGGCACCAACCTGTCGCAGGGTCAGCGCCAGCTCGTGACCATCGCCCGTGCCATTTTGGCCGACCGCCCGGCACTGATTCTGGACGAGGCGACTTCCAACGTCGATACCCGTACCGAGGAGCTCATTCAGCGCGCCATGGATGCGCTGATGCAGGGCCGCACCAGCTTTGTCATCGCGCACCGCCTGTCCACGATCCGCAACGCCGACGTGATCTTGGTGATTCGCGACGGCGACATCGTCGAGAAGGGCACGCACGACGAGTTGCTCGCCCAAGGTGGCTTCTACGCCGACCTGTACAACTCGCAGTTCGACGAAGCAGCATAAATTCGGCCGCAAGGAGCGAATAACGCCCAAGAACGGGGGCGCAGGACAACCTGCGGGTGGCGCGCGCAGACGTGGTGTAAGAGCGTCCTGAGGTCCGTCGCTGCAAGTCCCGATGTTACTCCTTCTTGAGACCGCGCCTCTCGACTATCTCGTCCACTATCTCCCTGGCGCGCCGCCCGAGCGCGCGGCGCCTCCCCTCTGTCGGGGCCGGCCTGTCCGCGGGCTCGGCGAAGCCCTCGGCGGCCGAGGCCTCGGAGAACACGCGCTGCTGGGACCACTGCCCCTCGGTCTCCATGAGGCTCGCGCACATCAGGCGCAGCATCGACTCCCTCGAGGGGAAGGACTGCACGACCCTGTAGCGGCGCTTGATCTCGCGGTTGGCGCGCTCCTGGACGTTGTTGGTGCGGAGCTTGGCCCAGTGCGCCCTGGGGAAGGCCGTGAACGCCAGCGCGGAGTCCTCGGCCTGCTCGAAGACCTCGCCGGCCCTGGCGGACACCGACGCCACCCAGGGCGCCGCCTCGGCCCACACGCAGCGCGCGAGGTCGGGGTCGTCCTGGTAGACTGCGGCGTGCACGAGGTCCCTGACGGCCGCCTTGGAGTCCTCGGGCCTGCCCGAGCAGGCGCTCTGGAGGTTGCGCTGCAGGTGCGTCACGCAGCGCTGCCAGGCGCAGCCCTGGAACAGGCGCGAGACGGCGGCCACGAGCCCGGCGTGGCTGTCGGAGACCACGAGGCGAACTCCGGCCAGCCCGCGCTCGCGCAGCCCGCCGAGGAATGCCGCCCAGGAGTCCTCGCTCTCAGTGTCGACCACGTCGCAGCCCAGGAAGTGCTTGCGCCCGTCGTCACCCAGCCCGATCGCGGTCACGACGCCCTGCGAGACGACCGACGAGCCGACCCTGCAGCTCATGTAGGTGGCGTCGAGCCACAGGTAGCAGCACGGCGTGCCCGACAGGTCGCGGCGGCGGAACTCCGCCACCTCGGCGTCGAGGTCGGAGCAGAGGCTCGAGACCTCCGAGCTCGACAGCGAGGATATGCCCAGCTTGGACGCCACGCGCTCGACCTTGCGGGTGGACACGCCGCACACGTACATCTCCTGCACGATGGCGGCCACCGAGGTGTCGACGCGCGACCATCGCGCGAGCATGCCCTCGGGGTAGTAGGTGCCGTGCCTGAGCTTGGGTATCTCGAGCTCCACGTCGCCCACGGCGGTCTTGAGCGACCTGGGGCGGTAGCCGTTGCGGCTGTTCTCCCTGCCGTCGCTGCGCTCGTTGCGGCCCGCGCCGCACATCTGCTGGGCCTCGGAGTCCATCAGCGCGTTCATCACGCCGCCCAGCACCCTGCACGCGAACTCGCGCGCGTCGCCGCACTCCTGCCAAAGCCTCGCCGCCTCGAGGGCCTCGTCGCGGCCGAGGCGCAGTACACTCTCTTCTTGGGGCATCGCCTTTCCTTCCATTCGTCACCTTCATTACTCCAACGACGAATTCTAGGCGGTGTCCCCTCCCTTTCAAGAAAGGGAAGAGGCGGGGTATGCCCCGCCTCTTACACCACATCTCTGCGCGCTACCAACCTGCGCCCCCGTTTTTTCGTCCACGGCACCCGAATTAGCTCTCTTGGGGCCCGATTGACAGCCCCTTCCGGACCCTGTGGCCAAAAAAGGTCAAATATGAGTACTGTTACATTTTTAGTAGCAGCCAAAACCGCCTCAAATGACCTCTTTGCGGCTTCTATACGCCTTCAAATTAATCAAAACGCCCGTTAGCATGCTTCTGTGTGCCAAAGTTAATGAACATATTTGCTGTTGTGCCTATTATCTTGTAAGCTCGATATGAGACTACGTCAGCAACAGTACTCATATTTGCCATTTTTTGCCCACGGGGTATGCCGCAGAAGATCCAACTTGCTCCAGCGTGCCGTACGCCGACCCCCCCTTCCGGCGAGTGCCGACATTTTCCCAGATAAAACCGACCAAAATAAACCTGTCCCTTTTTGGTAGGTTTCGGGGTGGCAAGGGCTTGCACTTTAGCGTGCGACAGCGGATAATGCCGAGCATTCGAGAATACGCTTATTGCTCTTTCTATAGATTGAGGAGGCCCCTATGGCCATGGAATTCAAACGCAGGCTGCCGATCCCCATGGAGATCCGCGAGGAAATGCCGCTTTCCGCCGAGCTTACCGCTAAGAAACAGGCATTCGACTCCGAGGTCGCCAAGGTCTTTACCGGCGAGGACGCACGTAAGGTGCTCATCATCGGCCCGTGCTCTGCCGACCGCGAGGATTCGGTGCTCGAGTATATGAACCGACTGGCCAAGACCGCCGAAGAGGTCAAGGACAAGCTCATCATCATTCCGCGCGTCTACACCAATAAGCCGCGCACCAAGGGCACCGGTTACAAGGGTCTTCTGCACAACCCCAACCCCGAGGCTCCCGACGACCTGCTCGAGGGCGTCAAGGCCATCCGCCATATGCACCTGCGCGTTATTGAGGAAACGGGCTTCTTCACCGCCGACGAGATGCTCTATCCGTCCAACTACCAATACCTCGTTGACCTGCTGAGCTATGTCGCCGTGGGCGCACGCTCGGTAGAGAACCAGGAGCACCGTCTGGTGTCGAGCGGCATTTCGGTACCCGTCGGCATGAAGAATCCCACTGCCGGCTCTACCACCGTTATGCTCAACTCCATTTACGCCGCCCAGGCGCACCAGAGCTTCATCTTCCGCAACTGGGAGGTCGAGTGCGACGGCAATCCGCTCGCGCACGCCGTTATGCGTGGCTACATCGGTCTCGATGGGCGCACCTACCCCAACTACCACTACGAACACCTGGAACGTCTGGCTGAGCGCTATACCGAGCACGCCGGCTATGCCAATCCGGCGGCGGTCATCGACTGCAACCACGACAACTCGGGCAAGCGTCCGCTGGAGCAGTATCGCATTTGCAAGGAGGTACTCGACAGCTGCCGCCGCAACGAGTCCATCTCCAAGCTGGTCAAGGGCTTTATGATCGAGTCCTACCTGGAGGACGGCAACCAGCCGGTCGACGGCGGTGTCTTTGGCAAGTCGATCACCGACCCGTGCCTGGGCTGGGAAAAGACCGACTACCTCATCCACGAAATCGCGGAGCGGGTTTAGTTACGCGGGCCGCATTTGGACAATCTGACGTTCAACTTCAAGGGCGCGACCAGAAGGTCAGCGCCCTTTCGTTTCACGTCACCTTGTCTCAAATGCGGCCCGCTCGCTGTCCGTCCTCTACCTGCGGCGTTGTCTTACTCCGGATGCGGCAGTTAGGGACGTTCCTTTTCTGCCGGCAGTTTGGGATGTTCCTTGGGGTAGTCATTGGGGACGTTCTTTAATGACTGGTCGTTTAAGAACGTCCCCAACGACTACCCAGAATGAGAGTGGATAATCTCCCGTTTTTGGCCTATACCAGCGCTAAAAGTGGGAGATTATCCACTCTCATCGAGCAAGTGTCCGAAAATCCGCCCTCATTCCTTCTTAGGACCCTCCGTCCCCGAGGATTCGAGGCTCGCCTGCCGAATGGTCGATGCGGCCGTCCTGCGTCCATGTCACACTCAGGGGTGGCCTGACCCAACTTGGAAGGAGCCCCCATGAGCCTTGACAACGTAACTCTGCGTGCCGCCACGCTCGATGACCTGGCCGGCATCGCCGCCATCTACAACCAGCTGTGGTGCAACACGCTGCGCAACCGAGGCGACGTCGAAGCCGCCGATTTCTGTGCGCGCTTTAACATCGCCATGCAGCTGCAGCGCTCCCCCATCGCGCTCGTTGCCGAAGCTGAAGGCCGCATCATCGCCGCTTGCTGCATCGGTATCTTCGAAGACGGCAAACCACGCACCAATCCCACGTGGGAGCCCTGCTACAACGAGATGTTCGTCCAGGCAACCGAGATGGCAAAGACCGCCGATGCCAAGCTCGAAGGCTCGCTCTTTGGCGATAGCCGCGAGAAGGCAACAGCCGACCGCTTTGCCGCCACGGGCAACGAATATGCCCAAGGCCAGCTCAACCTGATCATCATCGTGCCCGAATGGCAGGGCAAGGGGCTCGGCCGTGCGCTCATCGACCTTGCGCGCGCCGAACTCGCCAAAGCCGGGTGCACCAAATTCTTCCTGATGAGCGACTGCAACTCCGACTGGCAGTTCTACGAGCACCTCAACATGAAGCGCATCTTGGAGGATCACAGCCAGGACACCGGCGACGGATTTATCGTCTATATGTACGGAGGCGACACGCAGGATTAACTTGCATGTCGCCTCACGGGCTTTCTACAAGACGGCCCAAACCATCAACCAAGACGAGTCAACAAGGCGCGCTCTCCTCGGCAGCAAGGGCATTCGTGCTGTAACGAGTGGTGGAGATGGCCACGCTTGCACACAACTGTCTCGGATAGATAGCGGTCGAGCAGGCGCGCCCATGTGCGTGCGTCAAGACGCTCCTCCGCCCTGCCATACAGCGATCGACGGAGTGCCTCGCCCATAGTGCCGCTAAAATCATCGAGCTCAAGAGCGTACTTTGGGACAACGTATCCGACCAACGTCCCCACAAACGGGCTGTGCCCATTACACACGCAGCTGTTTATCAATGGTGCAGGCGGAATGTCATCGTCGTCCAGGTCAAATATGTCCAAGTCCAGCTCACCAGAAGCGTATGGGTGTATTCCGCGGTTAAGCATCTTAAAGATATGGACCGCGAGTCCAAAGTCATCCGTCTGTGGCGTAAACACGGGGGCATTCGTGGACGCTGCCAAGCTCTCGAAATCGCTGATGCCGGCTATCTCCATGAGTTGAAGCACCTCGGGGGCAATATAGCCGGGAGCGGCGCACGCAGTCCTATGTGTCACATCCGAAAGCGTAAAGCTATACGAGCGCCTTGATGGTATCCATGCCCGCATGCGCCGAAGCCTCGCAACCCTTCTGCCCGTTGAGCACGCACTCGAGCAGCGTATCGTATGCGCGCTGGGCTTCGGGGGCCAGGTACGCCCTGTTAAACATGCCCTCGGGTCGCACGTTTCCCTTCGAGTCGATCATATAAGGCCCCAATCTGTTTGGTTTCCCCAGATTGTGTGCCCGCACACCCAAGCCGCACGGCCCGCCGTTCAGCTGAAACCACCACACAAAAAGTCCGCCGACCATTGAAGTCGGCGGACTTTCGCGTGCGGACAATCAAGCACTGTTCACCATGGAACTGCTATTTACAGCGCGCCTTGGGCTGCTGCTGGGTGATGCAGTGGATGTTGCCGCCGCCGTAGATAACCTCGCGAGTCATGATACCGATGACTTCACGGTCCGGATAAGCAGCCTGGATATCCTTGAGCGCCTGGGCGTCATTGGGATCGCCGAACTGCGGTACAAGCACTGCGCCGTTGATGGGCAGGAAGTTGAGGTAGCTCGGCTCGAAAGCATCCTCGGGGGTACGCGGCAGCACGCCCTCGACGGGGTCAATCGTGCTGGCCTCCTCCTCGGTCATATATACCGAGGTCGCAGGCATAATCACCTTGTGGATCTTGAGCTTGCGGCCACGGGCATCCGTCGTCTCGGAAAGCGTCTTATACGCCTCTTGGCACTCCTTGTAGAACTTATGGTTGGGATCATCGGTCCACATGCAGCAGACCTCGCCGGGCGCACTAAAGCATGCGACGTCGTCCACGTGCCCGTTGGTCTCAAACGGGTCGATGCCATCCTTGATCCAAATGACCTTCTCGATGCCCAGGTACTCGGCAAGCTTCTCCTCGATCTGCTCCTTGGTGTACTGGGGGTTGCGGTCCTCATTGAGCAGGCACATCTCGGTGGTCACCACGGTGCCCTGGCCGTCGCAGTTAAACGAGCCACCCTCGAGGATATAATCCTCGGGACGATAGCGGTTAACCTGCTCGAGCTGTGCCACCTGCAGGCCAATGGAAGCGTCCTTGTCCCACGGGAAATACAGGCCGTCAATGAAACCGCCGTAAGCATTAAAGTGGAAGTGCGAGAGTGCCACGTCCCCCTTGTCGTTGACAAGAAACGCCGGGCCGGGGTCGCGAATCCAGCTGTCGTTGTACTCCATGTGGATAACGCGCACGTTCTCAACGCCGTCGAAGATCTCACACACCGCGGGGAAGTCTTCAGTGTTGACGCCCACAGTGATGGGCTGAAAACGTGCAACGGTCTTAATAATCTCGGTAAAGACCTTTTGCGCCGGCTTGGCACCACAGCGCCACACATCCGAGCGATGCGGCCACAAAATCCAGGTGCGCTCCTGCTCTTCGTACTCGCCGGGCATGTAGAATCCGTCCTTCTTTGGCGTAGACTCGCTCTCGTAAATGGTCTTCATTTCAAGCTCCTAAATCTCGGTGCTTTTGCTTGACGAGACCATGATGCGGCCGCACCGAGATGTTCTCAATGGTCCCTCGAGCCCCTTTCAGCGACCGACGGTATACCATTCGCTGACCTAAAGTTCTATTCAGGCCGAGAACATGACATACTGGGTTCCACAATGGAAAGGATGCCCTATGCCCCCATGCAATAATCAGCAGACTATTGAGTTGGACAGTACGACCTGGACTGCTCTCAACGAGCTCGCGCTTGCAATCCACGCATCACACGGTGTCGATAAGCTGCAAAAGGAGACCCTCGAGGGAACGACAGGGCTCGTGCCCCATCGGATCGCCATGTTCGACCTGATCGAGGCAGCGGGCAGTGATGCCCCACGCTACGTCCACCCCGCAAGCAGCGGAATGGACGACCGCGCACTGAGCGACTACTACAACCGCTACGCCGCGATGGACTATACAACATGGAGCTTTGACTTACATAAGGTCGGCGTCTACCGCGACCTCGACCTCGTCGACGTCGAGCGACGCGATGCCACGCCCATCTATCGCAAATGGATGGAACCGCAGGGCGTCTACTTTGGCTGTACGGCCACGCTCGCGCACAACGACAGCCCGCTAGGAAGCATCACCCTGTTTCGTGAACGCACGGCCGGAGACTTCACCGACACCGAGCTCGCAATCCTGCTCGAAGTCGCTCGGCACGCGAGCCTCGCGCTCGCCAACCTCTATCCTCGGGGCATTAAACTCACCCAGACAGAAGACACAAACCAGCTAAATGCTTTCATTACAGAACACAATATCCAACCGCGCGAAGCCGAAGTCATGCGGCTCATGCTCGACGGCAAAACGAACAAACAGATGGCAAACGAGCTATTCATAAGCGAGTCAACCGTCAAGAAGCATGTCAACGCCATCTATCGCAAGCTCGGCGTCAGCAACCGCCTGGGCCTCATGACTGCCACGCAAAACATCCCGCGATAAAAAAGGGCGCCCTCCATGCAGAGAACGCCCTTTGATTTCGCCATTTGAATTAGTGTCGGCTCTGGCTCAAAGAGTAGACAGGTTTATTTTGGCAGGTTTTATCTGGGCAAATGTCAGCCGCCGCGAGGGAGCTGCCTTCCCTCGCGGCGGTCTTCTAGCAGAAAAACCAAATGAGTAGGCTTTTTGCAGGAGGTCAAGCACGCCCCAAAACGCCACAGCTCTGACCTGCGGTTTTATTGAGTATTTGTTGCGATGTGCTCGGCATATCCAAATAAGTCTACTCACTTGCATCTAAGACGCACCAGATAGGCAAAAACCGCCGCAAAAAGGGGGCCGGTTCCCTTCGCGGCAGCCGTTAATACGCCGAGCTTGTTATCGTAAAAGCCAATCACGCGCCGAAACCACACTACAGTCTTTCGACTCATACGTTGAGTCCACGCGGGCCACAACATAGCGCGCATCTTTTGCAATGTCGATCTCATCGCATACAGTCTGTAGATGGCGGGCGTACTTATCGTGATACGTTCTGGATGATTTTATTTCGATAGCCTTGGGACTCCCTGAGTTTGTACAGTCGAGCAAATCGATTTCACGCTTGCTGTCGTCCCTATAGAAATACAGCTCGGGATTCTCGCCCACGTTGAGATGGCTCTTCGCCGTTTCGGAAACGATGAGGTTTTCGAAAACGGCCCCCAGATAAGGGCTCTCCAATAGTTGCTCCAGTGATCCAATTTTGAGCAAGTAGCAGAGCAGCCCCGTGTCGTAAAAATAGAGCTTGGGCGTTTTAGTTAGACGCTTCTTGGCATTTGCATAATAGGGCTGCAGCGAAAACGTCAGGTAGCTCTGCTCCAGAATGGACAACCAGCTTTTAATGGTCGATACGCTCACGCCCGTATCTCGAGAAAGCGAGGATATATTGATGAGGGCACCGACGCTCTGAGCAATTATGGACAGAAACTTATGAAACTCCGCCTTATTGCGCACATCAAGCAAGCCCACAACATCGCGCTCAACATAGGTATCGATATAGCTGGGAAAATAAACCGAGGACGGCATTCCGGCGGAACGCAGGCGAGGGTATCCCCCTTCGAGCGCGAACAAATCCACTTCCAGCTGCCCCTGCTGGCCCCTCTCCGCTTCTCGAAACGATAATGGCAGCAATTTTAAGATCCCGACTCGCCCGGCAAGAGACTGCCCGATGCTTTTCATCATCAAAAAGTTTTGCGAGCCTGTAAGGATGTATTGACCGGCGTCTCCCCGCTCATCCGAAACAACCTGGATCATTGAAAACAAATCCGGGGCGTATTGCGCCTCATCGATGATGAGTCCGCCCTTTCGGTTGCGGATAAAACTCACCGGATCCTCCAAGGCCGCGCGCCTCGTTTGAGGGTCCTCAAGCGTGACGTAGGAATAGTCGGGAAAGGCATGCCGAACCAGCGTAGACTTACCACTCTGCCTAGGCCCTGTCAACGACACAACAGGAAACCAGCCTGCCATGCGAATGAGCAACTCATGCAAATCCCTGTTAATGAACTCAGCCATATCAACGCCCCTTATTACGCTGTTACCATAATCGAATAGTTTCATTCTCCATAATCTTATAGTAGCGTTTACCATAATCTTATAGTAACCCAGTTCAAAAGCATTATTTATAGAGCCGAAATCTCAGACCCTAAATAACAAAAGCCACCACAATGGGGGCTGTCCCCATTGTGGTGGCTTGCAGGCGAGTTAACTTGTTCGACTATCGTACGCCAGCCATGTCCGAGCCTAGAGCGTGGCAAGGCGCTTGGACTCGTGCGCGGCGAGCGCAATGGAGATGATGCCAGTAATGGCATCGGCCACCACCAGGGCGATCCACACGCCCTCGACACCCATCATGTTG
The DNA here is from genome assembly GCA_902495525.1 of uncultured Collinsella sp. Taxonomy (GTDB): domain Bacteria; phylum Actinomycetota; class Coriobacteriia; order Coriobacteriales; family Coriobacteriaceae; genus Collinsella. Next base: position 19,204 of record CABUXL010000012.1, read on the forward strand.
CCGAGGAGGTACATAAGCGGCACCGAGCAGATCACATAGCGAAGCAGGCCCGTAAACGTGGCGACACCCACCTTCTCGACCGCCTGGAAATACATCGACATGGTCATGGCAAGATAGCCCAGGGCAACAGCCAGGATGACAGTACGCGTGGCGTTGGCGGCAACCTCAACGAGCGCAGGATCGCTGCCGGCAAAGAAGGCGCACACCGGGGTGGCGGCAAGCCAGAGCGCGACGGTGACCAGCGCCAGCGTCACAACCTGGTACTTAAGCGTGCAGGAGAGCGTCTCCTTAAGGCGTGCCCAAGCCTTTGCGCCGGCGTTGAAGGCAGCGATGGGCTGCAGACCGTAGGAGAAGCACTGGGCAACCATCATGGTAATGTAGAGGATGTAGCCGTTGATCACGCCAAAGGCTGCGATGTAGAGCGAGCCCATGTCGCCGCCGAGCGAACCCAAAAGCGAGTTGGCAACGGTATTAAAGATAAAGGTCGCACCCTGGACCAGGAAGAACGGGAAGCCGATCTTGAAGATCTGGCCGCAGATGGCGAGGTCGAGCTTAAGGTCGGCCAGGCTAATCTGGAGCTGGGACTTTTTGCCCCCGATGAACCAGAAGATACCGATGGCCCAGATACCGATGGAAAGCCCGTAGTACACGCCGGCGCCCATAACGCCAAACTTGAGCACAAACGTGGAAAGCGCGAGCCAACAGATGGCGACGATGGCCGAAACGGTCATGAGGTTGGCCTGGATCTGAACCTTCTCGTCCACACGCATCACAGCGGTGATCATCTGGCCAATGACCGTGAGCGGCAGCAGCACGGCGAAGGTGCGCACGCCGGCAACGGTATCGGCCATGATGTCGGGCGTGGCGCCAAAGAATGTGCAGATGGGCTCGGTAAACACTGCCATCACCACAGCAAGCAGCACACTCACGATCGTGGTGAGCCAAAAGCCCTGGCTAAAAGCCTTGCTTGCGCCCTTGATGTCGCCGGCACCCAAAAGGTTGCCCACCACGGCGGGCACGCCGGTGCCAAACAGGTTGCCAAAGGCCAGGTTGATGTACTCGACCGACATAATGATCGAGACACATGCCAGGCCGTGGGCACCTAGGCCCCAACCCATCACGAGGCCCTCAAGGACCACCATGATGATCTGGGCGAGCATGCCCTGGCCGGTGACGATGGTGTACTTACGCACCAGACCGGGAATCGGTTGGGAGGCGAGCTCGCGCTCCTCCTCCACGGCAGCGGTTACTTCTTCTGCCATTGTTCTCCCCTTTCCTTGAGAGAGTAGTGCTGAATGGATGTCAGGCGGCTGACAACTGGCACCAAGCCGCCCAATCAAACGATGGCGCTATGCCTCAAAGACCACCTTGCCGGCGATCATCGTGAGGGCTGCGGTAGCCTCGAGCACCTCGGCCGGCTCGCAATCAAAGAGATTGCGGTCGAGCACGCAGATATCTGCCTGTTTGCCGCACGCGAGCGTGCCGATGCGGTCCTCGGCATGCATGGCGTAGGCGCTGCCATAGGTGTAGGCGCGCAGAGCCTCGGCCATGGTAATGCGCTCCTGGGGGAACCAGCCCTCAGGGTTGGAACCGTCCTCGAGCATGCGGAAGACCGCGCCGTACACCTCCTCCATGGGCTCCAAGCCCACAACGGGGAAGTCACTGCCCAGGTGCACCACGGCTCCGCTGGCAAGCAGGCTATGCAGGGGCCACGAAAGCGCGGCACGCTCGGGACCCACGGCTTCGTCCTTGGCAAGGTCAGCCATATCGAGCAGCATGTGCCACGGCTGCATGCCGGGGCAGACGCCGAGCTCGGCATAACGCGGCATATCCTCGGGTTGAACCGTCTCGTTGTGCTCCATGGAGTGGCGACAATCCCGCTTGCCATGCAAGCGCTCGCCCTCCTCAAAGCAATCGAGCACAAAACGCACCGAGCGATCGCCGATTGCATGGATGCGCGTGTCAACGCCCCATTCCTGCGCCCTCAGGATGGCAGCACGGATGCGCTCCGGCTCCTCCGCGGGCTCACCACAGGTGTCGGGTGCGTTGCTATAGGGTTCAAGCATCCAAGCGGTATGGTCGGAGCACACACCATCAAGGAACTGCTTAAAGCCGTGCCACTCCACCTGCGTACCCGGGAAGGCGTATTTCTCCTTGATCTGCTCGAGCGTCAAGGACTCGTTTTCGAACAGGTCGGTGTACAGGAACACGCGCAGCGGCAAGTCGCCCTTGGCATTAAGACCTGCCAACACCGCATACGGGTTTTCCATGCTCACAAACGTAGGATTGACCATGCCGACCGTAGTGATTCCCAGGGCATTGGCGCGCCGGGCGGTTTTTGCAAACGACGCGTCAACAACCTCGGGCGCTGGGTCGTAGACCTCGTCCATAAAGAAGGCGCCGGCGTTGTTGGAAAACACGCCCGTCAGATTGCCGTCGGCATCCTTAAGGATCTTGCCGCCTGCGGGATCGGGCGTCTGCGAAGTTACTCCCACCTTGTTGATGGCGCAGGTATTGGCACTAAAGGTATGCAAGTCAACCTGCTGCAGAAATACCGGGCGGTCGGAGATGTACTCATCGATCATCGCGGCCGTGGGCATCTCGGGGACATCCCACTGGAACTGGATAATCTGGCAGCCCAGAATCCACTCGTTATCGGGATGGTCGGCCGCAAACGCCACGACACGTTCCATCGCCATCTCAAAACTGGTGCAGTCGATGAGGTTGACGGCAAAATCGGGGTCGGTCATAAACGCGCCCTGGGCAAAATGCGTGTGCGAGTCGATCAGGCCGGGCATGACGAGCTGGTCGCCAAAGTCGCGCACCTCGGTATCGGGACCGATAAACGGTGCCAGGTGAGCATCGTCACCGCAGGCAACGATTTTATCGCCCCGCACGGCAACGCCGCCCTTAAACGGCTCGAGCCCATCGCCGGTAAAGACGGCGTCGCTCTTGATAACTACATCAGCCTTGTCCATGCGAGCCTCCTCAGGCATCTTTGGTTGTAACGCGGACGCACCGCCCGCGTGGGCACTCGGTTGGGAGCGTAGCGCTCCCGCATCGGCGCGTGCCTACAAGCCGTGCTCGGACGTCTGTCCCACGTCCGCGGCTTCGCGCTACACCCATTGATACACAGGGGCAAACCCGTGCCAAGGCCAGGGACCGCAAACGGTCAGTTTAAGCAGGTTTACACGCTTTACCTGCAGGTTTATTGTCTGAGATTATTACCGCTTCATTACGCCCAACGGTGTGGCCGCCCACACAGCAAGACCCGCATGCGAGGAAGAATGAGGCTAGGAACGCCAAAAGGTATCTATAAGGTCATCTCGGTTGGAGACGCCGCTTTTAACGTAGATGCGATGCAAGTGTGCCTTGACCGTGCCAGGGCTGATGACCAACTCGCTGGCGATGTTTTGGGCGTCGTTGCCCTTCAGCACCAGCGTGAGCACCTCCTGCTCGCGCCGTGACAGCTTATGGGCGTCGGCATAAATCACCACACGCGATGCGAGATCGTCCTCAGAGCTTGCGCTCTCGGCTGCCACGTCCTCATCGGCACGCGGATGACGGGCATACACACGCAGGATATGGCTAAACTGGCAAAAAAGCTGAGCCGCGCATACCACGAGCAGCACGTTTTCGGAGATATTGCGCTCGGACAGATACCACAAAAAGAGGCCGATGACGGGGTTTTGGGAGTCGGGGCGGCAGAACAAGATCATGTAGGTGTCCTCGGCGATCACGCAAAACACAAGAACGAAGGCCACCTTCCAAAAGAGCTTTGAGCGGTCGAGGTCGAGTTTCTCAACACGCGTTGCTCTGTACCGGTAATGCCAGGCGGCATAGGCAAGACATCCTACATTACCCAGGTCACGCGTGAGCCAAAAGAGATACTGCTGCACCTCTCCGGCAGCGCCGCTGCGAGGCACCAGCAGCAATTGCAAGATTGAAAACGGCACGATAGCGAGTCCGAGCATGCGCGACGTCGGTCTTTTGCGCAAGCGCGCAAACATCCATAGCACCACGCAGGCATAGATGGCAATACCAAGCACGCAGCGCAGCAAGGGGTGCTGCAGCGGCTCGCTAAAGGTAACGGCGTAGTCGTATTTGAGCCGATTGTACTCGTCAAAAAAGATGACCGACATATCGAGCATATAGAGCAAAAAACCCGCCGCGGCCACGAGGCTGTCGCGACGGCGCGTCATGAGCCAAACCACCAATGCCACGGCACTGGTCACCAGAGCCACACCCATGATAATCGTGGTGTAGATATAGAACGCGAAACTCATGCCCGCCTCCCCTGTCTAGATGCTGTGAGGATGTTGACAGATTCTTTGCCGCAAGATTAGACTCACCGATTAAACGTACTGTATCGTTTAGATAAACAAGCTGTGTCTCACCGATGAAAGGAGATGCCATGACACCGATCGCTCCGCTCAAGATGCTCGTCGCGCCCGCCGCCAAGGCCATCACCCGACTCGGTTCTTCCATGACCTACGACAATGTCCCCTGCGCCGTTGAGGCGCGTTCGGACAGCTGCCCCTACCTGGGCCACGTCCCCTACTTTGCACCCAAGCTCGCATCTGATCCCGAGCAGCGTGAGCAGTAATCCAAGATGCATCTAGCACCGCACAACTCGCGGCGCTACTGTTTTGGTGCAAAGCGACCTGTCCCCCTTGCGCCAACGCCGGGATTGTCGATGCTGCGGCCGCGGCGCGATATGAGGCGCGAAACCTCGCCCAGCAACACGCCGATCACCACACCCATGAGGATCGGCAACTTTGACATCTCGGCGGGCGAGCTGTTAAGCGGCACGATTGTCGCAACAATCGAAAGCACGAGTTCTACCACCGGCACCGCAAGCGCTACCGCAAGCACCTTGCCCTCGAAGGGCGCGCGAAACACACGCGGGCGGTCGTCGTATTTACGCAGGCGCCAAAACGCCGGGAACATCGGGATATAGCTCATGAGCAGAAAGACGACGTTCATCGAGAAGAAGACCCAAAAGACGTCGGAACCTTCACCCAGCGGAATCTGAAGTAGCAGCACCAAGCTGGCAAAACAACCGTTAATGAGTGCCGAGCCGTTGGGCATGCCGGTCTTCTTGGACACCAGCGCAAAGGGACGCGGCATGTTGCCATGGCGCGCGGCATAGCTCGCCACGTTGTTGACGCCAAAGCTCCAACAGATCATGTTGGCAAACAGCGTTACCAGAAAGGCCACGCCCACGACCATCGTCAGCGGGTGAGCGCGCCCCACCATGGCGGCAACCGCGTCCACAATGCCCGAATCGAGTGAAAGCTGCTCGGTGGGAACCGCGGCTCCAATACCGATGCCACAGATAATGTAGATCGCCGCGATGGCAACGCCACCGGCGATAACCGCCTTGGGGATATCGCGCGATGGGTTCTTCATCGTGCTGGCAAAGGTCGCGACCACCTCAAAGCCCATAAAGTTGAATAGGATGATTGAAAGATACGTCAGTGAGTTAGTGTCTCCCAGATCGGGGACAAATGTCTTAAACGACATATCGTTGGCAAAGCCGTTGTTGCAGGCAAACCAGATGCCGATGATTCCCACCACGGCGGTAATGAGCACCTTGATGACGGCGCCGCCATCCATGACCCAATCGGCCTCGGCCACCGGCTGCATTGCCATGACCGTGACGCCCCACACAAAGGCAAGCTCGATGGCAATTCGGACCCCAAGCGAAAATTCGATGCCCCATACCGCATTGATGACACTGGGGAACATGCAGGCGATACTTGCCACCCACAGTGGAAAGTTGACCCAATAGCACCAGGAGCAGCGTGCACACCAACGGTCTCCCAAGCCCAGGCGAACCCAGTCGTACAGGCCGCCCTCGGAATCGAACGCCGTACCGAGCTCGGCCACCACCAGGCCATAGGGAAGCAAAAACGTAATGATAAGGAAGATCCACCAGAAGAACTGCACGTTACCCATGGCAGATGCCGGAGCAGCCGCCTCGATGGTAAAGACAACGCAGATAACCGAGAGGATGACCTCGAACAGGGAGAACTTTTTACCTGCCATGGCACGCTTCCCCTACAGCAAAAAGGATGGCATCTGTACCGAAGGCGCAGCCCAAGGTAGGGTTGCAGGCCGCGTCACCGGTGCAGGTGCCATCCCAAAGAGAAGAGAGGATGCAATTGTTGGACCAACGCTCGCGGAACGGGCGCGTGTAGATAACGATACGCTGGTACATAGATACTCCGATCAAAACGGCCGCGATTGCGACCGGAATCTTTTGGCAATTGAAGACGCGTCTGACCTGGGATATTCAAGCGAACAATTGGCCTAACCCGCAATAAATCCCAGATCAGACGCGTACTCAATCAAAGAGGCGGGCACTCCGAAGTGGAGGCAACGGAGTGCCCAAAGAAAAACCCAGCCGACCAAGACATCGAATAAACCGACCATCAATGCCCCGAGATGGTCACGGTGCGATTCACCGACTGTCCGATTGATCGGCTGGGTTTCTGAGGTGCGGCAGATTGCCCTGAAAGAGGAGGGCATAGACCTTAAGGGTCATGCCCGACGATTGAAGGGCAAGGTGCCGTGCCTCGGGAAGACAGACAATTACGCGGACGGCTCCTGCTGAGTAATGCAGTGGATGTTGCCGCCACCGAAGACGACCTGCTCGGACTGAACGCCGACGCACTTGTAGACGCCCTCGCCCCAGACCTCGTCGTAGATCTTCTGGAGCGTGTCGACGGCCAGCTGGTCGTTCTCGTCGCCGTACTGCGGGACGATAACGCCGTGGTTGGTCACGAGGTAGTTCATGTAGGAGGCGATCAGCGGCTCGTCGGGGACGCGCGGCTCGGCGTTCTCGTCGGCGTCGATGGTGTCGCAGGAAGCCTGGTCCATGAACAGCGGGTTCACGGGCATGCAGAGCTTGTAGACCTTCATCTTGCGGCCCTTGGCGTCGGCGGCGTTGGAGAGGGTCTCGTAGGCAGCGTGGCACTGCTCGTAGAACGGATACTCGGGATCGTCGGTCCAAATGCAGGCCATGACGCCCGGCGCGATGAACGTGGCGACGTCGTCGATGTGGCCGTTGGTCTCCTCGGGGTCGATGCCCTCCTTGACCCAGATGACCTTCTCGACACCCAGGTAATCCTTGAGGTGCTCGTCCATGTAGGCGCGAAGCTCCTCGCTCCAGGGCTCAAACTTCTTGCGGTACTTGGGCCAGATGGACTCGGGATCCTCTTCCTCCTCCAGAACCGCAGAGCAGGTGCGGCCCGGGGAAAGCAGGCACTGGTCGGTCACGACAAGGGTGCCCTCGCCGTCGACGGTGATGGAGCCGCCCTCGAGGATCATGTCGTCGGGACGATAGCGGCGGCAGCCGGAGAGCTCAGCCATCTTGAGGGCGATCTGCTCGTCCTTGTCCCACGGGAAGTACAGGCCGTCGACGAGGCCGCCGTAGGCGTTGAAGTGCCAGTGGTTGGCGCGTTTCTCGCCCTTGCCGTTGATGACGTAGGTGGCGGCAGTGTCGCGGAACCAGGCGTCGTCGGTGGTCATCTCGATGACGGTGACGTTCTCGTCGTTCTCGAAGACGGCCTTGCAGTTGGCGTAGTCGACCTGGTTGGCGCACATATAGACCGGGGTGAACTCGGAGATGGCGCGGGCGATGGCGGCATACTGCTTCTGGGCCGGCTTGGCGCCGTGGGCCCAGGTGTCGGTGCGGTGGGGCCAGCCCATCCACACGCGATCCTGCGGGGCGAACTCGGCGGGCATGAAGAAGCCGTCGGCCTTGGGGGTGGACTCGGACTCGGTGATCGTACGCATAAGATTTCCTCCAAATCGAACGATCGCTTGCTGCGGGCGGGTTACCCGCAGCCTAAAACCAAGAGATGGTAGGCGCCCGTTCCCCGGCAAAGGTCGGGGCGCCCGGTGCCGGTTTTCACGGAATCGCACCGGCAAGCGACGACGTAACCAAGTGCGCGGAGACAAAACGCACGAAGGATACGGAAGAGAGATTGGGGTGGGCGGTGGTTACCGGAGCTATCGCTCACACCCACCCCGGGGGAATGGTTAGCAAACCTGTCGCTTGGACACGCCTCCGAAGAGGCTAGAGTGCCCGGAGTCGGGAGCGACAAGCCCGACGAAGCGCGCGTTGGTACACGAGGAGGGTTGGAGCCCCAGAACCGGGTGCTCTAGTTCTCCTCGGCCTCGGCGGCCTCCTCAGCGAGACGCTGGGCTGCGAGCTCAGGGGTCAGACCCTTGTACTCGGTCTCGCGGCCCTTAGCGCTGACGACGCGGACGACCTCGCCGATGAGCACGAGCACGATGAAGATAACGATCATCGGGACCTTGTCGCCAATTTCAGCAGCGGAGAACGGGATCAGCGTGGCAACGATGGCAAGAACCAGCTCGATGCAGGGGATGGCCAGCATGACCTTCATCATGGCGCCCTTAAACGGGAACGTGAAGATGCGCTCACGGTTGGGGTCGTTCTTACGAAGGTTGAGGAACGCCGGGAACATCGGGATGTAGGTCAACAGCAGGAAGACGACAGAGGTGCCAAAGAGCATCCAGAAGACACCGTTGGAGATGGCGTCGATGGGAACGAGCTGCAGGCACAGCACCAGGGAGGCAACGACAGCGTTGACCAGGTTGGCGCCGTTGGGCATGTCGTCATCCGAGATCATCGAGGCGAAGACCTTGGGCATGTTGCCGTGCTCGGCAGCGTAGCGAGCAACGGAGTTAACGCCGAAGGACCAAGCGGCCATATTGGCGAACAGGGTGATCAGGAAGGCGATGCAGATGACCTTAAAGATCATGGAGTCGCCCACCATGGTCTGGACTGCGACGATCATGCCGTAGTCGGGATCGATGGAGTCGGCCGGCACGGCGGCGCCGATGCCAAAGCCAGCGAACAGGTAGATCACGGCGATGGACAGGCCACCGACGATGATAGCCTTGGGGATATCGCGAGCGGGATCGGCCATGTCGTCGGTCATGGTGCAGATGACCTCGAAGCCCATGAAGTTAAAGATGATGATCGACAGGTAGCCGAGAGCGTTCGTGTTGGTGAGCTCGGGCAGGAAGGTGGCAGCGGACATGTCGTTCGCAAAACCGTTCTCCATGGCATACCAAATGCCCAAAGCGCCAACGATAACGGCAACGGCGACCTTGATGATGGCGCCACCGTTAAGGACCCACTCGGAGTCGGCCGCCTTGGAGCGGCCCATGAGGTAGACGATCCACACAAAGGCAAGATCGATACCCATCTTGGCGATCAAGTTGAACTCGACGCCAAAGACCATGCCCAAAATGTCGGGGAACATGGTAGCCAGCGAAGCGATCCACAGCGGGTAGTTGACCCAGTAGTAGTACGAGATGCGGGCGCCCCATTTGTCGCCCAGGCCATCGCGTACCCAGTCGTAAATGCCGCCCTCGCCGTCATAGGTGGTACCGAGCTCGGCGACAACCATGCCGTAGGGAAGCAGGAAGGTCAGGATCAGGAAGATCCACCAGAAGAACTGCTGGTTGCCAATGGCAGCAGCAGGAGCGGCGGCCTCGCAAACGAAGACGACGCAGATGATGGTCGAAATGACCGTCAAGAAGGAAAGCTTTTTCTTTCCGTCGCTCATGATGAGCTCCTTCGCTCAGTCTTGGACAGATCCGAGGCCCTAAGGTATTAAGGCAATTGCTTGGGCCTCGGTGAGCGGGCGACAGGAGACGAGCATCCGCCGCCCGCAAACGTGCTTTTAGAAGCCTTGAGGCTTAGAGCTGCTCGAGAGCCTCGAGAGCGGCGTGGAGCTCAGCCTTGGCGGAGTACTCGACACCCTCGTCGTTGAGCGGGGTGCGCTTGCCCAGGGCGGCAAGGAGAGCACGGATGGAGTGCTTGCGGTTCTCGGCCTCGACCCAGCACAGGGAGCGCTCGGGATCGTCCATGACTTCGTCGACGACCTCCTCGTTGCGGGTGGCCGGCAGGCAGTGCATGAACTTGGAGTTGGGGCCGGCAAAGTTCATCATGTCCATGGTGACCTGATACTTGGGATAGAACACGTCCATGTAGTTCTCGCCCGAGACCTCCTCGTCGTACAGGCCATACCACACGTCGGTGTAGATGAAGTCGGCGCCCTTGATGCACTCGATGTCGTCGGAGATGACGACAGAGCCGCCGGAGACCTTGCAGTTCTCCTCGGCGATGGCCATCATCTGCTTGCCGAACTCGGCGCGCTCCTCGACGGTGCCAACGTGCAGGCCGCCGTCGGGGATCTGGTGGCCCTTAGGTCCAAACTGGACAAACTTCATGCCGACCTTGGAGGCGATGAACATGAGGGAGACGCAGACCTGGGTGGCGTCGCCGATGAAGGCCAGGGTGCAGTCCTCGATCTTCTTGCCCTCGGGGAGGTTCTCGAGCATGGTCATGAGGTCGCCCATCTCCTGCGTGGGATGGTTGAACTCGGACATGCCGTTGATGACGGGCACAGCGGAGCCCTCGGCGAGGCCGACGACGTCCTTGTGACGGTCAACGCGAGCCATCATGATGTCGAGCAGCGAGCCCATAACGCGAGCGGTATCGCCCAGGGACTCGTGACCGCCGAGCTGGATGGTGCCAGGGCCATAGAACTGAGCATGGCCGCCGAGGTCGGTCATAGCGGTCTCGAAGGAAAGACGAGTGCGGGTGGAGACCTGCTGGAAGATCATGCCAAGGCTCTTGTTGCGGAGCAGGTGCGGATAATAACCGTCAACCTTGATGGCCTTCTTCATTGCCAGACCAAGATCCTCGATAGCCAGGATCTGCTCTTTGGTGAAGTCGTTGGTGTCGATGAAATCCTTAGGCAGTGCCATGTCGATTTCCTTTCCGCCGGTCTTGCCGACTATTACTATGAGGCGCTCGAACATCACGCCTCGTGTTGACAAGACCATCATTCACCCGTATGCAATTTTTACCTAGTTTATTCGGGATTAAAGACCGTTCATGGAGTTACACCCCCTCTAAACCAATATAAACCCGCAGGTCAAGAGTTTACAGGGGGTTTACCATCTAGAACCGCGAACGGTATACGGCTATGCTGTATCTCGGCGCCTAATCCGCAATGAAACGAAGGGTTGAGACGTCTATATCCCACAAGGTATACAGAGCTCGGCCATAGAATAAATGAGATGGGACGGTGACAGATGAACACCCTGATGTTCTTCTATACCCTAGCGATACTCGTGATCTGTATTGTGACGGCGGTGCTCTCGCTTGCCGCCTATGCCTCGTCTCGTCGACGCTTCTTTATCTATGGCAGCGGCGTATTTATCTGCTATGCCATCGAGATGACCGAGATTTTCTTTTTTGAATACACGCTGCAAAACCAGAGTTTTCCAGCCAGCGACTATTACTCAATTACCATGCCTGTGTTGCGGACCTTTGTGGCGACCGCTTCGCAGGCTTTTATTTGGCTCATTGCCATGGATTTGCTCGACAAGCATTCAAAAAAGCAGTTTGTCATTCCCGTCGCAACGTTCTTGCTGAGCGAGCTGCTGATTATCGTCGCTGTCCCCTACGGCCCCATTCATCAATGGCTCTACTACACGATGCGTCAGGTATTCCTTGTTTTCGTGGGGCTATATATCTTTTGGACGGCACGCAAGAGCACGCAAGTCGAGCTGAAGGCACGCGTTAACAACCAACGAAAGCACCTGATTATCGGCGCTATTCTGGTCGGTTGCATCGTTGCCGAGGATTTCTACAACATTCTGATTGTCCCCATGAGTCTGGCGCCCTCTTGGCTGCAACTATATCTGTCCGAGCGCAACTTTAGCGAAAACGTCTTTGCCTGCTACTTTGCGATTCTGCTGATCATCTACTCCTACCACGTGCTTTCAATCCGCATGCAGGAGGCGCCCGAGGAAAAGAACGTCAGCGATCTTGATCGACACATCGAAGAGCAGATGCCCTTCTATCGCAACGCCTACAAGCTCTCCAACCGTGAGACCGAAGTTATGCGTCTGGTCGTACTGGGCAAATCGAACCAAGAGATCGCTGACGAGCTATTCCTTGCCGTGGGCACCGTCAAGACCCACATCCACAACATCCTGGTCAAAACCGAACAGCAAAACCGCACGACGCTCATCCTCCACTTTTGGAAGCGATAACCTGCCAAAAAGGGACAGGTTTATTTTGGCAGGTTTTATCTGGGCAAACGCCAAAAACCGCCGCGAGGGAGCTACTTTCCCTCGCGGCGGTTTTCTAGCAGTAAAACCAAGTGAGTAGGCTTTTGGCGGGATGCCGAGCACACCTCAAAACGCCACAGCCCTGACCTGCGATTTTATTGAGCACTTGCCGCGATGTGCTCGGCAGATCCAAAAAAGCCTACTCACTTGCATCTGAGATGCTCTAGATACGCAAAATACCGCCGCGAAGGGAGCTGGACTCCCTTCGCGGCGGTTATTCGCTCTGATTTTGCGACGGTTTTGCCCGCTTGTTACTCGCTGTAGCGGGTGGCGATGGCGGCTTGTACCATGCCGGTGCTCATGAGGTAGGTCACCAGGAAGTAGCCGCCGTAGGCCGCCAGGAAGATTGCACAGGTGAGGCCCACGGTGCCGCCGATGCTCATATTTCCGAAAATGCTCACCAGCTCGATGATCACCTTAAGTGCCACAAAGGAGTGCGCCAGGCCCACTACCAGCGGGAACAGGAAGAATACCGCTTGCTGCGCCATCACCGAATGGCGAACCTGGCGGTCGTCACAGCCGATCTGTGCCAGCACACGATAGCTGCGGCTGCCGTCGGCCACGTTGGAAAGTTGCTGGATCGACAGAATCGCCGCGCATGCAACGACCAATACAAAGCCGATGTAGATGGCTAGGTAGCTAATAAGACCATTCATTTGCGCTGCTTGCGTGTACATCTCGGAGCGTGTGATGAAGGTTCCCCACGACCCCGACTCCTTGCCGTCAACGAGCAGATTGTCGAGCACAGTGTATTTAATGCTCTCGTCTGCCTCGGTCGTATCCATCCCCTGTTTGTAGTTAACGAGCAGGCTACTGGAATACGGCTGCAGATTAAGTTGGGACAACAGCTCGTCGGCAACGACGACGGTACCCGGATTACTGCCCATCGTCGAGTTGGCGATGGCCGCCGTATCTTCGTCCGACTTATCGGTTGCGGGCTTGAGCGTATGCCCGCCCAAGGTAAGGGCATGGCCGCCAGCCATATACTTGGTGTACAGGTCGACCAGCTCGCCGCCCATATCACACGTGAGCAGATACTGGTCGTGACCGATGTGCACCGGCTCCTCGCCCATCATCTGGCGCAGTTTGTTGTACTGGCTCGCCGGCGTCACAAACAGACCCATCGTATCGGCATTGCTACCCCCGAACGCCTTGGGAAGCTTTTCGCCCATGGTCTTGCACATCTCACTTGGGGTCACCGAAGGATTCGAGCCGCCAAATGGGTAACTCAGATACGAATCGATCTGCACATGCTCACCGGCAACATCGGCGATATCGACCTTCTTGCCGGTCTCGTCGTTGTTGTCCGCCGACTTGCCCTTGCCGTGCCATGCAGGGTACAAATCGACCGTTGTATCGGCCAACACCATGCGATCGGCCTCAGACGGATTGACATACCCTTTGTACCCTTTGTAGTAGTCGAGCGTATCGGGCGTGTAATAGACATACGTCTGAGACACGTCAACAGGGTTATAGCGCTCCAGGTTTTCATTCATCACGTTGGCAATTGACATACCGCACGTCACCGAGGTGATGGCCAAAAACAGGAGCATCGCGATGACGCCCATCGAAAAGCACACCGTATTAACCTTCGCCGCAAGCTGGCGCACGGTAAACATGTTGAGGCCGCGCCAATACACGCCGCGCAGGCTCTGCAGCAGCTTGATGAGCATGCCCGAGAGTCCCCAGAACAGGGCAAAGGTGCCCACGGTAACCATAGCGGTCGTAATACCAAACTGGTTCATGGCCTCTTGCAGCTTGCTGTCCGTCGCGGTTAGCGGGAACCCATCACGTAGCAGACGGTAATAGGCCACGCCCACAAGCACCGCACCCACGGCAAAGATGGCAATCGCGATCCAGGGGTTGCGTGTCTTGATGCTCTCGTTGCGACGCTCGGCACCCATAAGCTCGATGAGTTTGGTACGACGCACGGCGCGGAGATTCAGCAGTAGCGTGAGCACAAACATTACGAGCATGCAGGCAAGGGTCAGATTGAACGCATGCATCGAGAAAAAGAAGTGGAAATTGGCGATCTGCGTCTTAAAGAGCGAGGCCGTAAAGAACGTCATGAGCTGGGAGAGTCCCACACCCAGCACAATGCCGGCGACAAAGGCCACCACCGAGACAATCACCGTCTCGAGCGCCATGATCGTGGCGACGCGCCCGCGCCCCATGCCGAGCACCTGGTACAGGCCAAACTCCTTCTTGCGGCGTTTCATGATGAAGTTATTGGCATACACCATCAAAAAGGCCATGACACCGGCCAAAAAGTACGTCAGGTCGCCGAGCATGCTGCCCATAACCTGCGCCAAGCCCTTTTCATCGATGCCGGCGATGTCGACCTGCATCGAGATGGTGTTAAAGGCATAGAAGACCGTGACGCCCAGGGTGAGCGTCAAAAGGTAGACGAGGTAGTCGCGGCCGGCGCGGCGGACGTTGCCCCAAGCGAGTTTACAGAGCATCGGAGCCCTCACCGCCCATCATGGCAACGACCTCCATAATGCGGTCGAAGAACTCTCGGCGGTCGGTATCGCCGCGGCGCAACTCGGTGAAGATCTTGCCGTCGCGAATAAACAGCACACGGCTCGTGTAGCTGGCGGCAAAGCTGTCGTGCGTGACCATGAGCACCGTGGCGCGCAGGCGGCGGTTAAGGGCCTCCAGGCTCTCGAGCAGCAGGCGAGCGCTCTTGGAATCGAGGGCGCCGGTGGGCTCGTCGGCCATGATCATGGTGGGGTCGGTGACGAGCGCGCGAGCCGCGGCAACGCGCTGCTGCTGACCGCCGGACATCTGGTAGGGATACTTGTCGAGCACCTGACTGATGGACAGGCGCGCTGCCACATCCTGCACGCGGGTCGAGATCTCTGCCGAGTTTGTACGGGCGATGGTGAGCGGCAGGGCGATGTTCTCGCGTGCCGTGAGCGTGTCGAGCAGGTTGGAGTCCTGGAAGATAAAGCCGAGCTCCTCGCGGCGGAACTGCGAAAGCTTGGCCTGCTTCATGCGCGTCACGTCCTGACCGTTAATGCGGATCGTGCCGCTCGTGGCGCTATCGATGGTCGACACACAGTTGAGCAACGTCGACTTGCCCGAGCCCGAAGCGCCCATGATGCCAACAAATTCGCCGCGGTTGACGGTAAAGCTGACGTCGTTGAGCGCGCGGGTCACGTTGCCCAGCGCTCCATATACCTTTTCGAGATGCGCGACCTCCAGTACCGGGGTCGCCATGTGCGTGGTTTGCATACCGAGTCCTTTCTTGCGATTAGTCTACGGCATCTATAGTCGCAAGAAGACGAGTCAGCTACCATCGATATGGCTTACGCTTGCCTTACCGTTGTGTAAGGTACGGGTAGCTACCCTGTTATGTGTTGATGCTGAGAGAGGACTCCTGTTGAAGACTGTTCATGTTGCCGCTGGGATCATTCGCAAGGAAGGATCTGACGAGCTGCTTGCCGTGCAGCGCGGCTACGGCGACATGCAGGGACTTTGGGAGTTTCCCGGTGGCAAGCTCATGCGCGGCGAGTCGCCCGAGGACGCCGTACGCCGCGAGCTCATGGAAGAGCTGCAGGTCAAAGTCACCAACCTGCGCGATTTCTATACCGTTGAGTATGACTACCTCGATTTTCATCTCTCCATGGAGTGCTATTACTGCTCGCTCGCCGATGAATCCGATGAACCCCAGAAGCACGACCGCCAGCTCGATATCCGCTGGATTCCGCGCACCTCGCTTGCCACGGTTGAGTGGATGCCCGCCGACAAGGGGCTCATTGATGCCCTGATTGAGCTGAAGGAAGACCGGCTCGAGGCAAGCTCCGCCGATGACGCCGCGCCCAACACAGCCGCCAAGCCCAAGCGCGCACCTAAGCGCCGCAGCAAAAAACGTCCCAAGCCCGGTCTGCTCGACGGCATCGATACCTCGGACCTCTCCGCTGACGAGCGCGAACTGGTCCGCCGGCGCGCCGCCATCAAAAAGTCTATGAAGGGCAACAAGCGTGCCAACACCAAGCCCGAGTTGCTCGTTCGCCAGCGCCTGCGCGCAGCGGGCCTTACGGGTTATCGCTTGGAATGGAAGGTTCCCGGCAAGCCCGACATCGCCTTTCCCGGGCGCAAGATCGCCATCTTCGTCAACGGTTGTTTTTGGCATCGCTGCCCCAAATGCAACCCTAGCCAGCCCAAGCGCAACGTTGAGTTTTGGGAGGCAAAGTTCCGTCGCAACGTCGAGCGCGACCGCGCTGCCGTGGCAGCACTCACTCAAATGGGCTGGACGCCTATAACCATCTGGGAATGCGAACTCAAAAAGGACCGCATCGACGCCACGATGGAAAAGGTCATCGAACAAGTACGCGCCGCCGCACCGCAGCGCTAGGAACGAGCCGTCCACACGCCCCACACAGGCAAGCCACATCCGCGCCACAAACCTTAGAAAGCCCTTAAGCCCAAAACCTTTCAAGAGTGTTACTCAATAGCCTTGACCTGCGGTTTCATCGTAACACCAAACCAGGTTAAGCCTTTCTTTAGCGCTTCTTTGCGGCAGCCGCGGCATAATACTGCCAACGCACGGGGCCTAGCAGCATACCCCGAGCGCAACCTTTTGGTGGACATCGAGGAGGCCGCATAAGCATGCATTCTTCCAACGGCGCAGCACAGCAGCCATCCCTAAATCATGCAAACCTTTTCTCCTTCCCCCCGACACAGAGAAACGGCCTCCTCGACTCCCCCACCACAAAAGCCAAACGCTCAACCGACCAGAGCCACAACCTGCGAGCATCGTTCGAAAGGCTCCAAGCATCCCTAGACAAGGCGTTCCCCGAACAGGCAAGAGCAATCTAAGCCCATCGCGCTTTATACTGATGCCATGCGAAACATGGATCACATAGAATTGCACCGCGGAGGACGCGAAGAAGCGTTTCCCGAGACCGCCGAAGACTGGCCCTATATTGCCGAACGCGCAGAATTCGCTCGCTATCCGGGCAATTCCGTCCCCTGGCACTGGCATTCCGAAGTTGAGCTTTTCTACATGGAGCAGGGAGCGATTGACTATCGAACGCGCGCGGCTCATGAGCACGTACGCTTTGAGGAAGGGTCCGCCGGCTTTATCAACGGCGGCGTTTTGCACAGCACGCTGCAATCACCCAATTCGGCGCCAGCCATTCAAATGCTGCATATCTTTCAGCCGTCGATGCTCGGCGATCCCGCGGGACGTCTCCAAAAGCGCTACATCAACCCATTGCTTCAATGTCGAGGCGTCGATGTGCTCAAATGGTCGCCCACCAACCCCGACGATATGCCCTTTATCGATTTGCTAAAGAGTTCCTTTAACCACGACCTTCAACGGCCGCAGAACGAGATGGCGCTTCGGAATAGCTTGTCAGAGCTCTGGATTCAGATTTACGCCAAGGCCGAACCGCTCTTTTCCTCCGACAACGCCTCTTGGATGACCAACCGCGACGTACAGTTCAAGGCAATCCTGGACTATATCCGCGCAAACTATGCAGCCGCTATAGATGTGCCCCAGATGGCATCTGCAGCCGGCGTAAGCGAAAGAGAGTGTTACCGCATTATCGAAGCTTGCGCAGGAACGACCCCGGCGGCATATCTGCGCGCATACCGCGTAAACCGTGCTTGCGAACTTTTGGCACACACCACGCGAACGGTCCAGACAGTCGCGCGCCAATGCGGCTTTGCGACAGCAAGCCATCTTGGCCAGGTATTTAAAGAACAAATGGGATGCACTCCTTCGAGCTATCGAGCAGCGAGGCAGAATCTCGATAGCACCAGGCAGAAATCCCGCTAGCCCTTCTTCTGTCACTGCATCAAACTTGCAGGCAAACAACAGAGAGGAGCAATCATATGAAGCACTTTGACCATATCGTATTTGACGTTGATGGGACATTGGCAGATACAGAAGAAAGCGTTCTATCATCGCTTGTCCAGATTGTCCAAGAAGAGACCGGCAAAACGCTCCCCCGACACGAGCTTGAATTTGCCCTCGGCATACCCGGCAAGGATGCCCTTGAGAAACTTGGAATCTACTCGCAGGCAACGTTGGATCGCTGGTGCCAAGTTGCCGCCAGCTTTAAAAGCACCATCAGCGTGTTTCCCGGCTTGCACGAAGTTATCGCAACACTCGCCGATAGCGGCTGCAAACTTGGCATCGTCTCCTCACGTGCGCGCGACGAATACGCAGAAGAAATTGCACCCCTTGGCTTCGATAAGTATTTTGAGCACATCATCCTTGTCGAAGACACAACCGAACATAAACCCGCACCCGCTCCCATGCTCGAATATCTCCGGCGTACGGGCGCGAATCCTGGCAACGTCGTCTACGTTGGCGACACCGTCTACGACGAACAATGCGCAACTTCGGCAGGGGTCAGTTTTGCCCGAGCAGCATGGGGATCACACCAAGACATCCCAAACGCCACCTACAACCTCAAAACCCCCAACGACCTGCTAACCCTAACAACCAAATAACCCACGCGTCCCACCCTTTTAGCCCCAACGCCACAAGGGCGATTGAGCAGGACGGTTTGGGCGGGTCCCGTACTTAGTTTCCAAAATTATTCCGCAGCGCGAAGGCCCCCGTTGTCAACGCTTCGAAGAAGCGAGACAACGGGGGCCTTCATGCGCGAGGACGTTTTGGAAACTAAGTACGGGACCCGCCCAAACCGTCCGGTGGGATCAGAGTACCCTTGCTGTTACTCTGCTTTGCCCACAGAGTTGAGGTTGGTCATGCGGATCTTAACCAGCTCGGTGATCTCACGCATGCCCTCCTTGGCCGGCTTCTTGGGATCGAAGCAGGCAGGGTTCTCGGCCATGTAGGCCATGAAGCCCTTGGTGTAGGCCTGACGCAGCTCGGTGGCGTAGTTGACCTTGCAGATGCCGTTCTTCACAGCCTCGGCAACCTGCTCATCGGGCACACCGGAGGTGCCGTGCAGAACCAGCGGCACGTCGACGGCGTCGCGGATGGCCTTGACCACGGACTGCTCGATGTGCGGATCGCTCGTGTACACACCGTGGCTGGTGCCAACGCCAATAGCCAGCGAGGTGCAGCCGGTACGCTCGACGAACTCCTTGGCCTCGGCCGGATCGGTGTAGGGGCTCTCGCCCTCAACCGCGGGACCGTCGTCCTCCTTGCCGCCAACCTTACCGAGCTCGGCCTCGACGGGCACGCCCATGGCGCGGCCAGCGTCGGCGACGGACTTGGTCAGGGCGATGTTGTCCTCGAAGGACTCGTGCGAACCGTCGATCATGACAGAGGTATAGCCGGTGCGGAAAGCCTGCATGCAGCGGTCATAGCCATCGCCGTGATCGAGGTGCAGAGCGACGGGCACGGAAGCGCGCTCGGCAGCAGCCTTGACCATGCCGTAGAAGTAGTCCAGACCAGCGGACTTGATGGTGCCCGGGGTGGTCTGCATGATGACGGGGGACTTGGTCTCCTCGGCAGCGGCCAGAACGGCCATAACAAACTCGAGGTTCTCGACGTTGAACGCGCCAACGGCGTAATGGCCGGCCTGAGCGTCCTTGAGCATCTTTTCGGTGGTAACAAGTGCCATGAGCGTTTGCTCCTCTCCCTCGCCCGCATCTGGACATCGGGCGTAGTTGTTCGCAAAGCGTTTTACCTTGCGTTTTACTGCGCTCATTGTATGAAATTCAGCGTCTTTGCATGTGCGAGATATTGAGCCCATGCAGGTCAATACAGTCGTTTTTGAAAAGTAAACGGAAGGAATTGGGGCCGGGCGGGCGTGTTCGATATTGAATTTTGGGCGTTCAGCGTCTTTCTTTTATAGAAAAGATAAGTAATCGAAAGGCGTTTTCTTACTCAAAAAGAAAATGAACGAAAATAGAGTCAACACAATTCCTGCAAATTTGGCCGAGAATGGAGCAGCTATGGCCCACGCAACAACCCGAGCCTTCGCCGATGAGCGCCGTGCCGCCATCATGGAAATGCTTGAGCATAATGCCTCGGTGCAGGTAGCAGAAATCGCCCAGACCTTTGGCGTGTCCTCCGTTACCGCCCGCGCCGACCTGGACGCGCTCGCCGAAGCAGGCAAGCTGCGCCGCACGCATGGTGGCGCCGTATCGCTCCACAAACGCCTGACCGTCTCCACGCAGGATCGCCGCATCAATGTCAACGTCGCCGCCAAGCAGGCCATCGCGCAAAGCGCCATCGAGCTCGTCAATGACGGCGACACGCTTCTCGTCGACTCGGGCACCACGGCGCTCGAGTTTGTCCGGCTCCTCGACCAGCGCAACGGCATCACCGTCATCACGGCCGACATTACCATTGCCGATTACATCGACGAGAGCATGCCCTCGGTCGATGTCGTCATGCTGGGCGGGACACTGCGCAAAGGTCATCGCTATCTGTACGGCCCACTTACCATGCAGGCTCTCCAAATGGTCCACGCCGATCTTGCCGTCATGTGCCCTGGCGCTTTTGTTCCCGGCTGCGGCTTTACGACCGACTTTCCCCAGATGGCCGAGACCAAAACAGCTATGATCGCCGGAGCCCATCAAAGCGTCGCCCTCATGGACGCTAGCAAGGTTAACGGACGCGGCATGTACCGCTTTGCCGAACTGACTGATGTCGACACCATCGTGATGGACCGTGACCCCGATGGCGCCGTCGCCACCTCAATCGCCGAGACCGCCGACGACGCCCGCCCAAATCTCGTCATCGCCGGCGCTTAAACAAAAACCACCACAAAGGTGCCTGTCCCCTTTGTGGTGGTTGTGATGGCTGAGCGTCAAAAGTGAACGTGTCGCTACTTGGACAGCTCGTCGGCGAGGGCCTCGATCTGAGCGCGCGAGGCTTCGTTGAGCGAGCCCAGCACAGTCACCTTGTTCTGCGTCAGGGTGATGTCCTTCATGCCCTCGAGCTCCTTGGTCATAACCTTGGCAGCGGTGGGCGCCCAGGAGCCAGCCTCAACGAGTGCCACCGTACGGTTCTGATAGGCGTGCTCGGCAAGCGTATGGATAAAGGTGCTCACGAACGGGAAGATCTCGCCCTGATAGGTAATGGAGGCGAGCACCAGACGGTCATAGCGGAACGCATCCTCAACAGCCTCGGCCATATCGTCGCGAGCCAGGTCAAAGACGGAAACCTTCTGGCCGCGAGCCTCAAGCGCAGAAGCGAGCTCCTCAACGGCAGCCTTCAGATGGCCATACACACTCGCATAGGCAATCGTGATGCCCTTGTCCTCGGGCTGATAGCTCGACCAGGTGTTGTAGGTGTCGAGGTAATAGCCCAGGTTCTCGCTAAGAACAGGACCGTGAAGCGGGCAGATGATCTGGATGTCCAGATTGGCGGCCTTCTTGAGGACGGCCTGCACGAACTTGCCGAACTTTCCCACGATGCCAAAGTAGTAACGGCGTGCCTCGCAGGCCCAACCCTCGGGATCTTCGATGTCGTTGGCGCCAAACTTGCCAAAGCCGTCGGCGCTAAAGAGCACCTTGTCGGTGGACTCGTAGGAGAAGAGCACCTCGGGCCAGTGCACGTTGGGAGCGCCGACAAACGTCAGGCTGTGGCCGCCCAGGTCGAGCACGTCGCCATCTTTGACGACCATCTTGCGCTCGGGGAAGTCGGTGCCAAAGTAGTTGACCATCATGCGGAAAGCGCCCATGCTTGCCACGATCTGCGCCTGGGGATAGCGCTCCATAAAGGCGGCGATGCCAGCAGAGTGATCGGGCTCCATGTGATGGACAACCAGGTAGTCGGGCGTACGGCCGTCGAGCGCGGCCTCGAGGTTGCCGAGCCACTCGTCGACAAAGCCAGCGTCGACCGAATCGGCGACAGCGATTTTATCGCCCAAGATAACGTAGCTGTTATATGCCATACCGTTCTCGGACACGTCGTACTGGCCCTCGAACAGGTCAATGTCGTGATCGTTGACGCCAATGTAGCGGATATCCTTGGTGATCTCCATCAGGCAAAGCCTCCTAGATAGACAAAAGAACCCGTCTATCATAACACTCGTCTTCATAGCCACGGCTATCTGCCAGCATCCTTATCGATTGTTATTGAGGCGGAATATACCGCCGTTGACCTGCAAAAACTATACGCGCGGCGCTGCCGTGCTATGTCGAATAATGAGCTGGCCGGGAATACGAATGGCAACGGTTTTGCCCGCCGTACCCGCCTCGGGAACCGCATGCTCGAATACCTCGCGCCCACGCTGATGCAAATCGAATCGCACGGTCGTGAGCTCGTTGTGTGCCACAAAATCATCGAGCGAATCGTCGACGCCCACCACGCTCACGTCCTCGGGCACGCGCAGGCCGCTATCACGCAGTGCGGCAATCACGCCATTTGCCATCTGATCGTTTGCCGCATAGATCGCCGTCATGGTGCGATCGTGCTCGGCCAGGTACCTGCCGGCCTCGTAGCCGCTGTTGGCAGACCAGTCGCCCTCGAGCGGCTCTGCCGACTCGATGTGTTTACGCTCGAGTGCATCTTGCCAACCGGCGCGGCGAAATTGTTCGTCGACCGAGAACGACGGGCCGCCAATATAGCGAATTTGCTCGTGCCCCAGCTCAAACAGGTGGTCCATAAGCAATAGCGAGCAGCCGTAATGGTCGGAATCGACCGTGGTCACGCGCGGATGCGCGTACATGGTAACGATGACCGTGCCAATGCCCGGCAGTGGATCAAACGTCTCAAAATCGGGCGCCATGCGGCTCATGCCGATGATGATGCCGTCCACGGGCAATGCGGCCATACGACGTGTAGCCTCGGCAAGCGAAAACTCCTCGGTCTTGGACATCTCGACCAGCGTGATGGCGCAATTATGCTCGCGAGCAGCGCTGGCGATGCCGTCGATCATTGAGAGGTTGCCGAACTTGGTGACATCGTTGACGCACAGGCCGACCGAATGATAACGGCCGTCGCGCAGCGAGCGACCGGCATAACTCGGACGAAAGCCGAGCTTTTGCATAGCGGCCTGTACGCGCTGGCGCGTCTGCTCGTTAACGTTAGGCAAGCCGTTGGCGACGCGCGAAACCGTCTGCTGCGAAACGCCGGCAGCGCGGGCGACGTCGGCCATGGAGACCGGACGCGAACTGGTATCGTTGGACGGGCGCCTTGCCACAGGATCACCTTCACCCTTGCGAGATCTGAATAGCGTGAATGCCGGCCCGGGCAGAAATACATCCCGCGCCGAGGCCCGCTATCGTCGGACGCATGTTAACGTACTCTACTTTTTCTATCTGCATCTCTTCTGCTTTATAAGTCCATACGGCAGTACCGTTCACGGCTGAATTTCTACCGATTACCAGATTCTCAAAAAGTGACAAGCGATGTGTTATGAGTACGTTAACATAGCCCGTAACGTGCGGTATTGTGAACACTTGGCTCATGCCGCTTCAAGTTGTTAACGTACTTATAACGACGCAAAACCCACCCGTGCGCGCCAAGGAAAGGACTCCCATGACCACCCCCGACGAAAAGACATTCGCCACGCTCACCAAGCTGTTCGAGGAGGAGTTTGGCCCCATCGGCGACCGCCAGGTGCTCTACGTGCACGCGCCCGGCCGTTCCGAGATCAGCGGCAACCACACCGACCACGAGGGTGGCCACGTTATCGCCGGCTCGCTCGATGTCGCCGTCGACGGCATCGCCGTGGCAACCGATTCCAACAAGGTTCGCGTAGCCGACGAGGGCTATCCCACGTTTGAAATCGCGCTCGACACGCTAGACGTTCAGGAGTCCGAGAAGGGCACGTCCGCAAGCCTCGTGCGCGGTATGGCCCACGAGGTCGCAGCCCTTGGCGTTGAGCCCAAAGGCTTCGACTTTGCCTTTACCTGCTCCGTCCCCTCGGGCGGCGGCCTTTCCAGCTCTGCCGCCGTCGAAGCCGCGTACGGTCGTGCCATGGAGACGCTCTGGGGCGCGCCCGCCATTGAGCCCGTCACGCTCGCCCAGATGAGCCAGCGCACCGAGAACAACTACTACGGCAAGCCCTGCGGTCTGATGGACCAGGCCGCCGTTTGCTTGGGCGGACTCGCCTACATGGACTTTGAGGATCAGGCCCAGCCCAAGACCCAGAAGCTCAAACTCAACTTTGAGGATCACGGTTATGCGCTCGTGCTCGTTAAGGTCGGTGCCGACCACGTGGCCGCCACCGACGACTACGCCGCCGTTCCGCGCGAGATGCAGGACGTCGCTGCCGAGTTTGGCAAGGCACGCCTGTGCGAGGTAAACGTGGCGGACTTTGACGCCAAGCTCCCCGAGCTGCGCGCCAAGCTGGGCGACCGCGCCTGCCTGCGCGCCGTTCACTACTGGTACGAAAACGGCCTGGTCGATAAGCGCTGGGCTGCCCTGAACGCCGGCGACATCGATCAGTTCCTGGTCCTGACGCGCGAGTCCGGCGCCAGCTCTGCCATGTACCTGCAGAATGTCGTTGCCAAGCTGGGCTCCGAGCAGCCTTCGATGTATGCCCTGGCACTGGCCGAGCACGTGCTCGACGGCCGTGGCGCCGTCCGTATCCACGGTGGCGGCTTTGGTGGCACCATCCAGGCCTTCGTGCCGCTCGACCTGGTCGACACCTTTATCACCAAGATGAACGGCTGGCTGGGCGAGGGCTCTGCCCGCCACTACGCAATTTCTGACAAGGGGGCTTACGCGGCATGGCTGTAATGACTGACGTGCGCGAGGCCGCGCAGAACCTGATTGAGTACGCTATCCACCGATCGATGATCGGCCAGGACGATCGCATCTGGGCGTATAACACCATTCTCGAGTGCATCGGTGCTACGGGCCCGGCGCTCGACATGGCCTGGGCGCTCCAGGTCGAGAAACTCTCGCTCTTGCACCCCGATACCCTGCCCAACTTTGACCTGGAGGGCACGCTTGCTGCGCTTGCCGAGGCTGCCGTTGCCAACGGCGCCGCCGAGGACACGGCGTCTGGCCGCGACCGCATTGCCATGCGCATTATGGGCGCGCTCATGCCGAGGCCTTCGGTTGTAAACGAGGAGTTCAACGGCCGCATGGGCGTCAACGAGCCCCGCGCCGCGACCGACTGGTTCTACGGTCTGTGCTGCGACGCCGGCTACGTGCGCCGCGCCGCCATCGCGCGCAACATCAAATGGAGCACCCCCACCAACTGGGGCGACCTGGAGATCACCATCAACCTGTCCAAGCCTGAGAAGGACCCGCGCGATATCGCCGCGGCAGGTGCAGCTAAGAACACGGGCGAGAAGTATCCCGCCTGCCAGCTCTGCATCGAAAACGAGGGCTATCCCGGACGCTCCGCCGCAGCCGACGGCGGCGCTCACCCCGCCCGCCAGAATCTGCGCGTCATCCCCATCCAGCTCGACGGCGAGCGCTGGGGCTTCCAGTACAGCCCGTACGCGTACTTTAACGAGCACTGCATTGCCATGAGCTCCGAGCATCGTCCGATGCACGTCGACCGCAAGGGGCTGACCTGCCTGCTCGACTTTGTCGACCTGTTCCCGCACTACTTTATCGGCTCCAACGCCGACCTGCCCATCGTGGGCGGCTCGATTCTGTCGCACGACCACTTCCAGGGCGGCGCGCACGAGTTCCCCATGATGCATGCCACCGAGGTCTCGCAGTTTAGCGTGCCCGGCTTTGACCAAGTCAGCGGTACCGTGTTGCAGTGGCCGCTTTCGGTGCTGCGACTGCGCTCGCACGACCGCGCCCAGCTGCTCGACGCCGCCGAGAAGATCATCCTCGCTTGGCGCGAGTGGACCGACGAGTCCGTGGGCGTTATCGCACACACAGCCGACGGCGTAGCGCACAACACCGTAACGCCCGTCATCCGCCGCGTCGACTCCCGCGGCAACGCCGGCGGCGAAATCTACGAGGCCTACCTGGCGCTTCGCTGCAATATCACGACCGACGAGCATCCGCTGGGCGTATTCCACCCGCATGCCGAGTACCACCACATTAAAAAGGAGAACATCGGCCTGATCGAGGTCATGGGCCTGGCAATTCTGCCGCCGCGCCTGGTTCCCGAGCTTGGCGCTGTCCGCGAGCATCTGCTGGCAGCCAAGGCCGATGCCAGCTACGACCTTGCCGGTGCACTCGAGGGCGATGATCTATGCCGCAGCCACGCCGCATGGGCCGAGGATGTCTATGCCCGCCGCGCCAACGAGCTTACGGCCGACAATGCCATCGATATCCTGCACGAGGAGGTCGGCGTGGTGTTTGGCCACGTGCTCGACAACGCCGGCGTCTTTAAGTGGGACGAAGCCGGCCGCGCCGCCCAACAGCGCTTTATCGACTCGCTATAGAGCACGGGCCCGAACGTTCAACAGCAGCCCGCACGACATAACCACCTACACGACAACGGTGCCCGCCGGCAACATCGCCGACGGGCGCCGTTTTTGAGTGTAGTCATTGGGGTCATTCTTAAGGGGCGTTCTTAAACGACTAGTCATTAAAGAGCGTCCCCAATGACTACTTGCGACCAAGGCAACGCCGGTGTCTTGGCAACGACAGACACTATGACCCAATCCGAGGGCACTAAAAAGATAGGAGCCCCCGCTCGTGACCGCGGGTCGGGGCTGCGACAATGATGTTGAAGTGCCATAGGCGCAGCCGCGCCGCAACGAGG
>CABUXL010000013.1 GCA_902495525.1 uncultured Collinsella sp.
CACCGATGCTCAGAAAATGCAGCAATAGTCTGCCGGTGCTAACGAGCGAGCCTTCTCGTCTGCCCGGGCGGTCCATTTTGGGCCACATGGGTATGGGCATGTGCCTGTTTGCTCGACATACTTAATGTCGACAGCCCCTGTGCAAAGGAGGACGTTTCCATGGACGAGATGTTTGCCATTAAATGTCAAAACTGCGGCGGCCCTATGTACTCGCACCAGGCTAAGCGCAGCTTTGAGTGCGCCTATTGCGGTGCGGTCATTCCGTGGCAGGCGGACGCCGGAGAGCCCAAGAGCGCTTTGGGCATTCGCCATACGCCGTTGACGGTGGTGGATGGGCTGCTCAAGCTCACGCATGTGTCGCAACTCGAGCGCCCGGAGGACCCGGACTGGTATTTCTTCAATGCGCGCTGGCGCAATCAGTCGGTCCTGGAACATCTGCTGTGGGAGGATCGCGGCACGGCGCAAGAGTTCCAAGAGGCTACGCATGTGAGCATTCCTTGCCCCTTCTGCGGAGCGTCCTTTGAGGGCGAGTCAACGCAGCGTGTGTTTGAGTGCCCGTCCTGCGGCAACAAGATCGGCATTGCCGACCTGCTCAAGCCCGGTACCTTCAGCAAGCGTCTGACCATGGGCGTGGGTGCAGAGTATGTGCCGGAGCAGGGCATTCCCTGCGAAATCTCGCCGCAGCAGGCACGTGCCAACGCACTGCAGCTGGTGCGCCAGCATGCGGAAGCCTTTGCCGGGCACGACGTGGAAGATGCGATCCAAAACGACATGATGCTCTTCTATTTCCCCATGGCGCTGGCGGACCTGCGCATGATGGCGAGCTTCCCGGGCAAGGGCCTGAGCAAGGAAACCCTGGTGTACTACGAGGTGCTCGACTGGGCGTATCCGAGGGCAAACTATCTGGATGTTCGACTTATGGGCATTTTGGAGCCGTGGGACTATGCCAAGGTTGGGCCGTTTGACCCTGCCATGCAGGAAGGCGACTTCCGCGTCGTCTCCGTCGATGCGTCTACCAAGGACCAGGTGGTCATTGATAAGTTGGCGCTCGACATTGCGGGCAACGACGCCGAGGCTGTACTGGGGCTCAATAAAAAGAGCATCCGCACCTGGGCGCGCAAGGCTCGCAAACACAAGGACGGTTTGGTGATGGTGCCGGTGTACTTTGTCGACCGTCCGGCGACGGATGGCCGCGATGGCGAGCAGGTGCGCATCGCCGTGAACGGCCAGACGGGTCGTGCGGCAGCGGTAGTGTTTAGCGACAAGCGCGAGACGCATATCGTGGCGCCGCTCAACCCGAGCCTGCATCTGTCCGGCGAGAGCACCGTGCACGCCACGCCCGTCGAGGTCAAATACGTTAAATCGCCGTTCCTCTATCAGATTGTGCGCCGTGGAGACGGCGAGCAGCCGCGCCAGGTTGCAGCCGCCGTCGAGGGTTCCTACCGAGAGGAGAAGCCCAAACGTCGCGGCCTGCTGGGTGCGCTATTTGGGAAGTAGGGGAGTGGCGCCGGGGTGTCGGGCTGCATCACAAGGTCATTAGATGAATTTAAAAGTGCTGGGAACGTGCTAACATTGCCGATAGCCTTAATCTTGTAGAAGCGGAGGCCGGATTATGGGTTTTGCGGATCAGCAGCTTCAGATTCAGGTACCGTATTCTCCTGACGACACGTTTAATGCCTTGAAGGCAGCTATGGAAAAGCTACCTAAAGTAAAAGTTGATAGCGCATCGCCCACAACAAGAACAGTTGCAGCCGAGATTGGTATGAGCCTTTGGTCCTGGGGTGAAAATATCAGTATTTCGGTTGTTCCAGTTGAAGGCGGATCTGGCGTTACTGTCATCTCGTCATCTAAGGTCAGGGCAAACGTATTAAACGGGGGCAAAAATGCAAAGAATATTGCCGAGATAGTCGATGCCCTATCGAAGGAGCTCGAGCAGTATCCGCAGGTCTCACAGACTATTGAGACGCTGGTGGATAGTGGTGATGTAGCTGCAAGGCTCGAGAGGCTTGCAGCGCTGCGTGAAAGTGGAGTACTTACCGAGGAAGAGTTTGCTGCAGAAAAGGCGAAAATTCATTCGTAATTAGACACGATGGTTGGATTTGCATTCTGGTATTGAACTTGTTTATACCAGGCTGAAAACATCGTGTGGAATAAAAGTGCGCAGTAGCCTCGCCTTATACAGCAATAGGGACCTCTTTTGGGCGCCCTGCCTTTGGTGCGTCGGCGAGTCGTGCCTCGATGGAAGCTTTGGACACCATTCACTTGGTGCCATCCTTCCATGAATCCAACAGCCCTGCATTTATCAGTTGCGATACCCGCGCTGAGCTAACACCGAGTATACGCGCGGCATTCGCTGCGGTGACGGCGGGGATGTCGGCGAGTTCGCGGCTGACGGCTACGGCGATAATCTTGCCGCCGTGTCGCGGCTCATGTCCGAAGTCTGGCGCGGGAAGTTCAATGCCGTCCGAATCAAAGAACTCGAATTCCCATGCGTAAACCAGGTAAGACCTCCTCTAATGGCGAATAATACGAGGCGTACTCCTAGAAGCATTGCCAGTCGCATCGATGCGGCTGATCATGCCTATCTTAAAGCCTCGCGCGGACTCGAATTTCAATGTCGCCTAGCGCCTTCGTGCAGGATTCCCGAAGTGACTAAAATGTGACCATAGAGGCAGTTTTAACTCTAACCATGGGGAGCGATGTGTATGGACAACAACACTTTGCTATTCCAGGGTAAGGGTTCGGGCAGGTTTAAAGACGTCAAGATCTACCCTAACCGCATTGAGGTACTCAAGAAGGGCACTTTCGGCGGCAAGCATATCGAGATTGTCTACCTTAAGGACATCACGGGAGTCAGCAGGATCAAGGGCCGCGACGTTTTTCTGCGCAACAGGTTGTTGACTGCCTGTGTCTTTAGCCTGAGTAGCCGTGCGAAGGCCCAGGAATTTGTGAACGCGCTGAACATGGTGATGTAGCTTATGGCGGCGTTCGGGCCAAGGTAAAAATTGGGGGCGCAGAACGGTGCTCTGCGCCCCTCATCGAGTCGATGCGTCCGAAAGTGCCGGTTGGCCTATTCGCTAGCGTCCTTAGTGCTTTCGCGGTCGTTAACAAGCATTGCCGTGCCGGCGACCGTCGTCGCCACGGCGGCAGCGGCGAGCCCGGCGGCGATGCCAGAGCCGTCGCCTGTGTCGGCGAGTTTTCCGCCCGAGCCCTTGCCCTTGTTGCCCTTGCCGTTCTTGTCGGCGCTGCCCGCGTTGGCGCCAGTGCCGGCGCCGGCGGCGCCTGCACTGCCCGAGGCCGCTACGGTAAAGCTTGCGGCTCCGTCGCTGGCGAGCATGTAGTTCTGTGCCGCGTCGCCCAAAAGGTCTTTCGCGCGCACCCAGTACGTCCCTGCGGCAAATGTTTCGCCCTCGGCCATTGCCGTGCCCGGAGCGCCGTTCGCGTCGTGCACAAACTCGAGCTGGGCCGTGCAGGCATCGGTTTCGAGCTTGCCCTCGAGTGATGCCGCAATCTTGGCGCGCACGTCTTCGCCGGCCTTAAGGCCTTCGAGTCCCTCAAAATGGGGCGTCAGCGCGCGTCGATCGATATCGATGGGCACAGAGCCCTGCAGCCCCGTAACGGTCTCGTTGCCCAGGGCGTCGACATCCACGTATTCGATGGCAAACGCGCTGCCAGAAGCGGCCACGTTGAGTACGTTGCTGCTGTCGACAAGGCGGAAATGGCCCTCGCCAACGGTCTTGCCATCTTGGAGCGAGGCATCGCTCAGCGAGTCTCCATACGTCATGTGCATGCGGTCCGGGAGGCAGCATGAAACTGTTGGCTTGTGCTTCGCGTCGTAATTGCGTTGGTAGATGCTCCGGGCCAGTGCCGAATCGACAAAGTCGGACGCGATAATGCCAACGTGCTTGAGGCAATCTGACTTTGTTTTATCGCTGCCGCTGGGATTGATGTACGGGCTCTTGTACAGATGCTCGTTGACCACTCGCGCCGCGGTAAAAGGATTGCTTCCTTGTTTGTAATTCGTGCAACTGGTGTAGTTGATAGACCAGCAGCGTTCCAGGACTTGCACCTTGGCGCCGTCATTGTCCTCGACGTCCACCTTGTTGCGCGTGAGATTGGTCGTCTCTCGCAGCGCCATATCGACCCAGCTAATCTTGTCGGTTCCGGTGCATTCAAAATGGTCCTGGGCGTATACCTTGGTGCAATAGGGCTCTTTGTCGCCCGCATTGCCCGTAGTCTCAAAGCCTCGCGCGTCTTGGACGAGGCACATCGACTGCCCGGAATGCGCCTTGATTTTGTCGTCCCATTGGGTGAGATCGAGGCCCCACGTGTGGCCGCTTACGCTGTTGCCGGCGAGTACAAATCGACGCAGCAGGACGATCTTTCCGCGCACCTCGTTCAGTGTGGGGATTCGGCTCGACGTGTAGAACAGATCGGGATTATCGTGCATAACCTTGGCGAAAGCCGTCGTAACGCTTTCGTCGGTAGCCTCGTCGTTGCCTCGTGACGCAAGCATGATGAGCGCTTCTGATGGGTTTTCGTTCAAAAATGTTTTGAAGTAGTCGATGACATTGGAGAGATGCATAAAGCCCCCGTCTTTTTTGAGCAGGTAGCATCTTCCATGGTCGATACCGGGGTCGCCGTTCTCGTCGTTCCTTCCGAGTCGGATATCAAAATAGCGAATGCCTTCGAGCAACTGCGTGGGGATGTAATCCTGCTGGCACTTTGCTTGCGAGGATTGGGGCTCGGTGTCGTTGTCCACGCTGCAGGTGCCCGAATCATGCGTGCCCGGGATACTCAGCTCGTCGAGGTACTTGTTGTCGTCGACGTATTTCATCCAGCATGGTCCGTCGACGTAGCTGCTATACGTGGTCCAGTCGATACTTCTAACTGTGGTATTGATCTTGCCCATGTCGTAACCGACAAGTTCTAGCTCCCACGGAATGCTCTTACTCTTATGGCAGATCTTATTGTTGTCCTGGTCTTTGCCGTCCGATTCTATTGCCAGGTACTTAATGTCTTTTTTCTCGGTTTCTTTCTCGACCGTGCGGTCTCGAATGATATAGGTTCCGTTTGATTGACGTTCGAACGCAAAAGCGCGGCTGGGCTTGTTGTCATACTCGCCGCCCCATACGTGGATGACCTTTCCATCTTTGTCCGAGTCGTCGTCGACCGACCAAATGCTGTAGCCCGTCTTTTTATGCTCTTCGAAATTGAGCAAGGTGCGGATAGCATACCAGTTTGTATCGTCATTCTTGGTCGTTACGTTCTCAAGGATGAGCTTGCTGGACGTGCCGTCGTTAAACAGGTGGCAGACGTTGCCGCGAACGTTGCCGTCTTGGTTGACGCTCGCGGTGCGAAAATAGCCCGCGGGGCGAAGGCGAATGACGAAATTGTCGAGGCTGTCCGACGGTGCGGGTGTGTTGTCTGCAAATGCCGTTCGCAGGGGAATGCCCGGCGCTGCGGTTTCAGGCAGGCTTGCAAGTGGTGACAACGCCGCAAGCCCTAGGCCCAGCGTAAACGCTCGGCGGCTGATGGCATGGTGTTCGGTCATATCTCCTCCGTTCGCAGGGTGCGGTTATGCACTTGTTTTGGTCACTATACTGCCCAGATGTTTAAAGACGCCGGTTTAAATTGCCTGCGCGGCGCTATAAATCGGCGGGCGGACGTGTTGGGGCACTTGTCTATTTGTGCTGTTATCACGTCTGGGATGGTTTTGGAGCCCGGCATCCTGCGTTCGTCGGCTACCGGCATAAGAATGGGGAGGGTCGGCTTACCGGCCCTCCCTGGGTACGAAGCGCTGGGATACCGTCGCTTGTTTGCACTGCGTCCGTGTTTCCCGTTGTGCTCGCCAGTCGCTTAGCGCTTGATCTCGATATCGTCGAGCTTGACGTCCATGGCCTCGGTCTTGGCCTTGGCGATGTCGTCGGCAAACTCCAGAGACTTCATCATGGTCTCGACGGCGTCCTTGTGCTCCTCGACATTGTCGATACGTACGTACACACTGCCGCCGTCAACGTCAGTGAAGTACTCGGTCGTCACGCCGCCCGAGTGCGTAAAGTAGGCGCTGCGCCAGGTCTTGCCGTTGTACTTAACGGGATCGCTCTCGGTCCATCCGGAGTTGGCCTTCCACTTTGCCTCGTAGTCAAACAGTTCATCGGCGTTCTTGTCAGGATCGAAGACGGGGATGAAGCGGTCGCTGGCATGCTCGCTCTCGGTGAACTTAAACTGGGCCCTGTCGGCGGTATCGCCTGCGACGTCCGTGATTTCGACGCCCTCGGGGACTTCGACCTTAAACCAAATGAAGTCGGTCCTCATATCCACGGCTGGCTTTTCCGCGCCGCCGTCACCGCCACTGCCGGTAGCGTCGCCGTTTCCGCCACAACCCACCAGGGCAACCGCGGCAAAGAGACTGATGCAGAGGGTGAGAATCGCAAAGGCCTTCTTTTTCATGGTCGTGTCCTCCTCGATCTGTAACCGCCCATGGATTACCTGCCTTTACTGTACGCGCGGACGGCTCGCTAGGGTGGGCCATGTGTCCCATTCTGGGGGCTGGAATTGCGCCGACAAGTGGCAATATGTGCGGTCGCAAAAGAGGGGAGGGCCGATGCTGTCGGCCCTCCCCGGGGTGAGGTGCCCGTTGATTTAATGGGGCGCGCGTGCGTGGGCGTTGCCCCAACAGGTTCCTTGTTTATAGATATGCCTCAGTTTTTGACGTCCGGAAGTCTCGAAAGGTGGGCCATGTGTCCCATGTTTGCGGTGCCGAGGCCTATCGTTCGTCATAGAAATCCGCGATGGCCAGGTGCGCTGACGCTCATGTACTTATGGGCTAGACTTAGCACCATTATGTGATTGATGCGGTCGGTCGGCGGTTGCCACCCGACCGATGTATATGACTTGAAGGTGCGTGCGTATGAGCCAAGAGATGATGGATAAAACATGTCGAGAGTTTGCCGAGGCGCTTGCCGCACGCGAGCCGGTTCCCGGCGGCGGTAGCGCGAGCGCCTTTGTAGGTGCACTGGGCGCCTCGCTTTGCGGGATGGTTGCTCGCTATGGGGCGACAAACCCTGCGCTTGCCGATCGCGCAGACGATCTGACGCGCGCGTTTGCCCAGGCGGATGAGTTGGCGCAGGAACTTGTGGGTCTGGTCGCCGAGGACGTTCGTGCGTACGGCCAGGTGTCCGCGGCGTACGGTATTCCGCGTGACGATCCGACTCGAGCGACCGCGATTCAGGATGCGCTGCATGTGGCCGCTCTGCCGCCGTATCGCATTATGGATGCCTGCGGGCGTGCGCTGGCGCTGCTCGAGGACATGGCCGACAAGGGTTCGCGTCAACTGCTGTCCGATGTGGCGTGCGGCGCCGTGTTCTGCCGTTCTGCTATGCAGGGCGCGAGCTTGACGCTCTTTGCGAACACCACGTCTATGAAGGATCGCGCTCGTGCTAAGGAGCTCGAGACGGCGTGTGATGAGTTGCTCGACACATGGTTGCCGCGCGCCGATGCGCTGGCGCGCCGCGCCTCCGACGCTGCAAGGAAGAGAGGATAGCCATGGCTGAACTGCTGAAGGGTGCTCCCGTTGCTCGCGCTTTGACTGAGGAACTTGCTGCTCGCTGCGCAGCCCTGCGCGAGCGGGGCGTTGTTCCGACGTTGGCTATCGTGCGTGTAGGTGAACGCGAGGACGACCTATCCTACGAGCGCGGTGCGCTCAAGCGCTGCGAAAAAGTGGGGATTGAGGCTCGTCGCGTTTTGCTTTCTGCCGATGTTTCGCAGGACGAGCTGTTGACGGCCATCGAGGACATCAATACCGATTCGGCTGTTCATGGCTGTTTGATGTTCCGCCCGCTGCCCGCCGGCCTTGACGAGAACGCCGTCGCCGCAGCGCTCGATCCCGCCAAGGACGTTGACTCCATGACGCCGGCTTCGCTGCTCTCCACGCTTTCGGGGCGCGGCGAGGGTTTTGCCCCCTGCACAGCCGAAGCCGTCCTCGCTTTGCTTGATCATTACGGCGTTGAGCTGGATGGAGCTAAGGTTGCTGTGGTCGGGCGCTCGTTGGTGATCGGGCGTCCTGTTGCCGCCATGCTTACGGCGCGCAATGCGACCGTGACGACGTGCCATACGCATACGCGCGACCTTGCTGCCGAGTGCCGTACTGCCGAGATTGTGGTTGCCGCCGTTGGACGCGCGCGTACGATTGGCGTGGACGCGGTTCGCGAGGGCCAGACGATCATCGATGTTGGCATTAATTGGGACGAGGCCGCTGGCAAGCTGGTCGGGGACGTTGATTTTGATGCTGCAGAGCCGGTTGTTGACACCATCACGCCCGTGCCGGGCGGCGTGGGAGCTGTGACGACGGCGATTCTCGCCAAACACGTGATTGAGGCGGCGGAGCGCGCATCGAAATAGGCTTTTGACCACAAGGGCTGCCGAGGCCGTGGTTTCGCCCTTTTTGCGTCGAAGCGATACACTGTTGCCGTTTGATTTCTTCGCTCAAGGAGGATGCGCATGCCGTGCACAACGATTCTGGTCGGTAAGAACGCGAGCTACGACGGGTCGACCCTGGTCGCGCGTAACGAGGACTCGTCCAACGGGGTGTTTGAGCCCAAGCGTATGCGCGTGGTGCATCCCGACGAGCAGCCGCGCGTCTACACGAGCGTCCTGAGCCACCTGACCGTTGAACTGCCCGATAACCCCATGCGCTACACGTGCGTCCCCGATGTTGTCCCGGGCCACGGCATCTGGGCCGAGGCCGGTTTCAACGAGCTCAATGTGGGCATGTCCGCAACCGAGACGCTCACCACCAATGAGCGCGTTCGCGGCGCCGACCCGCTCGTGGACTACGTGCCCGCCAAGGGTAACGAGGGTGAGGACGGCTATGTGCCGGCGCAGCCTGGTGGCTTGGGTGAGGAGGACATGGTGACCCTGGTCCTGCCGTACGCCAAGTCCGCTCGCGACGGCGTTCGTATCCTGGGCGACCTGCTCGAGCGCTACGGCACCTACGAGAACAACGGCATCGCCTTTAGTGATGTGGACGAGATCTGGTGGCTCGAGACCATCGGCGGCCACCACTGGATTGCCAAGCGTGTGCCCGATGACGCCTATGTGACCATGCCCAACCAACTGGGTATCGACAGCTTTGACCTGGATGACGCCGAGGGCGCCCAGGCCGACCACATGTGTTCCGCCGACCTGCGCTCCTGGATGGCCGAGTGGCATCTGGACCTGACGCTGGGCGTCGAGGGCTACGGCTCGGCTGCGGTCTTTAACCCGCGCGAGGCCTTTGGCTCGCACAGCGACAGCGACCACGTCTACAACACGCCGCGCGCCTGGTACATGCAGCGCTGCCTCAACCCCAGTGACGTGTGGGATGGCCCCGACGCCGACTACACGCCCGAGAGCGACGATATCCCCTGGAGCCGCGTGCCCGAGCGTAAGGTGACCATCGAGGACATCAAGTACGTACTCTCGAGCCACTACCAGGGTACGGAGTACGACTGCTACGGCAGCAAGGGCACGCCCGCCACGCGCGGCGCCTATCGCCCCATCGGCATCAACCGCAACAGCCAGCTCGCCGTGCTGCAGCTGCGCCCCTATGCGCAGCCGGCCTATCGCGCCGTGCAGTGGATGGCGTTTGGCTCCAACTCGTTTAACGCGCTGGTTCCGCTGTACGCCAACGTCGAGACCATGCCCGAGTACTATGCCGACACGCAGGCTCGCGTAACGTCCGAAAACTTCTACTGGGCCAACCGCCTGATCGGCGCCCTGGCCGACGTCCGTTTCCATGAGTGCGGCCGCGCTGTGGAGGACTACCAGGAGAAGGTCGGTGGCATGGGCCACAAGCAGATCCATGACGTCGACGCTGCCGTAGCCGCTCTGCCCGAGGTCGAGGTGCCTGCCGAGCTTGCACGCGCCAACGAGGCCTTTGCCGAGCGTGTTCGCGTGGAGACCGATGCCCTGCTGGGCAAGGTGCTTTACACCACGAGCTGCGCCATGAAGAACTCTTTCGCGATGAATGACAACGTGAGGTAGGGATTTCCCGTCGATCGAATAGCGCTAAAACGCTTTGTCGCTTTCGCTCAATCTTGGGTACAAGAACGCCAATGCAGTTGTTTGTGATTGGAGATAACCATGGTTATGAAACTCGATCAGCTTGTTAACGGCGCCATTAACGTGGGCTTTGGCGCTGCCGCCGTTGCTGTCGAAGGCGGCAAGAAGGTCCTCGACGACCTTAACACCAAGGGCGAGCAGGTCCGCAAGGACACCGCCACCCCCGATATCGCCCGCAGTGTGTCCGACATGTTCGAGCAGGCCGGCGGTACCATCTCCGATCTGACCGAGCGCTTGGGCATGCAGGGCGAGACCGCGGCCCAGCGCGTGCTTGACGAGCTCATCCTTGCCCGGGTCCGCGTCATGACCGCCCCCGAGCGCACGGCCTTCCTGGCCCATGTGCGCGACATCGTCGATTCGGTCGAGGACAACGTGACCTCGGTGCCCGTCGAGTCCGTTGAGCCCGACGATGCGAAGGATACCGAAGAGGCCGAGTAGCAGCGCAGATGGCAGATTCCACCACCGATTACAACAATCTAGACCCCTTGGGTGACGAGGCGGCGGTTGTCGATGAGGTCGACGCCGCCGTCTCGGGCGCTCGCAAGAAGCCGCGCGCCGTCGATATGGTGCCCGAGGAGCCCGACGCGATGGCGCCGGACGAGGAATACCAGCTCACGCCGGCGGGTCGCCGCGAGCGCATCGGACAGATTGTTCGCCTGGTCAAAAAGTACCGCGTGTGGGATAACCTCACGCCGGTTCGTTTGCGCCGCCTGCTCGAGGAACTCGGCCCCATGTTCGTCAAGATGGGGCAGATTCTGGCCAACCGGTCCGAGATTCTGCCGCAACGCTTTTGCGACGAGCTGCGTCGTCTGCGCTCCGACGTGGAGCCCGTACCGTACGAAGTCGTACTCAGTTGTCTGGAAGAAGAATACGGCCTGCGCCTGGGGGAGATGTTCGATGCGATCGACCCCAATCCGCTTGGTAGCGCATCGCTCGCGCAGGTGCACCGCGCTCGTCTGGTGACGGGCGAGGACGTGGCCGTCAAGGTGCAGCGCCCCGGTGCGCAGCAGGTTATGGCGCAGGACATCGATATCATCCGCTCGGTGGTGCGTATCGTTTCCAAGTTCGTCAACACCGATCAATTCGTTGACCTGCACGGCGTAGTCGAGGAGTTGTGGACCTCGTTTCGCGAGGAGACCAACTTTTTGGCCGAGGCCAAAAACCTCAACGACTTCTACGAGTTCCATAAGAGCGTTCATGGCGTGACGTGCCCTAAATCCTATCTGGACCTGTGCACCGAGCACGTGGTGGTCATGGATTACGTCGACGGCATTTCGATCGCCGATCCTGAACGCTTGGTGGCCGAGGGCTATGACTTGGAAAAGATCGGTGCCGCGATCGTCGAGGACTACTCGACGCAGGTGCTCGACGACGGCTTTTTCCATGCCGACCCGCATGCGGGAAACATCATTCTCAAGGACGGTATCGTTTACTTTATCGACTTGGGCATGGTCGGACGCATGTCGAGTCACGATCGCGGTATCGTAAAGGACATGATTTTCGCCGTGGCCGAGGGTGACGTTCCCAAGCTCAAGGATTCGCTCATGCGCTTCGCCGTGACGCGTGGCGATTCGGCCGAGCTCGATCATTCAGCGTTTTTGTCCGACCTTGACTTTATCGTGGCTGACTTTGCGGGCCTTGACCTGAAGGATTTGGATATCGGCGAGTTTTTGACCTCGCTGTTAAACCTCGCGCGTAAGAATGACGTTGAGCTGCCGAGCGTGGTGACGATGTTCGCGCGCGGCATGGTGACGCTCGAGGGTTTGCTGACCGAGTACATGCCCAACGTCAACATGATCCAGATCATCCAAACCCACATTAAAAACGAGAAAAGCACCTATGCGCGCGTGCGCGACATGGGGCGCGATCTTGCCGCGAGCAGCTATCGCGCGGCGAAGGGCTCACTCGAGGCGGCTGAGTACCTGGGGTTGGCTTCGCGCATGCTTACGCGCGGCCAGCTTAAGGTGAACACGCAGATCATGAGCAGCGATAAGGCGCTGCGACAGCTGGGCGGAATCATCGACCGCATGTCGATGGCGATTGTGATCGCCGGTCTGTTTATCGGTTCGTCGGTGGTGTACTACGCGCGCATCGAGCCGGTTGTGTTTGGTATCCCAGTCATTGGCTTTATGGGCTACGTGAGCGCGCTGGTGCTGGCGCTTATGCTGGGTCGCAATATCTGGCTCAACAGCCACGGCGGCAAGCACTAGAGGCTGCGACCGTCACCGCATTCTCCTATCGCAAACAATAACTTTTACCTTGGGCTTCGCCTGCGTGCGAGGCCCTTTTGCGTGATAGCATATTGACGGTTTTAATCGATGGCCTAGATGGTGGTGCGGAGACGCACGAATGCGCGGTTTTCCTGCGCGTTTGGGAGAATCGGGGTGCAAGTCCCCGGCTGTACCAGTAACCGTAATTCCTCTTGGCTCGGGATGTTCGCGTCGCAGATCGGACGGCGCGCCCGAGTCGTTAAGGTTAAGTCGGATCGCCTCCCATCTTGCATGCGGCTGCGGCGTATGCCGCCGGTGTGCATAGGGCTCTGGAGGGAAGGGGGACCCCGATGGGGGAACTCGAGCGCAACATGCGCGATGACGTGGGGCAGCTTCAAGGCAACGCTCCAAGTACAGACAGTAGGAGACAAATGGATATGTTTGAGGACGAGTGCCAGCGTGCCTCGCTTCGTCGCCGTGGCGTAATCGCGCGCGGCGTGGCAAAGCGCTGCCTGGTGGCATTCCTGGCCTTCGCGATGGCCTTCAGCACCACGCCGGCTCAGCTGTGGGCCGAGGGTGCCGAGGGCATTACCGACGCTGTGGCTCAGGCTGCGACGCCGAGTGAGGGAACGGGGGCCGCGGACGGTGCTGCCGACCAGGGCAAGGCCGAGGTTTCGGATTCCGAGGGCGCGCCTGCAGCTGGTGCCGCCACAACAGAGGCAGCAACTGGCGACGAAGGCTCGACGACGGGGGAGAGCCCTGCCACGAGCGAGCAGTCTTCGACGGCATCCGCTGGCCAAGCGGGACCTGCCGCCGCGGCTGCCGTTCAGACAGAGAA
This sequence comes from uncultured Collinsella sp., assembly GCA_902495525.1. Classification (GTDB taxonomy): domain Bacteria; phylum Actinomycetota; class Coriobacteriia; order Coriobacteriales; family Coriobacteriaceae; genus Collinsella. The sequence continues at coordinate 13,153 of CABUXL010000013.1, forward strand.
CCCGACAGAAACCGGCGATGTCGCCAAGAAGCAGGTTGAGGTCTCGTTCTCGATTATCGGCACCGATGCTGACGGCAAGGCTCAGACCTGGGTGGCACCTACGCAGCTCAAGCTCGACGAGGGCGCGACGGCTGCGGATGCCTTCATTAAGCTGCAGGAGAAGACGGGCTTCAAGGCGAAGTACGAACCGAACACGGCATACGGTTTCTACCTCGAAAGCATCACATCCCCGAGCGATGGTCGCACGCTTGCCTACGATCCGACGACTTATGCCTTCTGGCAGCTGTTCGTCGACGGCGCGTCTTCCTCGGTTGGCGCGAGCAGCGTCAAGCTCACCCAGGGGCAGAAGATTGAGTTTGCCTATACGGCTGGTAGCTCGTCCCCTGTCGTTAAAGACCAGGTTGCCGCAAATGTGACCGTCATTGGTCGCGATGCCCAGGGCAAGACTCAGACTTGGGTCGATAATGCGCAGTATGTGGTGACGTCCGGTTCGAGCGCGCTTGATCTTACGAAGGTCGCACTCGAGGCGAACGACATTGACGCCGTTGCTGCGGGCTCCTTCATTCTGAGCCTTAAGTACAACGGTGTTGAGCTGGGTACGCCCCAAGATTATTCGACCTATTGGCAGCTGTTTATCAACGGCAAGTCGAGTGACTATACGGCGGACAATGTCACCATCCATGCCGGCGATACCGTCACGTGGTTCTACGGTGGCTGGGGCGACCAGTTGCCGTCCGATTCTGTCCATGCTTCTGTTCAGGTTCTCGGTAAGGACAAGGACGGCAAGCAGCAGGTTTGGGCTTCGACGGGTCAGACGAGTCTCAAGGCGGGCTCTACTGCCAAGGATCTCCTTGAGCAGACCGGCCTTAAGCTCGATGCTAGCGAATCGTCTTGGGGCTGGTTCCTCAACGGTATTACTTCGCCGTTCGACAGTAAGTCCTATGGCTGGGATGCTGCGACCAAGAGCTATTGGCGCTTCTACGTAAATGGCAAGTTCGCCGACGTTGGCGCCGGTGCCTACAAGCTCCAGGAGGGTGACGCCGTCACCTTTATGTATGGTGCTGACGCCGATGCCCTCCCCGGTCAGGTGCTTGGATCCGCCGATGTTATCGGTCCCGATGTCAACGGCAACAATACTCGCTGGGGCTCGGCAAGCAGTGTTTCTTTGCCTGAAGGCTCTACTGCCCAGAACCTTATTGAGACGGTTCTGAAGGCCAAGGGCGTTACGTACAACGGCTCCCAGAGTGGCGAGTACTGGTTCCTCAATTCCATCAAATCGCCGTTCGAAGACAAGTCGTACGGTTATGATGCTGCGACCAATAAATATTGGCACCTGTATATCAATGGAGAGCCCTCCTTACTCTGCGCCAATCAGATTACGCTCAAGAGCGGCGATAAGGTCACGCTTGCCTATACCACCGACGATTCGCCCATGCCCGATCCCGACAAGGTTGTCGTGGACCCGAGTGCGACGACTCCTGATTGGGATGCCGAGTGGGCCGGCTACGGCAACAGTGGCAACGGTTCGACCGTAACGGATGCCAAGACGCCTGCGCAGGCCGCCGGTCTTAAGTGGGCCTTCGATTGGAAGGCCGAGTCTGGTCAGCAGTATGCCAACTGCAGCGAACCTGTCATCGCCAACGGCTTTGTGTACATCGCGACCGAGAACGAGCTCATCAAGATCGATTCGTCCACGGGCAAAAAGGTTGCCTCTGCGCCGCTTGCCTCCAAGGTGAGCTATACCTCTCGTCCGATCTATACCAATGGCCTTATCATCGTTCCGCTCAACGGCGGTGCGGTCCAGGCGATTACTGCAGACAAGCTGATCTGCAAGTGGCTGACGCCTGGTTTGACGGACTTGACGCAGAGCTCCTGCACCGTCGTTTCGGACGGCGAGTACGTCTATGTAGGCTCGGTCGATATTTCGTATGACGAGAATTACAACGCGACCTACGGCAACGGCTCCTTTGCGCGCATTAAGATTGCCACGGGCGAAGTTTCTTGGCAGAACATCGACCCTGCCGAGGGCTATTACTGGACTGGTGCGGCTTTGACGGATAAGTATGCCATCGTTCCTACGAGCGCGGGTACGCTTAAGTGCATTGATAAGACGACGGGCGATGTCGTTTCGACCATGAAGCTCGGCGCTGTCGCAAATGCCGATTGCATTGCCGATCCGTCCAATGGTTCGACCTTCTATCAGATGACGCACGACGGAAAACTCCATGTGATTTCGCTTTCGGCGAAGGGCGTGCTGAGTGAACAGAAGACGGTTGATCTGGGCCTTACGAATAATCTGAGCGCCCCTGCGGTGTCTGGTGACAATCTGATTGTCGGCGGACAGACGGCTACTGGCTCTGCTCTGGTTCTCTATAACCTGAAGACGGGTAAGACCACGATGGTCGCTGCTGCCGACGGCAAGGCGCTGCCGGCTGGCCTCAACGGTATTGCTGCTACTCCGCTGGTGAGTGTTCAGGGCGGCAAGACCTATGTGTACTTCACCGTTAACAGCGCGGATAGCAAGGATTACGTCAACTACTCTGCTGGTGGTGGCGTGTATCGCTATACGCTCGGCGATGCAGAGGCGACGCAGATTTATGATGCGGCTGGCCATTACCAGTACTGTGACTCTCCGGTCATTGCCGATGCTTCTGGCAATCTCTACTACATTAATGATTCGGGCACGCTGTTTAAACTTGGAGCTGTCGAGTCTTGGACGGTTGCCTTTAACTCCAACGGCGGGTCTGCTTGCGACACTAAGTTTGTTGCTACGGCCGATGGCAAGCTGGTCAAGCCGGTCGATCCGACGCGCGATGGCTACACTTTCGGCGGTTGGTATACCGATGAGGCTTGCACGCAGGCGTATGACTTCAGTACGCCGGTGACGGCCGACCTGACGTTGTATGCCAAGTGGACCAAGAATGCCGTTAACCCTGGCGGTAATGGCGGTTCAGGCTCCAATGGCGGCAATGGCGGCGTTGGTTCGAATGGCGGCGGCGGTTCTAGTACCGGTACTGGTTCCGGCACTGGCGCTGGCGCTGGTTCTGGCTCCGGCTCGAAGGGCGGCGCTATTGCCCCGGGCCAGAAGCCGGTGACCAAGACGACGGTGTCGACCAAGACCGAGACCAGGGACAACAAGTCCGACAAGAAGGACTCCGATAAGTCCGATAAGAAGGACGAGAAGAAGTCTGACAAGAAGTCTGACAGGAAGTCTGACAGGAAGGACGGCAAGTCCGACAAGAAGTCCGACAAGAAGTCCGATTCCAAGTCCGATACGGGTGCTGTTTCCACGACCACTGCTAAGAAGTCCTCTAGTGCTTCCGAGCAGGAGACTGGCACCAATCCGCTCGCCATCGTTGGCATCGCCGCCGGCGTGATTGGCCTCGCGCTCATCGCCGTCTTCGTGCTGACCAAGCGCGGCAAGGGTGACGGTAATGCCCGATAAGCCCAAGGAGACCAGCGGGCAACAGCCCGACTCCTCGTTTATCCAGCTCGATGATCCAAAGCAAAAGGGCGCCGCTTCGGCGGCGTCCGCCTCTCGTCGCAAGGCGCTCCTTGGCGTTCTTGCTGCCGCGTACACCATTCTGATCGTCGTCTCGCTGGGCTTCGTCCATCCTTCCGAGAGCGGCGCCTGGTCCATTGACTGGATCGTTCAGACCGTGACGGGGGAGAGCGTCGTCGCCAAGGACACCAAGGGGTCTGGCTCGTCTGCCGCTTCGGGCGAGGCCAGTTCCAAGGATTCCAAATCTTCGAATGATGCAAAAGACGAGCCCAAGGGTTCGAACGACGCCAAGGACGATTCCGAGTCTTCAAACAAGGAATCGGACAAAAACTCGGATAGCAAGAAGTCCGAGGACCGGGGCGGCAAGAAGTCTGGCGATAAATCCGCTGCCCAAAATACGGGAGCCGGTGATACTTCCAATGCGTCTGGCGGTGCTTCTTCGGGCGGTGGCCAGTCGTCTGATGGAGCCTCGTCCTCTAATGGTGGAAACGCCTCCTCGGGCAGCCAAAGCGGCTCACAGGAGTCCAGCTACGTTACGGTGACGGTTTCGGTCACATCGAGCGCTGTGGGCAATCCTGTGTCCTCTGGCGGCACCTTTACCTTTAACGAAGGCGCCACCGTTTACGATGCCCTGTGCGCGCTGGGCCTTTCTGTCAACGCACACAGCTCATCGTACGGCACGTATGTTTCTGCGATTGGTGGTTTGGCCGAGAAACAGTACGGCGGCACGAGCGGCTGGATGTACTCCGTCAACGGCACAACGCCCATGACGGCCTGCAGTAACTACGTTCTCTCCAATGGTGACAACGTCGTTTGGTATTACGTAACGGGCTAGAGGCCTCGACATAGCGCGCCAGACGGGCGGTTCGGACCAACATCCGGACCGCCCGTTTTTCATGCGAATGGGACTGGGTCGCCGGGTCTCTCGGCAAACAAAAAACCGGTTGGAACGGGAATTCCAACCGATTATACATTCAAGCAAATAGTGAATCGACTACGACCGTGCGCCCTCGAGGAAGAAGCGGCGGCTGAAGTAGTTGTACCAGGTGACGAGGAACGTGGCGATGGCCTTCATGGCCTGGTAGCCGATGCTCAAAAACGTGACGCCCACAAACATGTACAGGTCGTTGAGGCCCAGGCCGATCACCGACAGGATGGTGAAGATCGTGAACTCGCGCTTGCGGCTCATGCCTTCGCGGTGGTCGAACACGTACTTCATGCTGAGCCAGTAGTTGACCACGACGGACGTGGTAAACGAGATCGTGGTGCTCATCAAAAAGTCGAGGTGGAACAGCTCGACGAGCGCAATGAGCATACCCCAGTCGATGCCAAAGGAGATAAGACCCACGACAGCGAACTTGAGGAATTGCTTGGTATGAGGTTGTGCCAGTGCCTTGCGCACGTAATCACATCCAATGCGTTGACGAATCGAGCAACGAGATACTTTAGAGCTTTTGCATGGGAAACGTAAGGTCTTTGGCAAGAACTATACGAACTCGCCAAATATTCAAGAGGCAATCCGCAAACGTTGCAAATCTTGCCGTAAACGAGCAAGGCCCACGAACAACGCAGCGCTCGACGCGCGTCGTCCGTGGGCCCCGTAGTGCAACGAGGAGGCCGGGCTACTTGGTCTGCTCGCCCTCCAGGAAGATCTTGCGCGTTACAAAGTTGTAGACCATAACAAGCGCGGTGGCGCAAATCTTGGCGATATTGGCCTCGAGCTCCAGGCCGGCGTTGAGCGCCAGCACGATACCGTCGTTGAGAGCCAAGCCGATTACGGACAGCACGACAAAGATAATGAACTCGCGGCGGCGGCTCATGCTCTCCTTGTGCGCAAACACGTACTTCATGCTCGCGACGTAGTTAAAGATGAACGAGACGATAAAGCCGCTGGTGTTGGCGATTAGGATGTTGAGACCCAGACCGTAGTGGAGCAGATTCATGATGCCAAAGTCGATGACGGTGGCAATGACGCCGACGACGCCAAACTTCATGATCTGCGCAAGGAGCTTTTGCATGGTACCTGCCTTAGGGTGGCGCCGCAGCGCCGCGGGGATGACAAACTCAGCCAGTTTAGCCAATCCCCGCAGGCGGGGCTAGGCGCGCTCCTCGATAGCACCGTTTCTATATGCATCGAGCAGTTGGCGCAGGTCCTGGATTTGGCTGCGAATCTTGGCACCGGTATCGGTGTCGCTCACCATGCGGCGCCGGTCGGCCTCGTCAAAGCGGTTGGTCTCGCTTTCGATGTCGATGTTGCGGGTGAGCGCCTCGGCAACGGTGGTAAAGGCCTGGTGCGACTTGAGGCGGCATCCGCGCGAACTCGAGATGAGCGTGTAGCCGGCGATGCCCGTTTTGGGATGGTAGGCGCGACAGAAACCGCCATCGATGACCAGCAGTTTGCCGTTGGCGCGGACGGGCTGCTCGCCCTTGGTGGTCTTGACCGGGGTATGGCCGTTGATGATGTGCCCCGTCGGCGAGCAGGCCATGGGGGCGACGCCAAACTCGTGCATGATGTCGTCGCAAACGGACGAGGAGGTGGTGAGCGTATAGTACGGGTCCATTGGCTCGACCCACGTGCTCTTGTCGGCGATGTAGGCGCGCTCGAAGGTGCGCACCACGCGTCCGCTGGCGGGTGAGTTAAAGCCGATCCACAGGTACCACATCCAGTCGAGGGCATCGCGGTCGCCGACGCGCCAGGCGCGGCGCGCGATATGGTCGCAGAAATCAAAATAATCGCGGCCGGCGTGCCAGGTGCCCAGGCAGTTCATGCTGCTAAAGGTGCCGTCTTCGTTGAGCGGCACGCAGCCGTGGAACAGCAGGTTGCCGTTGGCGACCTTATACATGGAGCCGTGGGTATAGAGGAAATCGATGTGGCGATGCAGGTGATCGGCGGTGACAAACTCGGATACGAGCTTGTCGATGATGTGCTGCTCCTCGGGCGTGAGCGTGTAGGGGTCTGCCGGATCGACGGTGGGGAAGTCGTTGGTCGTGAGCGGCCGCACGCTGCCGTCGGCAAGCGTGACTGTGCCAGCATCGTGATCGATCTTGTCGAGCAGCAGGCGGTCGGCCATATCGAACTCGGGGTGGCGCTGGATAATCTGGCCCTCGAGCTTAAAAAGCAGGACGTTAATGGCTTTGATCAGCGGGCTGACGGACTCGCCGGCGGTATAGGTGGCGTCGGCGAAGGCGACAAGCTCGCGCAGCGAGATACCATAGTCGTTCTCGAGAATCTCGTAGTTGTCGTAGCGCAGGTTGTTGCGCAGCACCGTGGCGATGCAGGCGGGCTCGCCGGCAGCGGCGCCCATCCACAGCAGGTCGTGGTTGCCCCACTGAATGTCGAGCGAATGATAGGTTAGCAGGCGGTCCATAATCTTGGCCGCGCCGCCGCCGCGGTCGAAGATGTCGCCCACCAAATGCAGGTGGTCGACGGCGAGGCGCTTGATGAGCGAGGCGAGCGACTCGATAAAGTCGTCGGCGCTGGCGGTCTCCAAGATGGATTCGATAATGCGCTCGTGATAACGCACACGGTAGTTGTTCTCGTCCGGATGCGTGTGCAGCAACTCGTCGATGATGTAGGCGTAATCGCGCGGGATGGCTTTGCGCACCTTGGAGCGGGTATAACGGCTCGAAAGCGAGCGGGCAACCACAATGAGCTGGTCGAGCATGGTCTTGTACCAGGTGGGCGAGTCCTCGCGCCGGCTTCGGACAAGATCGATCTTCTCGCGCGGATAGTAGATGAGCGTGCACAGCTCGCCCTTTTCGTCAAATGAGAGCGTGTCGCCAAAGATTTCGTCGACATGCTCGCGCACGACGCCCGAGCAGTTGTTGAGGATGTGCATAAAGGCTTCGTACTCGCCATGCACATCGCTCATAAAATGCTCGGTGCCCTTGGGCAGGTTGAGGATGGCCGAGAGGTTGATGATCTCGGTGAATGCGGATTGCTCGGTGGGGAACTGTCTCGACAGCAGGCGCAGATACTTGAAGTCTTGCGGATTGCGATCGAATGCGACCATGAGGCACCTTCCGATGTGGTTGGTAAAACTGATAAAACAGCGTCAAACGTTTATCAGTATGCGCCGCTTTTGTTTTGATTGGGGATGGGAGGTCAAATTGTTGGCCGAACGGTTTGGTAAATCGATTTAGTCGAGGTAGATATGGCGGTTGAATGGAGACATAGAGTCGTTTTTGCAGACGCATGCCTCCGGGATCGATAGAGATGATGACGGTAAAGATGTTCACTACCATTGGTTCAATTTGGTAAATAGTGGACATTTGTACCGTATTCACGCTTGCTGTGCGATAATTTGCGCAGTAATGAGTAAGGAGCCTCATATGAGTGATTTTGTCCTGACCTGTGAATCCGCCGCCGATCGAACCCGTGAGTTCTTTGCGTCGCGCAATATTCCTGTCGTGTGTTTTCATTACGAGATCGACGATGTTGTCTATACGGACGATCTGTATCAGTCGATTACGCCGGACGAGTTTTTTGCCCAGATTGCCGCGGGCGCCATGCCCAAGACATCTCAGGTGAGCGTGGGTGAGTACGAGGAGTTTTGGGAGCCGTTTGTTGCCGAGGGCAAAGACGTGCTGCACCTGACGTTGTCGTCGGGTATTTCGGGCACGTATGGATCGGCCTGCGTTGCGGCGCAGATGCTCGCGGATCGCTATCCCCAGGGTGGCAAGGTGCGCGTCATCGATTCGCTGGCGGCGTCTTCGGGCTTTGGCCTGCTGGTGGAGTGTGCCGCCGACGTTCGCGATAGCGGTGCTTCGCTCGACGAGACGGCCGCTTGGATTGAGGAGCATAAACTCAACCTGCACCACTGGTTCTTCTCGACCGACCTGTCGAGCTACCTGCGCGGCGGTCGCATTTCGGCCGCGAGCGCGATCATCGGCACGGCGCTCAAGATTTGTCCGCTCATGACAGTCGATTGCGAAGGTGAGCTGGCGCCGCGTGAGAAGATTCGCACCAAAAAGCGCGCGATCTCCGAGATGGCCAAGACCGTGATGGCGCATGTACAGGACGGCGCGAACTATTCGGGCAAGTGCATCATGTCGCACTCGGCGTGCCGCGAGGACGCCGAGGCCGTTGCGGCACTGATAGAGGAACAGGTTCCGCAGCTCAAAGGTAAGATTGAGATCAATAGCATCGGTGCTCTGATTGGCTCGCATACCGGCCCTGGCACGGTGGCCGTCTTCTTTATGGGCGACAAACGCGTGGACTAACGTTTGTGGGCTGGCTGACGGTTTTAACGGCTGCGCCTGTCCCTCCTGACATTCGATAACAGAAAAAGGCCCGTCCCGTTGTTTGCGGGACGGGCCTTGCTGTTGCGGCTAGCGTTTCTTTCCGCGGAAGAAGAAACCGTGCAGCGAGGGCTTGAGTCCGCGGTTGGCGCGACGCTCCTTGATATGATCGTGGATCGAAGCGACGCGTTCGATGACTTCGTCGGGGATCGGCACATCGGGATTCATGTTCTCGACCTGGCTGACCTCGGCGGCGGCGACCTGGTCGATAATGGGCACATCATCGCGCGAGATGACGGGCGTGGCGTCTTCTTTCATCTTGCGGTAGCGCTGCATCATGTCGGTCTGAAGCTGCTGGGCCGAAGGCGGCGTCCAGATGATGGCGTTGGCGCCGGCGGCGATGGTCTCACGGATGCTCTCGGGCGTCTTGCCGCCCGGTGCGATGAGCGGCAGGTTGGGATAGTGTTCGCGCAGCTCGCGCAGGACCTGCGGCGTGTTTTTGCCGGCGGCGATGTTGAGAATCTTGGCTCCGGCGCGCACCTTGGCATGCGCATCATCGTCGCAACGTACGACCGTGGCGATGACAGGGATGTCGGCGATGTTGGTGATGTGCTCGACCATCTCGGCGGTAGCGGGTGAATTGACCACGCAGCCCGCCGCGCCCTGCATCTCGGAGACGGCCGCCATCTGCACGGAGCGCTTGCCGGTGGTGGTGCCGCCACCAACGCCCACAAAGACCGGGCACTCGGCAACGGTCAGCAGCGCCTGCGTAATGGCGGGCTGCGGCGTGAAGGGGTAGACGGCAAACACGGCGTCGGCATTGGAATTGCGGATGACCGCCACGTCGGTGGTGTAGATGAGCGATTTGATGCGGCGGCCAAAGAGCGTAAAGCCGCTGGCCTCCTCGATCTCATCGGGCATGCGGAGGGCCGCCTTGCGCAGACGTCCGTCGATGGGCAGCGGCTCCATGGGCAAAAGGCCGTTGGGAGTTACGGCCACCTGGGGCTCGGTAAATTCGTCTGCAAGCTCTACCTCGGAGAAGTCGACCGAGGCGACGATGTCTTCGTGAACCTCGGCGGGAACATCGATGGGGGCTTGGTCGCTAGTCGCGGCAGGCGTCTCGAAGGAGCTGGTGCCGACAAAGGCGTCGACGCGCTCGTTCAAATCGTTGAGAGAATCCATGGCGGTCCGCTCCGTGTTGTGCGGTCGGCAGTGTACGACCGGCGTTGCGAGTGCTAAATCGTTTGACGAGTTGATTTTTCCCCGCCGCGCCATCCGTTAGACTGAAGGGCCGGCGAACGTGAAGGAGCTGTGGTGGCGGGAATCGAGGTGCTATCTTGAATGTCCCGTATACAAAAGAGAGGTGACGCGGTATGGAATTCTCGGCAATGTTGGGCTCGATTGGCCTATGCGTGGGCGCAATCGTTGCCGCCGCGGTCATCTACTTTGTGGTCACGGCCATTAAGGGCAAAATGGCCGAGCGCAAGGAACACGAGGCGCTTAAACAGCACCGTGACCAGCAGGACAAGCGCGCACGGAGATAGTTTGTTGAGTTTTGGATCCGTGCGCTAGCTGCGTTTTCGGACCAGGGCGATATAGAAGCCCTCAAAGTCGCGACTGGGCGGAATGGTCAGCGTGCCGGGCATGCCGTTGGCAATGGCCGAGACGTGGCCCGCGGCAATGGCCTCGGTAAGGGCGTTGCACTCGATATGCGGCTTGTCGCCGGCATCCTGGGCGCGCCGCGCTTCGCTTTCGCTCGGCGTGCCGTCGAGAGGGATGAGCTCGCAGTCCATGTGCTTGTGGAGGGCCTCTTGCAGGGCATCCTCGTTTTCCTGCGGCAAGATCGAACACGTCGAATAGACGAGCGTGCCACCCGGTTTGAGGGCCCCCATGGCGCGGTCCAGAAGTGCGCGCTGCGAGCGGGCGCACTTGACGAGCAGCTGCTCGGTGAGGCCGCGCAGACTCTTTTCGTTGCCGCTGATGACGGTGCCCGTGCCGGTGCAGGGGGCGTCGAGCAGGATACGGTCAAAGCGGAAGAACTCGTCAAGCTCGCGTGCGTCAATGCGCATGACGGGCACGTTTTTGGCGCCCTGGCGACCCAAGTTGGCCTCGAGCTTTTCGGCGCGGGGAATGCTCATCTCGCAGGCGGTGAGGTGTGCCTGTCCCTGGGTGAGGGCGGCGATCTGCGTCGTCTTGCCGCCGGGGGCCGCGCACATGTCCAGGATATCCTCGCCGGCCTGAGCGCCCAGCACCAAAGGCGGCATCATGGACGACAGGCTCTGCAGATAGATTTTGCCGTCGCGGTAGATGTCGAGATCCCACAGATCGGAAACCTGGGCCTCGGGCAGGATGAAGGCATCCTGATACCATGCGACGGAGCGGTGGGCGATCCCGGCGGCGTCGAGTGCCGCGGCGATGTCCTCGGCGGTCGCCTTGAGCGTGTTGGCGCGCAGCGTGACCGGGCGCGTGGCTGCGGCGCCAAAGCCTTCGATCATGAGCTCGGCATCGGCAGGCGTGTAGGCGCCGGCAACCGTGTCGACCATAAAGCGCGGCAGGTCGGCGGCGGAGTGTTGGGCGGCAAGCCGGTCGGAAAGCTCGGTAGCGGCAAACTGCCTGAGCTTGAGCTCGGGCTTAACCTGCTTTTTCTGCTTACGACGACGCGGCTTGGACATCCGTCTTTCCTTCCCATTCCATTACATGTCGAGTGTTGTTTTTAGTACTGGCTCTCGTGCTTGCTAAAGAAGTCGAAGCGCGGGGGCAGCGGCTTTACGCGGTGCTCGCCGGGCTTCTCGCCCAGGCTCTCCACAAACTCGTCCGTGGAGGCAAAGATGTTGTCCCAGCTAAAGAAGGCGATCGGATCGACGTCGAAGTACTCGCAGATGAGCTCGCAGCCGGCCGGGACGATGCCGTGCATCAGCACGGTCGCCACGCGCAGCTCGGTGAAGGCGTCGACCAGAGCTTGCTTCATGGCGGTGTTGGCCGGCTCACCCTCGAGCTTGTTGGCGGCCTTGGAGGCATCGCTCCAGCGCTTGTTGGCGGCGCGCAGGTAGTCGTCGCACACGGCGAGTGCGCGGTGCGTCTCGAACTTGTACATGGCCTGCTCAAAGGCAAGGGCGGCCTGCTCGGCAGCCTCGACCACGGCGGCGGAGGCGGCACCGGCGGGAATGCAGCCGTTGCGATAGGGGCTCTCGTCGCCCTCCTTGACGGCGACGCCGTAGAAGCAGCTGCGGGCCAGGCGGTTGAACACGCCGGTCAAGAGGGCGCTCTCCTTAAGGGCCGGATCGATGACGCGCTTGTCGTCACAGGCGCGCACCTCGTTGCCGTCCTTGTCCTTGCCGGTCACGCGCGTGTCATATGCCTTGGGGCTAAAGCTCACCGGCTTCTCGGACAGGCCGAGCGACAGCCAATGCGCGCGCATCTGTTCGCAGGTGTAGTGGTTGAGCAAGTCGTCTGCCGGCGGGGGAGGCGTCTGCGAGGACGAGCTGGCCTTTTTGCCCATGTAGAGCAGGTGATAGCAGGCGCTGACGGTGCTCTGCGTAAGGTCCCAACCCAGGGCCTCCCACATGGCGGTCTGCGCGATGCAGTAGAAGTAGATGTTGTCCTGACCGATGAACTGGTAGATCTGCGCATCGTCCGAGCACCACCAGTCGCGCCAGTCGAGTGAGCTGTGCTGATAGGTGGGCGCGGGGACCTGCGTGGAATCGGCGGCGGGCTCGCCCATGAGGGCGGCATCCTGGGCGGCGACGCCCTCAGTTACGCCGGCGGCCTTGGCATCGCGTGCGAGCACGGTGCGGGTGTAGCTGATGGGCGCCCACAGGCTCTCGGGCCAGCACCAGCAGGTGACGTCGTTCACGCCGTCGACCTCGGGCACCGGAACGCCCCAGTCGATGTTGCCGGTGATGCGGAAGGGCACGAGCGCCTTGCCGCTGCGGAAGCGCACGCCGCCGTTGGCGAGCACCGCGTGGGCGTCGTCGCGCTCCTTCCAGCTGGGGAAGGTGACGGTAAAGCTGCTCTTGTTGCCCTCGGGCTCCAGCACGGTGTGCTCGGGCAGCTGGTCCTCGACGGCGTCGAAAGCCTCGCGGAACTTGTTCTGGATGTAGAGCTGTGCCGGCAGCAGCCACTCCTCCATGGTCTTGGAGACCACGGAGCGAACCTGCGGGTTCTGGGCGAGCTTGGCGGTGTAGGTCTTCATAAAGTCGAGGTAGGCCGGCAGGTCAAAGTAGAGGTTGTCGACCGGGCGCAGCTCGGGCACCTCGCCGGTGAGCTGGCTCTTGGGCGCGATGAGCTCCTCGGGCTCGAACTGGTGACCCAGGTCGCATTCGTCGGCGTAGGCCTTCTCGGACTTGCAGCCCTGGATGGGGCAGCGGCCGATGACCTGGCGTCCGTTGAGGAACGTGCCGGCCTTGGCATCGTAGAACTGCAGCGTGGAGCGCTTGGAGATGGTGCCCTGCTCGTGCAAGCGCTCGATGATCTCGGCGGTTACCTCGTTGTGAATCTGCGCAGCCGGCTCAAGGCCCGAGCCGCCGTAGATGTCACAGCTGATGTTGTAGTTGTTGAGGGTCGCGGCCTGGCGAGAGTGATTGGACTCGACATACTCGCCGATGGACTTGTCGTAGCCTTCGTTCTCCTTGAGCTTGCGGTAGCTCTCCATGATGGGCGAGCCGTAGCAGTCGGTGCCCGAGGTGAAGATGACGTTCTCGCGGCCCAGACGGTCGCGCAGGAAGCGGGCGAAGAAGTCAGCCGGGACAAAGACGCCACCAACGTGGCCAAAGTGAAGGCCCTTGTTGCCGTAGGGCTCGCCGGCGGTAACGATGGCGCGGCGAGGCCAGCTGGGACGGTCGTTCATGGAGTATTTGGATGCCATGGGACTCCTTCGCATATGGTGAGAGCGCGGCCGGGCGCAAGGCCTGGCGACGCAGTGGTCAATTCGTGCATATCGTTCGACATTATCGCACATGCGGACGGGTACGTGGCAGGGGCGCTATCCTAAGATGCTATGAATGAGATTTCCAACATACATGCGTTTGAGGACGAGGATTTTCTGCACGCCTGCTTTGTGTGGGGGATGGTCGTGCTTGGCGCATTTGCCGTGTGTCTGGTGCCGGTGTTTATGCTGCTGGGCGGGCCTGCGGACTTGGATGCGGCGGATGCGGGCGGTTGGATGGCTGTCGTGGGCTGGATAGTCGGCTTGGCTGCGGTTTCTGCGGCGTCATTTGCCGTGCACGAGCTGGTGCACGGTGTGTTTTTTAAGCTGCTGGCGCCTGCGGGCGCGAAGGTGACCTTTGGGGCGAATCGCGAGACGGCGATGATCTATGCCTGCGCCGAGGGCGTTGTGTATTCGCGCCGGCGGTACATGGCGGTTTGCCTGGCACCGACGGCTGTTGTGACGACAACGCTTGCCCTGGGGTTTGCGTTTTCGGGCTATCCGCTGCTGTGCTATCTGGCGGCCGGCTTGCATTTGTCAGGCTGTGTGGGCGACTGGTATTACGTGCGGACCATTTTGCGCGACCGCCGCATTGTCGCCTGCGAGGACACGTCCTTCGGCGTGCGCTTTTTCGGGTGAGGAGATGTCGATGAAGCCGTTGTTGTTGCACGCCTGCTGTGCGCCGTGCTCTCTTGAGCCGGTCCGCCTGCTGCGCGAGGAAGGGTTTGAGCCCACAATCTGCTGGACCAACCCCAATATTCAGCCGCACGATGAATGGCAGCGGCGTTTGGACGAGCTGCGCCGGTGGTGTGCCGATGGCGACATCGAGCTTATCGAGGCGGGGGAGGACCGCGATCGCTGGGAGACCGGCGTGGCGCCGCTGGGTGCCGATCGGCCTCGTCGCTGTCGCGCGTGCTATGCCCTGCGCTTGGCCGAGGCGTGCCGCGTGGCCCAGGAGCGCGGGTTTGAGTTTGTGGGCACGACGCTCGCCGTCTCGCCGTACCAGTTGTTCGAAACCTGCAATGATGTGTTGGAGCGTCTGGCTGCCGCCCGCGGTCTCACCCCGGTGATTCGCGATTTTCGCCCGTATTACCCCGAGGCGACACGCCGCTCGCGCGAGCTTGGCATGTATCGGCAGAACTACTGTGGTTGCCGCTTCTCGGCTGTCGAGGCGGCCATGGACCGCGCCCGTATCCGCGACGAGCGCAAAGCCGCCAAAAAGTAGTTCATTTGGGACGTCAGCCTGCTAGGATGTAGAGCGGACTTTAGCTATATAAGGAGTATCCGACGTGTCTATGCGTACCGATGATTTTGACTACAACCTTCCCGAGGAACTGATTGCCCAGGCGCCTGCCGAGCCGCGCGATTCCTGCCGGCTGCTGGTGGTGGATCGCAAGGGCTCTCAGGCGGGAACGCCTCTGGAGCACGGCGGTACCGTTGAGCACCGCATCTTCCGCGACATCATCGACTATATCGAGCCGGGCGACGTGCTCGTCATCAACAAGACGCGCGTGATGCCGGCCCGCCTGATCGGTCACAAGGCCGGCTCGGGCGGCGTGGTCGAGACGCTGCTGCTCAAGCGCCGCGAGGATGTGGATCCGCTGGGCCATGTCTGGGAGTGCCTGGTCAAGCCGGGTAAGCGCCTGAAGCCCGGTGCTCAGATTGAGTATCGTGCGGGCGGCGCCCATGCGCCCGAGGGCGCGCCCGTGGTACTGACGGCCGAGGTCGTCGACTTTGTTACCGATAGCCGCGGTGGCCGTCTGGTGCGCTTTGAGCCGGCCGGTTGCAATGCCGCCGGCGAGCCGCGCACGCTCGACGAGGCCATCCATGCGGCCGGCCACGTGCCGCTGCCGCCCTACATTACCGATTACGAGGGCGATCCCGAGAAGTACCAGACCGTCTACGCCATGAAGGAGGAGCACTCGGCTGCCGCTCCTACGGCGGGTCTGCACTTTACCCCCGAGCTCATGGCCGCTATCGAGGCCAAGGGCGCGAAGTTTGCCGCCGTCGAGCTCGAGGTGGGCATCGATACCTTCCGTCTGGTGGAGGAGGACGACCCCGCGCAGCACGTGATGCACACCGAGCGCTATCACGTGTCGCAGGAGGTTGTCGACGCCGTGCATAAGGCGAAGGCCGAGGGCCATCGTGTGATCGCCGTCGGTACCACGGCGGTGCGCTCGCTCGAGAGCGCGTTTGACACGGACGCGCCGGTGTCCGATCCGGCCGTGACGGCGCGCTATTTTGAAGGCCGCGAGGACGGGGCCGATACGCTTGGCCGCGGTGACATCGTGGTGCGCGAGAACGCCACGACGCAGCTTTACCTCATGCCCGGCTCGACCTATCACGTGGTCGATGCGCTGATCACGAACTTCCATGTGCCGCGCTCCACGCTCATGATGCTCGTGAGCGCGCTTGCCACCCGCGAGCAGATCATGGATGCCTACGCCGCTGCCATCGAAGAGCGTTACCGCTTCTTCAGCTTTGGTGACGCCATGCTCATTTTGTAAGTTACGCGGTTCTACGAACCGCGTAACTGCTCGACGCTGCAAACGCCCCTAAGCGGCAATCTGACGTTCAATCGTCGGGCATGACCAGAAGGTCAATGCCCTCCTCTTTCACGTCACCTTGCTCGCTCAGGTGGGTTTTCGCTCATATGACCCAATCCGCTGTCAAGAGCCACAATGGCCCCGCCGACCGCGTGCAATCGGTCGGCGGGGCCTGCCGTTGAACCCGTCCCGGTCCGCCCCCGGCATGTCGTCGACGCCTTCGGCTCAGTCTCATATCCGCGGATACCGCTCCGGCGGCCCGCAATCCTCTCCTTCGGCGGGGTTCCCCTAGTCTGACTTCGCGCATGCGGCGGCCGCCGCGCGCACAGCGAGAACGGGGGTGTCCCCGAAGGCTGCCCGGCTCGCCGGGACGGGGGCTATGTCTATTCGCCGGCCTCCCGGCACATCGCGCCGAGGGCCCACAGCCATCTCACGAGCTCGGCGGCGGTGGCGGCGTTCGCCTTCGCCTGGGGCATGCCCCTCTCGAGCATCTCCTCGCGTCGCCGGAGCAGGCGCTCGGACCCCTTCCTCCCGTGCATCCTTATCTCGAGGGGGACGCCGCTGCCCTTGGGCATCAGCTTCGGTTGGTGGCTCGCCTGGACGTAGCACCAGGACCCCTCGACCGCCAGCTTCCTGACGAGCGCGTTGCCGGCCCCGCTGATCCCGCCGAGGCGCACGGAGTCCGCGCTCGACCTCTGCTTCGGGGCGAGGCCGAAGTAGGCCGTCACCTGCCTGCCGGAGCGGAACCTCGAGAAGTCGCCGACCTCGGACGCGAAGGCGGCGGCGAGCGCGAACCCGCACCCCTTGATCGACTGGAGCGCCTCGACCTCGGCCGAGAGGGGGCCCGCCGCGACGGCGGCCCTGTACTCGGCGAGGAGGGCCTCCCTCGTCTCGTCGGCCGCCTCGACCTCGTTCCTCAGCGCCGCAAGCGCCCGGATGCCGCCGTCGTCGGCGGGGTGTATGCCGTCGAGCCACCTGAGGAAGCCGTACGTCCAGTACCTCCGGGGGTTGCCGGCCGGCGTCGTGCCGCCGTAGGCGTAGCCGCGGCGGGCCAGGAACGCCAGGAGCCGCTGCTTCGCCGCCGCGAGCCTCGCGGTCGCCGCGTCGTGGGCCCCGGCGAGGTCCCTGAGCCCCTCGATCTCGGGGGACGGCACCCATACCGGGGTGACGTCGTGCGACAGTATCGCCTTGGCCATCCTGGCCGCGTCGTTGCGGTCGTTCTTGGACGAGAGGTCGGCCGCCGACCTCGGGACCTTGGAGACGGCCGCGACGACGCAGTCGACGCCGAGCCCGGAGAGCTCCCTCTGCGGGGCGAAGCCGAGGTAGCCGCTCTCGTAGGCGGCGAGCGACGGGCCGGGGAAGCCCGACATCCACTCCGCGACCTCGCCCCAGGGGTTGCCGCGGAACCTCCTCGTCACTGCCTCGCCCGTCTCCGCGTCGAGCGCGCAGACGGTGGTGGACCTGAGGTGTACGTCCATTCCGAAGGCGGTAGAATATCTAGGCACGGGAGCCTCCCAACCTCGTTGCGGCGCGGCTGCGCCTCTGGCACTTCAACAACATTGTCGCAGCCCCGACCCGCGGTCACGAGCGGGGGCTCCTGTCGTTTCCGTGCCTTCGGATTGGGTCATAGTGTCTGACTCTGCCATTACATCGGTGTTGCCGTGGTTGTTGAGTAGTCATTGGGCGCTTGGCACTTGGGGACGTTCCTTTTGTGCCGGCACCTGGGGACACTCCTTATGTCAAGAGATTGGTGCAAGAGGGATAGATTGCCTTGCATCAATCTAATAAGTTGCGGTGAGATAGTTCTTGAATTGGCTTTTTGAGGGCTAAACAGGAACTATCTCACCGCAACTGCGTTGAGCGTTTTTTTGGCAGCTAGTTTACTTGCTTGCGAACAGCCAGACAAGGATGATCACCAGGATTGCGGCGACGATGCAGACGATGGCGCCGGTGAATTTGATGCGTGAGTCGCGGGTACGCTCGCGCACCGCGTCCTCGGTGGCCTCGAGCTGGGCAACTTCTCGCTCGGTCTCGGCGTGTTCGGCTTTGTCTCGGGCCAAGGATCCTGCAAGCGACTCAGTAATCTCTGGGTGGTCGTGTACTTCGGTCGCCTGTTCGATAATCGACTGCGCATGCGCGGCATCTGCTTGGGCGTTGGCTATGCTCTGCTCTTGGTCGCGGCGTGCCTTGTCCTCGGCGGCGATCTTCTCGCGCAGTTCGCGCTGGCGCGTCGCGGCGGTGGTTTTTGCGGTCTGCAGCTCGTCGCGCGCGGCATCGGCCTCTGCCGTCACGGCCTGATGGGCTCGCTTGGCGTCGGCGATGGGGGCCTGCGCCTGTTCGACGGCCTGCTCGGCTGCGGCAAGCGAGTGCTCAAGGTCGGCGGTGATGCGCGGGACATCTTCTTCGGCTTTTCGCAGGGCATCTGCCGTGTCGGAGATCTGCATCGAGAGCTCGCTGGTGCGCACCGTATAGTTGGCGGGATTTGCCGAGGGATTGCGTTGCAGCTCGGCATACTCATGACGCAGTGTCTCGAGCTGGGCGCGCGCGGCGTCGACGGTTTGTTGTGCGGCGGCAATGCCGGCGTCTCGCTCGGCCTGCACCTTGTCGCGGATGCGCTTGGAATCCTCAAGACGGCGAACGAGGCGGTTGCCGGTCTCGCGCGAGCTCGCCTCGCGGGCCTCCACGGCATCGAGCGCGGCCTTCAGGCGGAGCTCAGTCGCGTCATCCTCTGTCTTCATTTGTTCGAACTGACCCTTGAGCTCTGTCGCTTTGGCGGCGTGGGCATCACGGTCAATCTCGGCTGCCGCAGCGGTCTTTTGCGCCGTGGCGATCGCCTGGCGCTGGTCGGCGACGATCTGGTCGTAGCGGCCTGCGATATCCTGGCGCGTCTCGAGTTCCTCGGCCTGATCGGCAATGCGCTGCTCAAGTTCGGCCAGGTGGGCGCGGGCATCGGCAAGTGCCTTTTTCGCGGCATTCATCTCGCGCATGGCCGAGGCGCCCTGGGCGATAAAGGTGCCCACGGCGTTCGCAGTGTTCGAGACAGCGGTCCCCAGATCGCGGCTCGCGGCGGGGGAGTGCGGGGCGGTCGGGCGAGCGGTGTCGGCGGCGTCCGCATCGGCAGCCTGCGGCGCGGCGATATTGCCGGTACCGCCCTCAACCACAGAAAAGCCTGCTGCGTGCGGATCGACCGCATCGGCGCCAATCGTGGGGTGCTCGAGCTGCAGAAACGAGGGCATGGTGCTGCCCTGGTCGGCAACCGGAGTCTCGCCGGGCACAAAGGTCGAGGCCGCCTCGGCGGCCTCCTCTTCCTCGGCATCGATATCGGCATCGGCGACGGCGTCTTTCATCGCTTTGACAGCATCCATCATGGAGTCCATGACGGCATCGAGCTCTTCTTCCGAAGACACCTCGATGGGGCCCGCTGCTTGCGGGGCGTCGTCCTGTACAGGGGCGTCGTCCTGAGCGGGCGCATCGTCGTTTTGCTCATCGGCGTTTTCTGTTTCGGGGGTTTCCGCCGCAGCGCTTTCGTCCAAGATGGGGTCGTCGATGTCGATACCATCGCAGGTCACAGCGTCAGTATCTGCGGTGACGTCTGCGGGATCATCAATATGCTGTTGAGTCTGGGGGTCCAGCTCGTCTGTCATAGGCATGTGCTCCTCATCGTTGTTTGTCACCCTATGATAAAGTCTCGCGCCGACTTCCCGCGCGCCGCAGCAAAGTTTCAAAACGTGTTCGATGGCTCGCGACGATAGCAAAAACTCGGCCACTCTATCCAATTTTTACTTGACATTCCCTTCGCCGAAAGACGTTGCGCCGTTCGCCTGCCATGGGCTTTATTTTTCACTTGAACCCGTTAAAGTTGCATTTCAGCTTTTGGCGCGTTTATTTGGATGCGCGCAGTCGGCGGGTGCGCCCGTCGCGATTTGAAAGGACTTTATATGGGACTTTTCACTGGTAAGACCGTGATCGTCACCGGCGGCGGCAAGGCCACGCTTAAGGACGGCTCCGCTGGCTCCATCGGTTACGGCATCGATATCGCTTTTGCCAAGGAGGGCGCGAACCTCGTTATCACCGGCCGCAACGTCGCCAAGCTCGAGGCCGCCAAGGAGTCCCTCGAGGCCGAGTACGGTGTCAAGGTTCTGCCTGTTCAGGCCGATGTTTCAGCCGGTCAGGACAACGAAGCCGTCGTCCAGAACGTCATCGACAAGGCCATTGAGGAGTTTGGCCGCATCGACGCCGTCGTCAACAATGCTCAGGCCAGCGCCTCGGGCGTGACCATCGCCGATCACACCATGGATCAGTTTAATCTGGCCATTTACTCCGGTCTGTATGCTACCTATCTGTACATGCAGAAGGCCTATCCGCACCTGAAGGAGACCAAGGGCTCCGTGGTCAACTTTGCCTCGGGTGCCGGCCTGTTTGGCAACTATGGCCAGTGCAGCTATGCTGCCGCCAAGGAGGGCATCCGCGGCCTGACCCGCGTTGCCGCCAACGAGTGGGGCAAGGACGGCATCAACGTCAATATCGTTTGCCCGCTTGCTTGGACCGCTGCCCTCGAGAACTTCCAGGATGCTTACCCCGAGGCTTTCAAGGCCAACGTCCACATGCCGCCGGCAGGCCACTACGGCGACGTCGAGAAGGAGATCGGCCGCGTGGTCGTTCAGCTCTGCGGTCCCGACTTTAAGTACATGAACGGCGAGACCGTCACCCTCGAGGGTGGCATGGGCCAGCGGCCGTAGGGGTTACGTCTCAGGTTCCGCCGTTCTAACGAACGGCGGACCAGCCGACGCTGCGCGGTCACCAGAGCGACAACTTGTCATTCAAAGAGGACGGCATGACCAGAAGGTCTATGCCGTCCTCTTTTCATGCCAATTTGTTCGCTCTGGCGACCGCTCGCTGACGTTGTCAGAGCATCGGCGTTGCCTTGGCCGTTGGAAATAATCCCAGATGTAGTCGTTGGGTGTTCCTATAGTTTTGTCAACCGTCGGGGCTACTCCCGGTAGGGCACCCGGTCGCGCATCACGGCGTATATCGCCCTGAGCCGCTTCCTCGCGACGGCCTTGAGCGCCCGCCCGTGCCCCATGCCCCGCGCCCTGCAGGCCCGGTAGTACTCGCCGTAGCGCCCCGAGGACCTCACCAGGCTGTTGCACGAGAAGATCAGCAGGGACTTGAGCCTCGCGTCGCCGCGCCTGGACGCCCTGACCGACCTCACCGACGTGCCGGAGCTCCTCACCCTCGGGGCTATGCCGCAGTACGAGGCCAGGTGGTCGTGGTCCGGGAACCTCCCGATGTCGACCGACACCGCGAGCTGCGCCGCGGTCCTCGGGCCGATGCCGGGCACGGTGAGCAGGCACGCGTAGGTCTCGTCGCCCTCGAGCAGCGCCGCCGTCTCGGCCTCGAGGGCCCCGGCCTCGTCGAGGGCCTCCGATATCCGGGCGGCCAGGAACATGACCTGCCTGTTCTCGGCCTCGACGAGCGCCGGCGGGGGCGCGGTGGAGGCGGCCGCGGCCTCCCCGGCGGCCTCGGCCCGCGGGCCCCCGGCCCCGGAGCGGGCGATCCCCCACGCCCCGCCGAACCCGGCGAGCAGCTCCAGCCACCGCCGGTCCGACAGGTCGACCGCGGCCTCGAGGGCCGGGCAGGACTCGAGCAGCACCGCGCGCAGGCGGTTCTTGTCCCTGGTCGCGCAGGCGACGACGTGGTCGCGCTGCGACGAGAGGGCGCGGGCGGCCTCGAGGGCCTCGCCGCGGCCCGGGACCCCCGACAGGGAGTCCGGAACGCCCAGGGCGGTCCGCGCGATCACCGCGGCGTCGCGCTCGTCGGTCTTGGCCTCGCCGGCGAACAGGCCCGCGGCGCGGCTGGCGGCGAGCCCGGGCAGGTGGGCGACCCCGAGCCCCGCGGCGCGGGCCCGCCTCACGGCGAGGGACCCTATGTTGCGGAACTGGTCGACGACGACGAGCGTGCCGGCGGGCGCGGAGGCGAACAGCGCGTCGAGCTCGGCCTCCCTGTTGCGGACGGGGGCGCTGGCCAGCACCTCCCCGTCGCGGTCGACCAGGCAGGCCCAGTGCGACGACTTGCCGACGTCCAGGCCGAGCACGGCCGCGGGTCTGGTGGATGGCGCTTTCACGGTGGTATCCTTCCGGTAGTCGTTCGACCGGATGGCCTCCCCCTCGGCACTCACATTACCAGCCGCGGCGCCTGCCCGGCACTTTCCTATCAGCCGTCGGGGGCGGCGCGTCCCGCGCCGGCAGCACCCAACGGGCCCTCTCGGGGGCAGGGACGTTCGGCCGTGCGCGGGCGCCCGGTCGGCGGCCCGTTCTGGGCGCGCCTCAATCGTAGCCCGAGACGGTCCCGGGCTGACAATTTCGACTGTAATGGACGTTCTTAAATGACTAGTCGAAAGGGACGCTCTTGCCGGCACCTGGGGACGGTCCCTAAGTGCCGGCAGATTGGGACACTTCTTTGCAAGATGGCGCTGAAGATTGTCCCCGACGACTAGTCGTTTAATGCATCAGTTTCTGTCGAGTCGGTGCTCTTTGCGGGTTGCCCGTATAATGGTTTGCGTATGAACCGCAACCAAGGAGTTCTAGTTTATGGACCAGAGCCTTTTTAAATTCGACCTGATCGCCGAGGACCCGACCACGCACGCGCGCGCCGGCGTGCTGCATACCCCGCACGGCGAAATCGAGACGCCGATCTTTATGCCCGTGGGCACCAAGGCAAACGTCAAGGGTATTCCCACCGAGACCGTCAAGCAGCTCGGCGCCCAGATCGTGCTTGCCAATACCTATCACCTGTCCATGCGCCCCGGCGAGGACACCATCGCCGAGTTGGGCGGACTGCACAAGTTCATGAACTGGCATGGCCCCATTCTTACCGACTCGGGCGGCTTCCAGGTCTTTAGCCATAACGACGCCGTTAAGCTCACCGATGAGGGCGTGCGCTTTATCGTCAACGATTACGACGGCCGCCACGTGTTCTGGACGCCCGAGGACAACATGGAAATCGCCATGAAACTCGGCTCCGACATCTGCATGCAGCTGGACCAGTGCCCGGGCTATCCCGCCACGCGCGCCTACGTTGAGCGCGCCGTTGAGCTGTCGAGTATGTGGGCCGAGCGCTGCTATAAGGCGCATACCCGCGACGACCAGGCGCTCTTTGGTATCGTCCAGGGCGGCATGCACCTAGATCTGCGCCTGCGCTCGCTGCGCCATCTGGAGGAGTGCGGCGACTTCCCCGGTTACGGCATCGGCGGCTACTCGGTGGGCGAGGACCACGAGACCATGTTCGAGACCCTGGCACCGCTCGTAAGCGAGTACATGCCCAAGCACAAGCCGCGCTACCTGATGGGCGTCGGCAACCCCACCACCCTCGTGCGCGGTGTGGGCGTGGGCATCGATATGTTCGACTGCGTGCTGCCGACGCGCACCGGCCGCATGGGCACGGCATTCTCCAGTGAAGGTCGCCTTAACTTCCGCAACGCCCGCTTTGCGCATGACGACGGCCCCATCGATCCCACCTGCACCTGCCCGGTGTGCACGGGCGGTTACAGCCGTGCGCTCATCCGTCACATGGTCACGCAGAAGGAGATGCTCGGCGGCATTCTGCTGTCGATGCACAACATCTACTACCTGCTCAACCTTATGCAGCGTGTCCGTCAGGCCATTATCGAGGGCCGCTACGGTGCGTTCGTGAGCGACTGGATGAACAGCCCCGCGGCGGTGGATTACTAAGGGCGACAGACACGCTTGCGGAGCGTGGGCAACGGCAAACGCTGAGCGGCAGCCGCTCGTCACATTCTCTGACGCTGGCTGCGCGACCGCTGACCGATAGCTTGCAAGCACTTGATACATCATGGGTACCATACCGAATAGTTGATGTTCGGGCGGGTGTTTGGCGCATGGCGTCGACCCCGCCCGTTTTTCTTTTTCTCGATAGGAGCACCCATGATTAAGAACGAGAATGTCGAGGGCGAGCTTGCCTACGACGAGACGTACCGCCGTGGTCCCGTGGTCATGCGCGGCCCCATGATTCCTAAGGACAACACCTACGCCAACCTGCTGGCGCCCGAGGAGTCGACCGACTGGCTGCATGCCGATCCGTGGCGCGTACTGCGCATCCAGGCCGAGTTTGTCGATGGCTTTGGCGCACTTGCCGAGTTAGGGCCTGCGGTGACCATCTTCGGTAGTGCCCGTACGCCCAAGACCGATCCACTCTACAAGGCGGCGCGCACGGTCGGCCGTAAGATTGCCCAGCGCGGCGTGGCGGTTATCACCGGTGGCGGCCCCGGCATCATGGAAGCGGCCAACAAGGGAGCGGCGAGCGTCAACGGCAAGTCAGTCGGCCTGGGTATCGAGCTTCCGCACGAGCAGGGGCTCAACAAATACGTGAACCTCGGTATGGACTTCCGCTACTTCTTTGTGCGCAAGACCATGTTCGTCAAATACAGCTCGGGCGCTATTGTGTTTCCCGGCGGGTTTGGCACGCTCGACGAGATGTTCGAGGTGCTCACGCTGGTGCAGACGCACAAGGTCAAGCGCATGCCGCTCGTGCTGGTGGGCAGCGAGTACTGGCAGGGCCTATTCGACTGGCTCAACGGTCCGGTGATGGGCGCCGGCATGATCAGCCCGCTCGATCCGGATCTGGTACACATTACCGACGACCTCAACGAGGCCGTCGACATCGCCCTGAGCGGGCTGATGTAGATCAATCGTGCCCACGCGACATGAATACGCATGGCAATCTGATGTTATTTAACATCAGATTGCCATTTATATTGGGTATACTGGTGTAAAAGACGAGGGCGAGGAGGTCGCAAATGTCTACAGCAACAGTTAAGCCTACGACGGTTCGAATCGAAGAGGGGCTCAAGGAGCAGGCGACTGAGTTCTTGGATTCGGTCGGCCTCAGCCTCAATTCCTATCTCAATCTTGCCGTTCGGCAGCTGGTAAATCAGCGAAAGATTCCTTTTGAGATTGTAGGAAGGGCGGAGGTGCCCAACGAGGCGACGAGGCGTGCCATGGTGATCGCCGAGGCTCATGAGTTGGGGATTTTGCCGGACGATAGCCCGTCATTCAATAACGCTGATGAGCTTATGTCATTCCTCGATGAGGAATAGCGATGTTCGAGATTAAAGTCGAGGCTCAATTTAAGGTGGACTACAAACGAACGATGCGCATGCATCCGCAGCTAAAAAGTGAGTTTAAAGCGGCGGTTGCGGAGCTTGTGGCTCATGGGTCACTTCCGGCGGAGTATGGCGCCCACGAGCTCTCAAACCCGGGCGGAAACTACAACGGCCACATCGATTCCACCTATCCGATGGCTTGGTCGATGTGGTCGTTCTTTATCTTCCCCATAAGACTAACCCAGTGATTAGGCTGGTGAGAATGGGCACTCATCAGGAGCTGTTTCAGGGTCCGCTGGGCTGATCGCCGATTTCCAAGTTGCGGTGGAATAGGGATTGATTGGCGGCTGATTGGCCAGGAGCAGACCCTATTCCACCGCAACTGATAGGGGCGCCACGTTCGTTGCTGCGGCCCCCGGTTCTCCTCGTTGCTGGATTTCGCTCAAAAACTCAGCGGCGACTTCATTGCTTTTGAAACGGATGCTGCAGTCTTCTTTCTTGGGGAATGCCAGCAGCGGAATAGTCCCGTACCAGACAGTTTCCTCGTCAATCACGGCCGCGCAAAGCCGCCCTTTGGCCTTGACGGAATAGTCGACGTTCATCTCGGCAAAAATCGCTTTCGCGTCATCGCGCGGAGTTGAGGCAACATAAATCTCAAGGGTAATCCCACGGGCGGCTGCGCCTGCGAGTGTGGCGGTGAGTTTCGCGAGGCATGCGGCGGATGCGTAGGATGCGGCTATGAAGGCGCTCTTTGTGGCACCGGTGATGTCTTTAATTAATGCCTCAATAGCGTTTGCTGGCTCTATGAGAATGTTGTAATCGGGTTGCTCACTGTCCTCTGCTGAATAAATTTCGTAGCCCAGCTTGGCGTACGTCTTGAGTCTCTTCTGGTACATGCGAGCGAGCATGGGTATCGACAGGTCAATGTAGTCGAATATCTCAATCTGTTGCTTGCCCTCGTGGCTTCTGTGCAGTCTGCCCGCCTGCTGCGTTACACTGCCGTCCCAAGATATCGGCGTGGCAATGAATAGGGTGTCAAGGTAGGACAGATCGAAGCCCTCGCTCAGAAGGCTTTCGGTGGCGACGATGATTCGATGTTCATGCTCAAGGCCGGGAAGACTGTTCAGTATCGTTTTTCTTTCTTTGGCACCGATTTCTCCGGTTAAGAGTATGGGTTCGTGTCTGCGATCATTAAGCAGCCTGAACAGTTCCTCAGCATGCTTTTTCCTTTTGGATAGTATGAGCGGATGCCGACCGTTTGACGCTGCTTCGAGGGCGTCATCGACAATCAATTCGTTTCTTGCCGCATGTGCACACAGCAGATCAAGAATCTGATTGAAGCTTGCACCCGGCTCGTAGGCAAGTAGCCGAATGCCGGTAAATCTCGGCCGCACGATGCGCTGGATGCCCTGCTGAATTGCCTGCGTTTTTGGATCGATGGCATAGCGAAGCGGGCCGCAGAGCATCGAGAGCGCGCGTGTGAGTCCGTCGGAGCGCTCGGGTGTCGCGGAAAGGCCATATACATATTTGGCTGGAACGGACTTGAGGACGAGCTCGAGCTGAGGCGCGGCAGCATGGTGGCATTCGTCGCAGATAATGAGGCCGTAATTACAAACAAGGTCCTTAACTATCGGCTCCCCGGTTTGGGAGTCTTTGCCGGATAGCGACTGAAAGGAAGCGACGTCGATAAGGCCGCTGACGGCGGTTTTGCCCCCTCCGATTTGTCCAATAAGGGGAGGTTGCTTTTTGCTGATTCGTCCTTTTGGCGTTCGGACCGGCTCTCTGGTGTCCGTAATGTCGAGAAATCGTTCGAGCTGCGATTTCCATTGGGCTATGAGCGCGGTCTTTGGAACAATGACGAGCGCCGGAAGACCAACGGCGGCAATAAGATAAGCTCCGATGACGGTTTTACCGAAGCCCGTTGGTGCAGACATGATTCCGTCTTCGTATTCAAGCATCTGGTCGGCGGCAATTTGCTGTTCGGGATGAAGGGTCCCTTTGAATGCCATCTCAATTGGATTGCCCGTGCTACGTTCGTCTGAATAATGGGCAGTAACGTGGGCTTCTTGAATCAGCTGCTCAAGTTGGGCTTTGCAGCCTCTGGGAATCGCGACGCGGCCATCTCTAAGTTCGCTGAGGTCTATGAGTCGCGGTTTGCCGAATACTGATTGATGCATAGATTGCGCACGGAAGAACTCCGGGTTGGCAAATGTCGCAAGCCTGCGGACTTCCATTTGAGCTGCCGGGCTCAGAGACTTTTCGGGGATGTAGAGCATATCGGCTTGTGTGACGGGCAGGTTCGAGGGGAAGTCTCGTGGCGTGAGCGGGAGCCGCTTTCGTGGCTTTTGGACATTGCGCCTGGTTTTGTTTGTCGCTGCAGCTGTTGCTATTCCAAGCGGTTTGTTTTCGGTGTCCTCGATCAGACGATCCACCGTCGCACGCGAGATTAGTTGGATTTGCGAAAGGTAAAGCCATTGGTCGGGAAAGGGCTCGAATCGTTCGTCAACAAATACGCTGTTTCCTTTCCGCTGCGCTTTTCCCTGAAAAGGCAGCGCAATGAGATTTCCAAAGCCGCCCTCAGGAATGGTGGATTGCGCGGGTAGCATTCGGTCAAAGGTTTCGAAGGTGATTGACTTGTTGAGCGCCGCCGCTTCGATGATAAGGCAGCTCCCAAAATCCCGCGCGGTCTTTGCGCTCACAGATTCGAGAAAGAAAAACCAGATATGCGCGCCGTTGCCTGACCTCGATCGCTCAATCGCTGCATCGATTCCATGCTTCTTTGCGACAAGCCTGATAGCGTTTGCCGCTTCTTTCCAGTCGGCTTTGTCAAAATCGATGACAAGGACATTCGTGTTGCAGTCTTTGTCGAGAACATATTGACCTATGACGTCCCGGAGCCTGTCGTCGCTGCCTTTGAAATGGGCGATAATGGCGGCATCGTTCAGCTCAAGGAATGTGCGGCTGCGACATTCAGCGCATTTAATTCTCTGATGGTTTGCTTTGGGACAAATGCCTGGCCTCCACTCATTTGCGCAGGCGGGTGTATAGCCGATGCCCCCGTCTTTTCTGCGATACCCGTGAGCGTGCACATCTTTGCGACCGGAAAATAGATTGCGAAAGAGCTCGAGTTTGTCGCGCGCTGGGCTCGCGCTGGTAACGATGCCCTCGGTCTGTGCATGTTCGTTGAAAGATTTGCCGGCTTTGTCCCATTCTTCGAGTGTCGCGTAACGGATGTCTGGACCGTTGCTACAGATGACGATTTGCTTACGCGGATCCGAAGCGTGGACAACCGTTTTATTGAGTTTGAATAAGGCGTTCCCGAAAAGGGCGTATTGATGCACGGCGTTGCTCATTTGAATGCCATTCTTGTCTGCGTTCATTGGGATGAGGGTACGCCATTTCGGCTATTTGAGATACTCGACTTTGATTTTGGTTCGGTGATAGTGGGGTGCCGCTCCGTGAGCGGCATTCGGCGGTTCGCTGTCTTTCGACTATTCGGCCCCTTTCCCACCGCAATTCCTAAAGGGATGCCGGCGCGCCTTGAGTTGGGGTGCACCGGCATGATGGCTTTGCTACGGCTGGCTGTACCTTGGTTGTTCGATAGCTCCTGCCTGCCCGATCTAGTCAGGCTGGTATTTGTTGGCGCTGGACGTTTGCCCAGATAAAACATGCCAAAATAAACCTGTCCCTATTTGGCAGGTTGGTAGCGGGGGCAGTAGCTGATGGCGATGGCGTCGACGCCTACGTGGGTGGCGATGGTGCAGCCGATGGGGCCGGTGCCGGCGTCTACGTAGTCCTGGCCCGCGAGCGCCTCGTTGACAAGTTCCTGCTCCTCGGCGGCGCCGGTCGTGAGCACGCGCACGCTTGAGCCCGGGTGCTCGTCCAAAAACGCGAGGCAATCTGCCATGGTGTTGGCGACGATGCGCTTGGCGCCGCGGCCCTTTTTGATTGCCTTGATCTCGCCCGATTTCCACTCCGGCGAAACGGCCAGGCGAATGTTGAGCATTTGCGTGAGCTGGCCGGCGAGCTTGGGCGCGCGGCCGTTCTTAACGAGATTCTCGAGCGTGCGGGGAATCAGCAGCAGGTGGGCGTCGGGCAGCGTCGCGCGGATCTGCGCCTCGGTCTCGTCCAAGCTGCGGCCGTCCTCGCGCATGGCA